>DASTGO010000573.1:0-4419 GCA_035719045.1 Kineosporiaceae bacterium | reverse complement strand
CTCCCTTCCCCGAGTCTCCAGGGCTGACGACAGCCCCCGCCTCGGTGAACATCGGACGGCGAGGCCGGCAGCTGGATCCGCCGAACCGGTGGTCCGGATGCCGGCCAGGGCGCGCAGGCGTCAGCAGACGGGTCGGTACGGCAGGCCCGGTGCGGACACGGCCCACTCGGAGGGGCTGACCGGGTCCCCGGCGGCGGAGCAGATCCGGGACACGGCCCGTTGCGGGTCGACGTCCCAGAGCCAGACGGAGTGGTCGCCGCTGCCGGCCGCGAGCGTGCGCCCGTCCGGGCTGAACGCCACCGCGTACACGGCGTCGCCGGGATCGGTGAGGGTCGCCAGCGGTGCCGGCCGGGTGCGGTCCCTGACGTCCCACAACCAGACGGAGTGGTCACCCGCGCCGGCGGCGAGCCTGGTCCCGTCCGGGCTGAACGCGACGGAGTACACGTAGTTCGTCGGTCCGGTGAGCGGCTGCCCGATCGGCGCCGGATGCGCGGGGTCGGCGAGGTCCCACAGCCAGACGGAGTGGTCGGCGGTGCCGGCCGCGAGGGTCCGGCCGTCGGGGCTGAACGCGACCCCGTACACGTAGCTGGCCGGTCCCCGGACCGGCCCGGCCAGCACCTTCGGCGCCCGCCGGTCCCGGACGTCCCAGAGCCAGACGGTGCGGTTGGAGGTGGCGGCGGCCAGCCGGGTGCCGTCGGCGCTGAACGTCACGGCGAACACCTGGTTGGCCGGGCCGGTCAGCGGCGCGCCGAGTACCGCGGGGTGGCTGTGGTCGGCGACGTCGACCAGCCGGACGGTGCCGTCGTCGCTGCCGATCGCGAGGCTGCGCCCGTCGGGGGCGAAGCCCACCCACTCCACCAGTTGGGTGCTCACGGTCAGTTCCGGGGCGGCCGGGCGGGGTGACGCGGGATCGGTCACGTCCCAGAACTGCAGGGTGCCCGTCCGGGTTCCGGTGACCAGCAGCGTGCCGTCAGGGCTGATCGCACCCGACCCGTCGGGCAGTCCCGCAGCGGTCGCCGGGGCAGGTGCAGTGCCGGGGGCAGGGGCAGTTGCCGCACCGGGTGCGGTGGCGGGTGCCGCGCCGATCGCGGGGCTGCTGCGTCGCGGTCGGGCGGGGTCCGAGAGGTTCCACAGCCGGCTCAGCCCGGCCGTTCCCGCAGGGGCGCCACCGGCGGTCCCGGCCAGCCGGGTGCCGTCCCTGCTGAAGCTGATCCCGTAGACCGGACCGGGCAGTCCGGTCGCGGGTCCGCCGGGGACGGTCCAGCTGCGGGCGCTGCCGTCCGCGCAACTGCTGAACAGAGTGCCGTTGCCGCGCCAGGTGACCGCGGTGACGGGCGCCGGATGCGGCAGCGTCGTCGCGGCACCGCCCTGCGCCGGTTCCCACACCCAGACCTTCCCGTCGGAGCTGGCGGCCGCCAGTCGCTGCCCGTCGGGGGAGAAGGCGACTCCGTTGACCCAGTTGCCCGGCCCGCTCAGCGTCGTGGCCGCGGGCACCGAGGGCGGTCCCGGCGGGAACGCCCGGGGCAGGCCGGTCAGGTTCCACAGCAGGACGCTGCCGTCCCGGGTTCCCGCGGCGACGGTCTGCCCGTTCGGGCTGAACGCCACCCCGAACACCGTCGACGTCGCACCGGCCAGCCGGATCCCGGTCGGCGGACCCACCGGCACCGGACGGGCCGGGTCGGTGACGGTGAACAGCCGCACCGTGCGGTCGACGCCGCCCGCCGCCAGCGTCCCGCCGTCGGGGGAGAATGCGACCGCCTGGACGGCCTCGTCCCCGGCGGTGACCGGCGGCCCGAAGGCGACGGCGTGCGCCGGGTCGGCGACGTTCCACAGCTGCACGGTCCGGTCGGCGCTCGCCGCGGCCAGCACATGACCGTTCGGGCTGAAGGCCAGCCCGTACACGGTGTTCTGCGCGCCGGTCAGTGGTGTCCCGAGGGGCCGCGGCCGGTCGGGGTGGGTGACGTCCCAGAGCCGGATCAGCTTGTCCCCGCCGGCCGCCGCCAGCAGCCGCCCGTCCGGCGCGAACGCCGTCGCGAACACCGTCTGCCCGGTTTCCGTCGGCAGGTCGGCCAGCTTCTGCGGGCGCCTGCCCGCCGGGGTCGACCAGAGCCGGACGACCCCCTTCTCCCCGCCCCCGGCGACCAGCTTCCCGTCGACGGTCGCCGACACCGACTGCAGCACGCCGGGCGGCCCGGACAGCTTGGTCGGCACCGGCAGCGCTGCGGCGTCCAGCACCGCCGAGGCCGCCTGCGGGCTGTGCGCGGTGCGGTAGGCGAGCACCGCGAGCTGGGCGGCGTCCGCCGGGTCCTCGGTGCGTAGCCGCTGCGCCTGGACGGCCACCTGCCGGGAGTCGGCGAGGTCGCGGTCACGGGCGGCGGCGTCGCGCAGCCGGAAGGCGTACCCGGCCAGGCCCGCGGCCACCGCGAGCAGCACCACCAGGGAGCCGGCCAGCCAGCGCAGCCGTCGGGTGGTGCGCTGCTCACGGCGGCGTTCGGCCTGGTCCCGGTCGGCGGAGGCGGTGAGGAAGGCCTGTTCGACGGGGGACAGCTCCGCGTCGTGCCCGGGGTCGGCCGCCCATTCCAGCGCGGTGGCCAGCCGCCCGCCGGCATACAGGGCGTGCGGATCGCGTCCGCCGCCGTCCCACGCCAGGGCCGCGGCGGTGAGCTGCCGGTGGGTCCTCAGCCCGACCCGGTCGGCGTCCACCCAGGACCGCAGGCGGGGCCAGGCGACCAACAGGGCGTCGTGGGTGATCTCGACGCCGTCCTCGGTGGTGGTGAGCAGACGGTGGGCGACGAACTGGTCCAGGGCGGTGCGCAACGGCGACGCCGGGCCGTCGGCCTGCAGGCCGAGCTCGGCGAAGGACACCCGGCGCCGGGTGTCGCCGCTGTCCGCCCCGACCCAGACCAGGCGGCGGAACAGCCGCGCGGCGGTCTCCTGTTCGGCCGGGGTCAGCTGCGTGTACACCTCCTCGGCGGTGCCCGCGACGGCCCCCTGGATCCCGCCCGCCGCGAGGAAGTCCTCGGCCCGCAACGTGGTCCCCTGGCCGCGCTGCCAGGTGGCCAGCAGGGCGTGGGACAGCAGTGGCAGCGCCCCCGGCTCATGGGCCGCCGCCGGGCCCGATCCGCCGCCGTTCACCCCCGGGGTCGGGGCCAGGGCCTGCAGCACCAGCTCGATCAGGCCGTCCTCCGGCTCGACCCGGGCCTTGCGTGCAGGTTCGGCGATCGCCCGCCGCAGCTGGGTGACGGTCATCGGGCCGACCACGAGCTGGGAGTCCTGCAGGGCCCCGACCAGGCCCGGCAGCCGGGTGGCATGCCCGTAGAAGTCCGCGCGCAGGCCTGCGACGACGACCGTCCGGCCCGTCCGGTCGCGGCCGAGGTCCAGCAGTTCGGTGACGAAGGCGCGCCGCTGTGCGTCGTCGGTGCAGGTGGTGAACAGCTCCTCGAGCTGGTCGACGACGACCAGCAGGTCCCGGTCCGCCGTGACCGGTCCACCGGCCCCGTGGCCGCCGCTGCCACTCAGCTGCCGTCGCAGTTCGGCCACGGGTTCCGCGCCCGGGGTGAACAGCAGCCACGACCAGCCCGGACTGCCGAGCCCGCTCGCCGCGCCGCGTTCCACGGCCGGGATCAGGCCCGCCCGCAGCAGCGAGGACTTGCCCGACCCGGACGCCCCGACCACGACGACCAGCCCTCGACCGGTGCCGACGGTCAGCCGGCGGGCGGCCGCGGCGACCCGGGTGCACAGCGCCTCGACGAGTTCCTCCCGGCCGAAGAACCACTCGGCGTCCTCCGGCTGGAAGGAGGCCAGCCCCCGGTACGGGGTGGTCGCGGACGCCGGACGGGCCGCGGGGGCGTGCCGGACCCGCAGCAGGGCGTCGTGCCAGGCGGACTGGGCCGCCGGGTCGCGGACCCCGCAGGACTCCAGCAGGGAGGTCAGCGTGCCGGGGGTGGCCACCGGCGGCAGGTGACGGCCGCCGAAGTAGCCGCCGGCGGTGCTCGCCTGCAGACCTGCGGTGCGGGCCACGTCCCGCACGGTCAGCCCGGCCCGCTCCCGCAGCTGCGTGAGTGCCTGGGCGAAGCCCGGCCGGTCGGTGATGGTGGTCGGGTCGGGGACGCCCTCGGGCAACTGGATCCTCCGCGTCGGTGGCCGTACCTGCCGACGACGTCCCGTCCCCCCGGACGTGCGTCGGAGATCGTCACCGTAGCGTCGGTGGGCCGGGAAGGGTGGGAAAACGGGCAATACGTGACCGGCCAGACGCATCCGGAACATGATCCGTGTACGGACTTGTACTGACTTCCCCGGGTACTGCTGCCGAGCGGGCCGATCCGGGATTGACTGGGCCTCCCGCCGGCGAAGTCTCATGCAGCAGCCAGCCAGCCCATGCCGAGATGCCGGCGGTAGGGTCGCGGGGCCCGGTCCCAC
>DASTGO010000572.1:0-4052 GCA_035719045.1 Kineosporiaceae bacterium | reverse complement strand
CGATCGCCGCGGAGCCGGGGCACGACACGCCCAACGCAGGGTGCGATCAGGGTAATACGCAGTGATATCGCAGGAGTTCATTCGTTCGGGCCCGACGAACGGAGGGGCTGGGATGCCGCGGACCCTCCCGACGTTGTACCGTTACGACCACGAGAGACGATTAACCACACTCCGGGGCCCCGCCACGGGCGCTTGCCCCGGTTCTACGTATGAGGGGGTCGACGCCATGGGGCGCGGCCGTCAGAAGGCGAAGCAGACCAAGGTCGCCCGGCGTCTGAAGTACTTCAGCCCGGACACCGACTACGACGCCCTCCAGCGAGAACTCTCCAGCGGGGACGCGGGTCAGGCATACGCCAGTGACGACTCCGACGACGTCGACGAGGCCGAGGTGGATGACGACCCCTCGGAGGACGACGAGTACGCGGACTGGAACCCCCGGGGTCGGCACTGACAGCGGGTGTCGCACCGTTCGGGTGGCCGCAGGGGCCGTGGTGACGTGATCCGCCCGGAACTCCTGCTGAAGTAGCTCGGAGGTTCCCTAACGGACTTCGGTGACCGCGCCGCATCACCCGCGGCGCGGTCACCAGTTTTGTCTGCCCGGGGCCCGGCCCTGACCGCCCTGGAGGGTGCGCGGACCTGCAGAGGTACGCGGCCCGGCACGGCCTGCGGGCCGCGAGGGATCAGCGCGGGTGGTCGCCGACGAGCAGCACGCCCCCGCCGTCCACGCCCTTCGCGCCCCGGACCACGGCCTCACCCGTCGTCTCCCGCTCGACCGCCTCCGTCGCCAGCACGTCGCCGAGCACCCAGGCGGGCAGGTCGCGCTCGCGCAGCCGGGCGATGGCGTCCTCCGCCCGGTCGGCCTCGACCACGCAGACCATCCCGACACCCAGGTTCAGGGTCCGCTCCAGGTCGGCCTGGGGCACCCCGCCGAGCCCGGCGACGATGTCGAAGATCGGGGCCGGGCGCCAGGTCGACCGGTCGAGCACCGCGGTGACCGGCTTGGGCAGCACCCGGGCCAGGTTCGCCGCCAGGCCGCCGCCGGTGACATGCGAGACCGCGTGCAGGTCCGGGCCCAGAGCCGCGGCGAGGTCGAGGATGTCGGCGGCATAGACCCGGGTCGGGGTGAGGATCTCCTCGCCGATGGTCCGGCCCAGCTCCGCGACGTGGCGGTCCAGCGCCCAGCCGCCCAGCTGGAGCACCCGGCGCACCAGGGAGAACCCGTTGGAGTGCAGGCCGGAGGAAGCCAGCCCCACCACGACGTCCCCCGGGCGGACCCGGCCCGGGCCGAGCAGCTCGTCGGCCTCCACCACCCCGGTCGCGGCACCGGCGACGTCGTACTCGTCGGCGGGGATCAGCCCGGGGTGCTCGGCGGTCTCGCCGCCGACCAGGGCGCAGCCCGCCTGCTCGCAGGCCGCCGCGATCCCGCGGACGATCGCTGCGATCCGCTCCGGGACGACCTTCCCGCAGGCGATGTAGTCGGTCATGAACAGCGGCCGGGCCCCGCACACCACGAGATCGTCGACGACCATGCCGACCAGGTCGAAGCCGATGGTGTCGTGGATGTCGAGGGCCTGGGCGATCGCCACCTTGGTCCCGACCCCGTCGGTCGAGCTGGCCAGCAGCGGCCGCCGGTAGCCCTTGATCGCGGAGACGTCGAACAGGCCGGCGAAACCGCCGATCCCGCCCAGGACCTGGGGACCGTGGGTCCGGGCGACCGCGGCCTTCATCAGCTCGACGGCGCGATCACCGGCCTCGACGTCGACTCCGGCGGCGGCATAGGTCACGGCAGGCGGCTGTCCAGCAGGCACCCGGCCAGCCTAGCGACCGGCGCCGGCAGGTCCGGACGCCGCCTCACCGGACCGGCCGGTCCGGGCGATCAGGGACGCAGGAGGGCGTCGTGGGCACCGCCGGACAGGCCGGTCGTCACGCCCTCGGCGTCCCGGGACCTGTGGCCGACGGTCTCGAACAGGGCCTGCTGCTCCAGGGAGTGCTTCCCGAGCTGGGCGGCGTCCGGCAACGTGATCGGGTAGGTGCCGGTGAAGCAGGCGGAGCACAGCCGCTCGGCAGGCTGTTGGGTGGCGGCGACCATCCCGGCCAGGGAGATGTAGCCGAGGGAGTCCGCCCCGATGCTGGCCCGGACCTCGTCGACGCCCAGCCCGGTCGCGATCAGCTCGGCCCGGGTGGCGAAGTCGATGCCGTAGAAGCACGGCCACTGCACCGGTGCGCTGGAGATCCGCACATGGACCTCGGCCGCTCCGGCCTCGCGCAGCATCCGGACCAGGGCCCGCTGGGTGTTCCCGCGCACGATCGAGTCGTCCACGACGACCAGCCGCCGGCCCCGGATCACCTCTCGCAGCGGGTTCAGCTTCAGCCGGATCCCGAGCTGGCGGATGGTCTGGCTGGGCTGGATGAAGGTCCGCCCGACATAGGCGTTCTTGACCAGTCCCTGCCCGTAGGGGATCCCGGACTCCTGGGCGTAGCCGACCGCGGCCGGGGTGCCCGACTCCGGGACCGGGATCACCAGGTCCGCCTCGACAGGGTGCTCGCGGGCCAGCCGGCGCCCCATGTCCACCCGGGCCTCGTGCACCACGCGGCCGGCGATCGTGGTGTCCGGGCGGGCGAGGTAGACGTACTCGAAGATGCAGCCGGTCGGGGTGGCCGGGGCGAACCTGCGGCTGCGCGGGCCCTCGGCGTCGATGACGAGCAGCTCACCGGGCTCGATCTCGCGGACGAAGCTGGCGCCGACGATGTCCAGGGCCGCGGTCTCGCTGGCCACCACCCAGCCGCGGTCGAGCCGGCCGAGGACCAGCGGGCGGATCCCGTGCGGGTCCCGGGCGGCGTACAGGGTGTCCTCGTCCATGAACACCAGGCAGAAGGCGCCGCGCAGGTGGGGCAGCACCTCCAGCGCGGTGGCCTCGAGGGTGTGGTCGGAGTCGCCGGCCAGCAGGGCGGTGATCAGTGCGGTGTCCGTGGTGTTCCCGCGGGCCAGCTCACCGCGGGCGTTCTCGCCGTACCGTCGGGCCACCAGGTCGCGCAGCTCCACGGAGTTGGTCAGGTTCCCGTTGTGCCCCAGGGCGACCGTTCCCGACGCCGTCCCGCCGAGGGTCGGCTGGGCATTCTCCCAGGTGGAACCGCCGGTGGTGGAGTACCGGCAGTGCCCGACGGCGATATGGCCGGTCAGTGACTCCAGGGCCCGTTCGTCGAACACCTGGGCGACCAGGCCCATGTCCTTGTTGACCAGGATCCGGCTGCCGTCGCTGACGGCGATCCCGGCCGACTCCTGCCCCCGGTGCTGCAGAGCGTAGAGCCCGAAGTAGGTGAGTTTGGCGACCTCTTCACCCGGGGCCCAGACCCCGAAGACGCCACAGGCGTCCTGGGGGCCCTTCTCGCCGGGGATGAGGTCGTGGGAGAGCCGTCCGTCGCCGCCAGCCACGCGTGCAGTCTCGCACAGCGATCGCCCCGGCCTGTGCGCAAGGGGGGAACGTCCGCCGGGCGGTCGGTCAGCGACGGCGTTCGGCCAGGATCGCCGCCCCGGCCCCGAGCAGCCCACCGACCAGGGCGAAGGCCAGCCCGAAGTAGGTGAAGACGGTGTCGGAGGAGGCGCCGGCGGCCAGCGGGAACAGTCCGCCGTAGGAGATCACCAGGGCGGCCAGCAGGCCGACCAGTGCGCCGGTCAGGACGAACGCGCGGTACCGGGGTGCCCGGCGCAGCAGCACCCGGGTCGCGGCCGGCCCGCCCTTCCCGTCCGCCCCGCCCGCTCCGGCGTCAACTGCCCCGGCCTCCCCCGGCGCGGGGTCCGCCTGTGCGGCGTCGCCCGGCACGCGGTCCCCCGATTCGGCCTCGCCCGGCACGCGGTCCCCCGGTTCGGCCTCGCCCGGCACGCGGTCCGCCTGAGCGGCGTCTGCCGTGGCGGGGTCGCGGGGCTCCGGGTCGCCGGAGGCGGGGGCGGGTGGGTGCTCGTCGGCCACGAGGGACGACGGTAACGCGGGGTCCGGCGGCCAACCACCCCGCCCCCCGCCGGTCTGATCACAACACCATCCGGACCGGTGCGA
>DASTGO010000571.1:0-2980 GCA_035719045.1 Kineosporiaceae bacterium | reverse complement strand
CCGGCCCCGGCCCCCGTTCCGGCGCCGGCTCCGGCCGCTGCAGCCGCGCCCGCTCCGGTCGCCGTGCTGGCAGCCCCCGCACCCGCGGCGGTGAGCCCGTCGCTGACCGGGAACGCCTCGGTGTACGTCACCCCGCTGGTCCGGCGGATGGCCGCCGAGCACGGGATCGACCTCGGCGCGGTCCGCGGCACCGGCGTCGGCGGGCGGATCCGCAAGCAGGACGTGCTGGAGGCCGCCGAGGCCAAGGCCCGTGCCGCGCAGGCGAAGGCCACCCAGACCGCTGCGCCCGCCGCGGCCCCGGCCCGGCAGCAGGCTCCGGTGTCCGCACTGCGCGGCACCCGGCAGAAGATGACCCGGCTGCGCAAGGTCATCGCCCAGCGGATGGTCGAGTCGCTGCAGGTCAGCGCGCAGCTGACGACCGTGGTCGAGGTCGACGTGACGCGGATCGCCCGGCTGCGGGCCCGCGCCAAGGCGGACTTCGAGGCCCGTGAAGGCGTCAAGCTGTCGTTCCTGCCGTTCTTCGCGCTGGCGGCGGTCGAGGCGCTCAAGCAGTACCCGGTGGTCAACGCGAGCATCGACGGCGACGAGGTCGTCTACCACGGCGAGGAGAACCTCGGGATCGCCGTCGACACCGACCGCGGCCTGCTGGTCCCGGTGATCCACGGAGCGGGCAGCCTCAACATCGCCGGGCTCTCCCGTAGCATCGCGGACCTCGCCGAGCGCACCCGCAACAACAAGGTCACCCCGGACGAGCTCGGCGGCGGCACCTTCACGCTGACGAACACCGGCAGCCGGGGGGCACTGTTCGACACCCCGATCATCAACCAGCCGCAGGTCGGCATCCTCGGTACCGGCGCGGTGGTCAAGCGCCCGGTCGTGGTCGCCGACGCCGACGGCGGGGAGACGATCTCGATCCGCTCGATGGTGTACCTGGCACTGTCCTACGACCACCGGCTCGTGGACGGCGCGGACGCCGCCCGGTTCCTGGTCGCGGTCAAGGACTGGCTCGAGGAAGGCGCCTTCGAGGCCGACCTGGGGCTGTAAGTCTGTTCCGCACGTACGCCCCGGCCGCGCAGGCCCGGACCGCTCCGGTCCGCCGTCGCTGCCGGGGCGTGGTGCGTCCGGCGCCGTTTCGGTGGGTCACCGGGCCTGCGCGTCCGGGTGCGGACCCGCCGGTGGCGCCGGGACGATGTCGGGATGAGAGTTGCGGTGACGGGAGCGAGTGGCCTGATCGGCACGGCACTGGTCCCCCGGCTGCGTGCCGCGGGTCATGACGTGGTCCGGCTGGTCCGCAGGCGGGCCCGGGCCGACGACGAAGTGTCCTGGGATCCGGCGGCCGGGGAGGTCGACCTGGCGGGGCTGGGCACCGTGGACGCCACGGTCCACCTGGCGGGCGCCGGGGTCGGCGACCACCGCTGGACGGCCGGGTACAAGCGGACGATCCGGGACTCCCGTATCGAGGGCACCCGGACCCTGGTCGGTGCGCTGTGCCGGCTGGCCCCGCTGCCCCGGGTGCTGGTGTCGGGGTCCGCCGTCGGGTTCTACGGGTCCCGGGGCGAGGAGGAGTTGACCGAGGACTCGCCCGGCGGGGAGGGCTTCCTGGCCGAGGTGGTCCGGGACTGGGAGGCCGAGACCGGTCCGGCCGCAGAGGCGGGGATCCGGGTCGTGCAGGCCCGCACCGGGCTGGTGCTGGCGGCCGGGGGCGGCGCGCTCGGGCGGATGCTCCCGCTGCTGAGGCTCGGACTGGCGGGTCCGCTCGGCAACGGTCGCCAGTGGTGGCCGTGGATCACCCTCGACGACGAGGTCGCCGCCCTGATCTTCCTGCTCGACGGCGGCCTGGCCGGGCCGGTGAACCTGTGTGCACCCGAACCCGCGCGCAACCGCGAGGTCACCGCCGCCCTCGGCCAGGCGCTGCACCGTCCCACGCTGCTGCCGGCGCCGGCCCCGGCGCTGCGGCTGGCACTCGGGGAGTTCGCCGGGGACGTGCTCGCCAGCCAACGGGCCCTCCCCCGGCGGCTGCTCGGCGCGGGATACCGATTCGCCCAGCCGACCCTCGCGGACGCCGCCCGCTGGGCCGCCGCCGCGGTCTGACCGGGAGCCGGGCCGCCGCCGTCGAACGGTGCGTTCCGGCTCCCGTGCCACGAACCCCCGGCCCCGGTTCCCGTCACACGCCCCCCGGACCGGCGACTGCGCAACACCCTTGGAAACTGCGCAACACCCCTGTGAACCGGCGGCTCCCGTCACACGCCCCCCGGACCGGCAGACCCGTCACACCGGCTCTGCCGATCGGACCAACCAGCCTCTCCCGGCACTCGATCCCACCGCCACCGACCGCCCGGCAGCCGGTCCCGTCGCACCCGGCCCTCCGGCCCCTGTCCCGTCGCCGCCCCCGCTCCCGCTGCCACCCGCGGACGCGACCAGGACGAGCCGGACCCCCCGCGGTGGAGCCGCCGGGACCTGCGTCGCGACCGAGCCGTCGCTGCGGATCTGTCGATGGGCCGAAGTGGCCACGGAGGCGGTGACGGTCACGGTGTCGCCCGTCCTGGCCAGCACCCGGACGTCGGTGACGGCGAAACCGACTCCGTCCAGCCGCAACTGCTGCCCGCTCAGCCGGCTGACCAGGGCAGCGTCCGCCGCCATCGCCGCGGAACCCGGCTCGTCGACCTCCGCCAGCGCCGTGGTCGACGCGGTCCGGAACGCCTCCGCCCGACCACGGGCGAGGGCACAGACGGCCTGTACGACGTCCTCGGCTCCCGGTTGCGCGGCCGAGCACAGCTCTGGTGCGGCGGAGGACCTGCCCGAGGCCGCGGGCACGGGTGTCGGGGTCCCGGGTGTCGGGGTCCCGGCCGGCCCGCCCAGCAGCCACACCCCGACCACCGTGACCAGGACCAGGGCCAGGACCGGCCCGGCGACCACCGCGGCACGGGCCGCCGAGCGGGCACCCCGGTCCGGCCTGACGGGCAGGGGCACCGCCCACCGG
>DASTGO010000570.1:0-2278 GCA_035719045.1 Kineosporiaceae bacterium | reverse complement strand
GCTGGCGCAGCGGCTGGACGGGCCGGCGGGGCAGAGTCCTGCGGTGCGGGCGGCGGCGGTCGAGGAGACCCTGGCGGGGGTGTCGCGGCAGTTCCAGGCGGCGGTGGCGCGGTGGGTGCCGGGCTACGAGTGGTTCCGCCGGCCGGCGACCGGTGCCGCCTCCTCCCCGGGGGCCTCCACGAGCGGGACCGGGACCTCGGGCCAGGCCGGGGCTTCGGGCCGGGCGGCCGGGCAGGACGGGCGGTCGGGGTCGCAGGTCGAGCCGGGTGAGCTGGCGGTGCGGCGTGACCAGTTCCTCGCGGCGGTCGCCCGGATCGAGGGTGCGCTTGCGGCGGCTCCGGCTGCTGTGCAGGGCGGGCAGGGTGCGGCCGCCGCTCGGGGCGGGGGGTTGGCGTGGACGCCGCCGGCGTCGTGGACGGAGCGGCTGGCCGAGCAGGGGCTGCGCGGGCGGGAGTTCGACCTGGTGCCCCAGATGGCCGAGGTCATCGCGGCCGTGCGTGGGGTCACGGAGACCTCGCTGCTGGAGCACCCGCACCTGGCGGTCACCGGTGAGGTGAGCCGGTTCCTGGTGGACCAGCTGTCCGGGCCGGTCGCCGGGGAGGTCGCGCGGCGGGCGCTGGAGTGGCAGGCGCGGCGGGAGCTGGGGGCGCGGCTGCCGGAGTGGGGTGTGGAGGCCTACAACGACGACGCCACCGCGCTGACCGAACGGGAGAAGATCAAGTGGGGGTTGCGGGCGTCTCTGGAGGCGGTCGTCGGGTGGGCGGACCATCTGGGGTCGAACCGGGCGGCCACGCAGGGGCTGACTGAGGCGGAGCGCGCCGAGCCGGCGCAGTTCGTGCAGTCGCTGCGTGAGGCGGCGGCCATCGCGTTGACGCCTGCGGGGTCGGGACGGTCGGGTGCCCAGCCGCGTGGCGTGCAGCGGGTCGTGGTGGCCCCGGAGTTCGACGGGGCGTGGGCGGAGCTGGCCGACCGGGTGACCCAGCGGCGTCTGGGGACGGCGGGCCCGCAGTACACCCAGGACGCGTTGAACGACTACGTCGATGCCCTGCTCAACGGGGATGTTGAGGCCCAGCGGCGGCGTGAGGCGCGGGCGGCGGCCGGTCAGCGGGCGGTGGCCGGTCAGCGGGGTGCGGCTGAGGAGCAGGGGCCGGTACGGGTGCCGTGGCCGGTCGGGGCGACGGACCGGTTCGACTCGGCGTGGGGTCCCAGGGGCCTGTCCGAGGATGTGCTGGCGGGCCTGGCCGCGTGGTACGGGCAACACCCGGGTGTTCCCGGTGAGACCGCGCGGGTGCTGCAGGACGTCGCGTCCGGCCGGGCGCCGCTGGCTGCCCTGACGCTGCGGGTCGGGCTGCGGGGGCGGGAGTTCCTGAGTTCGGGACCGGGCCGGGAGGCCTGGGCGGTGCAGTTGCAGTCGAACCCGGTCGCGGTGGGGACCGGTGGGCGCGCCAGGGCACTGGTGCCGGTCAATGCCCCGGTGCGTCTGCTGGACGCCGGGGTGGAGCTGGTGCTGCATGACCTGATCCGCTGGCTGGCCACTGACGGGCGGCAGGTGGATGGCCAGGCCGGGCCGGTCGAGGTCGGTCCGCTGGTCGAGGTGCTGTCGCGCACGTATGCGAGCGGGTTGGCGAACCTGTCGTCGCCGTCGTTCCCGCGGGGGACCGTGGCGAGCGCCTCCCGTTCGCGGGCCGCGTTCACGGGTCCGGGCTCTGAGCGGGTGTGGAGCCTGATCACCGACACCTTGCGGGCGGTGCAGGCCGGGACCGTCACCCCTGGGTCGGCGACGGGTGCGGTGACGTGGACGCTGGGCATCACCCGTACGGCCATGAACGTCCTGCTGCAGCGTGCGGCCGAGGACGGGTTCGGCGGCCGGGACCGGCAGGCCGGGGAACCGGCCGGGACCGGGAAGCGGTCCGCCGGGCGGGCCGGGCTGGACGGCCCGGGCACGGCGGGTGAGGAGTCGGCCCGGACCGCGAAGCGGCAGGCGGTCGCGGACGGGGCGGGTCGCCCGAGCCGGGCAGGCCGGGAGGCCGCGGAGGTCGCGGACGGCTCGGCCCGCCGGCAGCTGGTCGACCTGCTCGACCGGCACTGGGGTCGCCCGGGTGAGTCGGCGGCTGCCGGCGAGCGGACCCTGCCGTCGTATCCGGTGTTCCGCCGGACCGAGGCGATGACGGCGTTGTCGTCGCTGCTGACCGGGGACCGTCCGGGGGAGCAGGTGCGTCAGGACCTGCTGACCGCCCTGGCCCGCCGTGCCGGGCAGGTCGCGCTCGATCCTTCGCTG
>DASTGO010000569.1:0-15424 GCA_035719045.1 Kineosporiaceae bacterium | reverse complement strand
GGTGACCGAGGACGTCGCGCCAGTCAGGTGCGGCCGGATACCGCAAGCGCCGTCCGTCAGGACCGGCGGGCGATCTTGCTGCCCAGCCAGACCAGCGGGTCGTACTTGCGGCTCATCGCGCGCTCCTTGAGCGGGATCAGCGCGTTGTCGGTGATCTTGATGTGCTCCGGGCAGACCTCGGTGCAGCACTTGGTGATGTTGCAGTAGCCGAGGCCGTACTCGTCCTGGGCCTCCACCGAACGCTTGCCGTGCGCGTCCAGCGGGTGCATGTCCAGTTCGGCGATCCGCATGAGGAAACGCGGGCCCGCGAAGGCCTTCTTATTCTCCTCGTGGTCACGGATGGCGTGGCAGACGTTCTGGCACAGGAAGCACTCGATGCACTTGCGGAACTCCTGCGAGCGCTCGACGTCCACCTGGGCCATCCGGTACTCGCCCGGCTGCAGGTCCTTCGGCGGCGCGAACGCCGGCACGGCGCGCATCTTCTCGAAGTTGAACGAGACGTCCGTGACCAGGTCGCGGATCACCGGGAAGGTCCGCAGCGGGGTCACGGTGATCGTCTCGGTCTGGCTGAAGGTGCTCATCCGCGTCATGCACATCAGGCGCGGGCGGCCGTTGATCTCCGCGCTGCAGGAACCGCACTTGCCGGCCTTGCAGTTCCACCGCACCGCCAGCTCGGGGGCCTGCGTCGCCTGCAGCCGGTGGATGATGTCGAGGACGACCTCGCCCTCGTTGACCTCCACGGTGTAGTCCTGCAGCGACCCGTCCTTGTCGTCACCGCGCCAGACCCGGAACTTGGCCATGTAACTCACTTGGCTGCCTCCTCGCCGCCCGCGGCCGGCAATTCCTCGGCCGTCAGGTACTTGCCGAGCTCCTCCCGGTCGAACAGGGCGAGCAGGTCGGGACGGATGGTGGGAACGGGCTTGCGGGACAGGGCGACCCGGCCGCTGGGGTCGAGCTCCAGCACGAGGTTGATCCGGCGCCACTCCGGGTCCATCTTCGGGAAGTCCTCCCGGGTGTGGCCGCCGCGGCTCTCGGTGCGCTCCAGGGCGGCCATCGCGATCGCCCGCGAGACCAGGACCATGTTGCGCAGGTCCAGCGCCAGGTGCCAGCCCGGGTTGAACTCCCGGCCGCCGCTGACGGCGACCTTCTTCACCCGCTCCTCGAACACGTCGAGGCGCTCCAGGGCCTCCTGCAGCTCCGCCTCCCGGCGGATGATCCCGACCAGGTCGTTCATGGTCTGCTGCAGCTCGGCATGCACCGCGTACGGGTTCTCCGTGTCCGGGCCGGAGCGCTCGAACGGTGCCAGCGCGTACTGCAGCGCCGCGTCGACGTCGGGCTGGGCCACGGCCGGGCGCTTGTCCAGGCCGCGGATGTAGTCCGCCGCCCCCAGGCCCGCGCGGCGGCCGAACACCAGCAGGTCGGACAGGGAGTTGCCGCCCAGCCGGTTGGAGCCGTGCATGCCGCCGGAGGCCTCGCCCGCCGAGAACAGGCCGGGAACCCGGGCGGCCGCGGTGTCCGCGTCCACCTCGACGCCACCCATGACGTAGTGGCAGGTGGGGCCGACCTCCATCGGCTCCTTGGTGATGTCGACGTCCGCGAGCTCCTTGAACTGGTGGTGCATGCTCGGGAGCTTCTTGATGATCACGTCGGCGGGCAGCCGGGTGGAGACGTCGAGGAAGACGCCGCCGTGCGGTGAACCGCGGCCGGCCTTGACCTCGGAGTTGATCGCCCGGGCGACCTCGTCACGCGGGAGCAGCTCCGGGGGCCGCTTGTTGTTGACCTGGTCGGTGTACCAGCGGTCCGCCTCCTCCTCGGTGTTCGCGTACTGCTTCTTGAACACCTCGGGGACGTAGTCGAACATGAACCGCTTGCCCTCCGAGTTGCGGAGGACGCCACCGTCGCCACGGACCGACTCGGTGACCAGGATGCCCTTGACCGACGGCGGCCAGACCATGCCGGTCGGGTGGAACTGGATGCACTCCATGTTGATCAGCGTGCCGCCGGCGCGCAGCGCCAGGGCGTGGCCGTCACCGGTGTACTCCCAGCTGTTGCTGGTCACCTTGTAGGACTTGCCGATCCCGCCGGTCGCCAGCACCACGGCCGGAGCCTCGAAGAGCACGAACTCGCCGGTCCGCCGCCAGTAGCCGAGCGCGCCGGAGACCGCCTGCCCGTCCAGCAACAGGTCGGTGATCGCCAGCTCCGCGAACACCCGCAGGTAGGCCTCGTGGTCACCGTGCTCGCGGGCGTCGGCCTGCTGCAGGGAGACGATCTTCTGCTGCAGGGTGCGGATCAGCTCCAGGCCGGTCCGGTCGCCGACGTGCGCCAGGCGCGGGTACTCGTGGCCGCCGAAGTTGCGCTGGCTGATCTTGCCGTCCGGGGTGCGGTCGAACAGGGCGCCGTAGGTCTCCAGCTCCCAGACCCGGTCCGGGGACTCCTTGGCGTGCAGTTCGGCCATCCGCGGGTTGTTGAGGAACTTGCCCCCGCGCATGGTGTCCTTGAAGTGGACCTGCCAGTTGTCCTTCGGGTTCACGTTGCCCATGGAGGCCGCGGCACCGCCCTCGGCCATCACCGTGTGGGCCTTGCCGAACAGCGACTTGCTGATGATCGCGGTGCGCATGCCCTGCTCGCGGGCTTCGATGGCTGCGCGCAGGCCGGCGCCGCCGGCACCGATCACCACGACGTCGTAGGAAAACCGTTCAAGGTTGGTCATCGCCGAATGTGTCCTCACGCCGATGCGTCAGATGGAGGTAGGGGTGGCCGAACCGGCCGGGCTCACAGCCAGCCCGGCAGCACGTTCTTGCCGCCGTCGGCCAGCAGGGACAGCGTCATGATGTAGGCGTCGGTGAGGATCACCGTGGTCAGCGAGGCCATGGCGAAGTTCCCGTGCAACGGGTTGAGCTTCGAGACGACGGTCCACATCTTGTAGCGCAACGGGTGCTTGGAGAAGTTGTTGATCCGGCCCCCCACCGCGTGCCGGCAGGCGTGGCACGACACCGAGTACAGCCAGAGCATCACCACGTTGACGACCATGATCAGCGTGCCCAGGCCGAGGTGGTGGATCGCCGCCTTCACCGCGTCGAACGTGTTGACCAGCAGCAGGATCGCGGCCAGCCAGAAGAAGTAGCGGTGGTAGTTCATGACGATGAGCGGGAACCGCGTCTCACCGGTGTACCGGCCGTGCGGCTCGGGCACGGCGCAGGCCCGCGGGGACATCCACAGGCTGCGGTAGCCGGCCTTCCGGTAGTAGTAGCAGGTGGTGCGGAACCCGGCCAGGATCGGGATGATGAGGATCGCCAGCGGGACGGCGGCCGGCATCGCCGGCAGCCAGGTCCCGAAGTCTGCGGCGCCGTCCACGCAGGAGGCGCTGATGCACGGCGAGTACACCGGCGTGAGGTAGTGGAACTGGGCCACGTAGTAGCCCGTGTTCATGAAGAGCCGGACGACGGTGTAGAGGATGAAGAAGCCCAGGATGAGAGCGGTGTAGTTCGGCGAGGCCCGCCAGTTGTCCGTGCGCAACGTCCGGGCGGCGATCTTCGCCCGGCCTGGGGCATCGACCCCGGTTGGCTTCCCCGTTCCAGGTCCGGCCTGTGTGGCCATCTCCCACCTCTCGGTCCAGCGGGCACCGCCCCGGTGGGCGGCGTGCCCAGAATCGTCGCCGACGTCGCCGTCCTTGGGACGGGAACGACACTACGCGCGCCCGGCACGGCCCCGGCCTCGGGCCTGGGGGAATGCCGGGTGGATACGCCTGCGAGACCCTGGACCCGCTGGCCGTCATTCCTGTCACAAGAAGATCACGTCACGCGACGGCACAGCGCGCCGCCGCGGCAGACGAAGTTTGTCCCGCAATCTTCGTCAGGTAAAGGACCACAGGGCGTGACAGAGGTAACGTCGCATGTCAGACAAGGTCACAGGACCCGGTCCTGCGGCGAGCGGGGCGTATCCGGCGCCGACCGGGCGCCCCCTGTCCGGCGACGTGAAGCCACACATCCTCCGGCCCGGAACGCGCTGCGCTCCTAGGAGAAACGTCCCGATGGCGACCTGCGCCGCGGAGGTGGCCGCCGGCCGCGCGAGCAGACGACGCGCCGGATCGTCCCGGCCTGACGGTCGGGACGATCGGAACCTCAGCGGCCTGACGGTCGGACCGCCCGAACCCGCAGCGACGGGTCAGGGAGCCGCGGTCGCGGCACGACGGGCGACCGGGGTCACCGTCGCCACCGCCCAGCCGCCGAGCGCCGTGAGCCGTGCCTGCAGGCGTTCCCGCTGCTGCGCGACCCGGACCGGGGCCGTCCCGCCACGACCGTCCCTGGAGGCCAGCGAACCGGCCACGTCGAGCACCCGGCGCACGTCGGGAGTCAGGTGCGGGCTGATCGCCGCCAGGTCGTTCTCGGACAGGTCCTCCAGGCCGATCCCGCGCTGCTCGCAGACCCGCACGCAGGCGCCGGCCACCTCGTGGGCGACCCGGAACGGGATCCCCTGCCGGACCAGCCACTCAGCGATGTCCGTCGCCAGGGAGAAGCCGGCCGGTGCCAGCGCCGCCAGCCGGGCGGTGTCGAACCGCAGGGTGGCGACCATCCCGCTGAACGCCGGCAGCACCAGCAGCAACTGGTTCACCGAGTCGATGACGGGTTCCTTGTCCTCCTGCAGGTCCCGGTTGTAGGCCAGGGGCAGCGCCTTGAGAGTGGCCAGCAGTCCGGCCAGGTTGCCGATCAGCCGCCCGGCCTTGCCCCGGGCGAGCTCCGCGACGTCCGGGTTCTTCTTCTGCGGCATGATCGACGACCCGGTGGCGTAGGCGTCGTCGAGCACGGCGAACCCGAACTCCGCGGTGGTCCAGATCACGATCTCCTCGGCGATCCGGGACACGTCGACTGCCGCCATCGCCAGCACGAACGCCAGCTCGGCGACCACGTCCCGGCTGGCGGTGCCGTCCATGGAGTTGTCGCTGGACCCGCTGAACCCGAGCTCCCGGGCCACCGCGACCGGGTCCAGGCCGAGGGTGGACCCGGCCAGGGCTCCGCTGCCGTAGGGGGACTCGTCCGCCCGGCGGTCCCAGTCCACCAGACGCTCGACGTCGCGGAACAGGGCGTGCACATGGGCCTGCAGGTGGTGGGCCAGCAGCACCGGCTGGGCGTGCTGGAAGTGGGTCCGGCCCGGCATCGGGGCCTGCGGATGTGCCTGGGCCTGGGCGAGCAGGGCCGACCCGAGCTCCAGCAGGCCACCGGCGATCTCCCGGGCGCGGTCGCGCAGGTACATCCGGTACAGGGTGGCCACCTGGTCGTTGCGGGACCGGCCGGCGCGCAGCTTCCCGCCGAGCTGGGGTCCGACCCGCTCGATCAGGCCGCGCTCCAGGGCGGTGTGCACGTCCTCGTCCGCCGGGGTCCCCACGAAGGCGCCTGAGGCCACGTCGGCCTCCAGGGCGTCCAGGCCGGCCAGCATCCCGGACAGTTCCTCCGCGGTGAGCAGTCCCGCCGTGGCCAGGGCGCGGGCATGGGCCCGGGAGCCGGCCAGGTCGTAGGGGGCCAGCACCCAGTCGAAGTGGACCGAGGCGGACAGCCGCTCCAGGGCCTGGGCGGGACCGCCGGCGAACCGCCCGCCCCACAGCTTCAACGGTGCCCCGTCGGGCCCCTGGCCGGCGGCGGCTTCGGCAATGGTGGTGTTCACGTGGACCTCTTCGGCGACGGGGGTTCGGGTTCGACGACGGGGGTTCGGGGTGGAGACGGGGTTCGGGGTGAAAGCGCAGCGTCAGCCGCCGGGGGTGCCGGCCGCCAGGGCGAGGAAACGGGATGCGACGGCCTCGCCGCCGGCCGGGTCGCGGGTGACGACGAGTACGGTGTCGTCCCCCGCGATGCTGCCCAGCACCGACGGGAGCACCGACTGGTCGATCGCCGAGGCGAGGAACTGGGCGGCCCCGGGCGGGGTCCGCAGCACGACCAGGTTGGCCGAGGCCTCCGCGGTGACCAGGACCTCCTCGCAGAGCCGGGCCAGCCGGGAGTCCAGCAGCTCCTGGTCCACCCCGCCCCAGGGCGAGCGGTCGCCGCCCTCCCCCGGAACCGCGTACACCAGCCCGCCGTCGGTGTGCCGGACCTTGACCGCGCCGAGCTCGACCAGGTCCCGCGACAGCGTCGCCTGGGTGACCACCAGCCCGTCCCCGGCCAGCAGTTCGGCCAGCTCGACCTGGGCCCGGACCGGCGTCCGGCGCAGGATCTCGACGATCTTGCGGTGCCGGGCGGTCTTGGTCCCGGTCGACCTGGCCGCCCCCGTCAACCGGGCGGCCGGCTCGTTCACCGGCGCTCCAGCAACCAGGTGAGCAGGGCCTTCTGGGCGTGCAGCCGGTTCTCCGCCTCGTCCCACACCGCCGAGGCCGGGCCGTCGATCACGGACGCGGCGATCTCCTTGCCGCGGTAGGCGGGCAGGCAGTGCAGCACGATCGCCCCGGCGCTGGCCCGGGCCAGGCAGTCCTCGTCGAGGCTGAACGGCACGAACACCGACACCCGGTCGGCGGCCTCGCCCTCCTGGCCCATCGACACCCAGGTGTCGGTGGCGAGGACGTCCGCACCGGTGGCTGCGGCGACCGGGTCATGGGTGACGGTCACCGAGCCGCCGGTGATCTCGGCCAGCTTGGTCGCGTCGGCGACCACCGCGGGATCCGGCAGGTAGCCCTCGGGGGTGGCGATCCGCACGTGCATCCCGGCGTTGGCTCCGCCCAGCAGGTAGGAGTGCGCCATGTTGTTCGCGCCGTCGCCGAGGTAGGTGAAGGTGAGCCCGGCCAGGCCCCCGAACCGCTCCCGGACGGTCTGCAGGTCGGCGAGGATCTGGCAGGGGTGGAACTCGTCGGTCAGCGCGTTGACCACGGGCACCCGGCTGGTCGCGGCCATCTTCTCGATCCGCGCCTGGCCGGCGGTCCGCCAGACGATCGCCGCGCACTGCCGGTCCAGCACCCGCGTGGTGTCCTCGATCGGCTCCCCGCGGCCCATCTGGCTGCCCTGGGCGTCGATCACCAGCGGGTACCCGCCGAGCTCGGCGATCCCGATGCTGAAGGAGACCCGGGTCCGGGTGGAATGCTTGTCGAACAGCACCGCGACCGCCCTCGGGCCCTCCAGCGGGCGGCGGTCCAGCCGGCCGGCGGCCCGGTCCGCCTTGAGCCGGTCGGCCAGGTCGAGGACCTCCAGCAACTCGGCCGGGGACAGGTCGTCGTCGCGCAGGAAGTGCCGGACGCCCGGCGCCGGGACGGTTGGCAGCGACCCCCCCGTGCCGTGAGGCGCGGACGCCGGGCGGGAGGTACCGTCCGGCGTGGGAGCCGGGGTGGACGTCGTCATGCCGGGACCTCCTGGCTGCGATGTGCGGCGCGTGCGGTGTCGAGGGCGGCGGGCAGCGCCTCGACGAAGGTGTCCGCCTGCTCGGCGGTGAGGATCAGCGGCGGCGCCAGCCGCAGGGCGGACGGGGTGACCGGGTTGACGATGAACCCGGCGCCCAGCAGCACGGACGCGGTGTCCGCGGCGACCGGCTCGGCCAGCTCGACCGCCAGCAGTAGACCCTCCCCGCGCACGCCCGTGATCCCCGGATGTCCCAGGGCGGCCACCCCCTCGCACAGCCGGCGGCCCACCTCGCCCGCCTGCTCCAGCAGGCCGTCCCGCTCGATGACGTGCAGGGTGGCCAGCGCGGCGGCCGAGGCGACCGGGTTGCCGCCGAAGGTGGTGCCGTGCTGGCCGGGGCCGAGCAGCGCGGCGGGACCGGCGCCGAAGGCGATCAGCGCACCGATCGGGATGCCGCCGCCGAGCCCCTTGGCGAGGGTGACCGCGTCCGGCACGATCCCGCCGCCGAGGTGGTCGTGGTGGAAGGCCAGCCAGGCACCGGTGCGGCCGACGCCGGTCTGCACCTCGTCCAGGACGAGCAGGGTGCCGGTGCCCCGGGTGATCTCCCGGGCGGCGGCCAGGTACCCGGCGGGTGCCGGGCGGACCCCGGCCTCGCCCTGCACCGGTTCCAGGACCACCGCGGCCACGGACACGTCCACGGCCGCCCGCAGGGCCTCGGCGTCGCCGTACGGGACGTGCACCACGCTGCCGGGCAACGGCTCGAAGGGCTGCCGGTAGGCCGGCTTGTGGGTGAGCGCGAGCGCGCCCATGGAACGGCCGTGGAAGGCACCCTCGGCGGCCACCATGCCGGTCCGCCCGGTCCGCCGGGCCAGCTTGAACGCGGCCTCGTTGGCCTCGGTCCCGGAGTTGGTGAAGAACACCCGGGACCCCTCCGGCGCGCCGGACAGCTCCAGCAGCCGTTCGGCCAGGGCCACCTGCGGTGCCGAGGCGAAGAAGTTCGACACGTGCCCGAGCGTGGCCAGCTGGGCGGTGACCGCCGAGACCAGCAGCGGGTGGGCGTGACCGAGGGCGTTCACCGCGATCCCGGCCAGCAGGTCAAGGTACCGGTTGCCGTCGGCGTCCCAGACGTGGCAGCCCTCGCCGCGCACCAGCACCCGCTGCGGGGTCCCGAAGGTGTTCATCACGGCCGAGCCGTACCGCCGGGTCCAGGCCGTCCCGGACAGTCCGCCCGAGGCCAGTTGCAGATCCGGGCTCATGACCGGGCTCCCTGGGAATCGGTGCCGGCGTCGCCGGTCACGGCCGCAGCGGGCAGCACCATCGTCCCGGCGCCCTCGGGGGTGAAGACCTCCAGCAGCACACTGTGCTCGACCCGGCCGTCGATGACGGTCGCCTGCGGGACCCCGCCCTGGACGGCGCGCAGACAGGCCTCCATCTTCGGCACCATCCCGGACTCCAGGGTCGGCAGCATCGCCTCCAGCCGGTCCGCACTCACCTCGGTGAGCAGGGAACCCCGGTCCGGCCAGTCGGCGTACAGGCCCTCGACGTCGGTGAGCACGACGAGCTTGTGTGCCTTCAGCGCCACGGCCAGCGCGGCCGCCGCGGTGTCGGCGTTGACGTTGAGCACCTGGCCGTCGTCGTCCGGGGCGACGGTGGACACCACGGGCACCCGGCCCGCCTCGATCAGGTCCAGCACGGCGGCCGGGTCCACCTCGACGACGTCGCCGACCAGGCCGAGGTCGACCTCCTCCCCGTCGACGACGGCACCGCGCCGCTGCGCCCGCAGCAGCCCGGCGTCCTCCCCGGACAGTCCGACCGCCTTGGCGCCGTAGAGGTTGATCAGCCCGACGAGCTCCCGGCCGACCTGGCCGACGAGCACCATCCGGACGACGTCCATCGCCTCGGGCGTGGTGACCCGCAGCCCGCCGCGGAACTCGGTGCGGATCCCGAGCCGGCGCAGCATCGCCGAGATCTGCGGTCCGCCGCCGTGCACCACGACGGGCTTCAGCCCGGCCGAGCGCAGGAACGCCATGTCCTGCGCGAAGGCGTGCTTGAGGTCCTCGCGGACCATCGCGTTGCCGCCGTACTTCACCACGACGACGGCGCCGTGGAAGCGCTGCAGCCAGGGCAGCGCCTCGATCAGCACATGGGCCTTCTGGTGGGCGCTGAGGTGGTCGGCCGGCCCGCGCCCGACGGGTCCGGGTTCGGCGGGTCCGGGTTCGGCGGGTCCGGCGGACTCTGGGGTGGTGGACGTGGAGGTCATGTCGAGTAGGCGCTGTTCTCGTGGACGTAGTCGTGGGTGAGGTCGTTGGTCCAGACGGTCGCGGTGGCGCTGCCGGCGTGCAGGTCGACGACGACGCGGACCTCCCGGGCCGACATGTCGACCAGGGTGCGGTCCGCCCCGACCCCACCGGCCCGGCACACCTGGACGCCGTTGATGGCCACGTCCAGCTGGTCGGGCTCGAAGGCGGCCTGCGTGGTGCCCACCGCGGCGAGCACCCGGCCCCAGTTCGGGTCCCGGCCGAACACCGCGGCCTTGAACAGGTTGCTGCGGGTGACAGCCCGGGCCACCTCGACCGCCTCGTCCTCCGTGGCGGCGTTGACGACCTCCACGGCGATGTCGTGGCCGGCGCCCTCCGCGTCCGCGACGAGCTGGCGGGCCAGGCTCGCACAGACCTGGTGGACCGCCGCGGCCAGGGCGTCCGGTGCGGCTTGCACCCCGGACGCCCCGCTGGCCAGCAGCAGGACGGTGTCGTTGGTGGACATGCAGCCGTCGGAGTCCACCCGGTCGAAGGTGGTCCGGGTGGCCGAGCGCAGCGCCGCGGCCAGGACGTCCGGGCCGGCCACGGCATCGGTGGTCAGCACGACGAGCATGGTGGCCAGGCCGGGGGCGAGCATGCCCGCCCCCTTGGCCATCCCCCCGACGGTCCATCCGTCGCCCGCGGCCAGCGACTGCTTGGGCACCGTGTCGGTGGTCATGATCGCCGTCGCGGCCGCGGCTCCCCCGTCCATGGACAGTCCCTTGACCGCGACGTCCACCCCGGCCAGCAGCTTGTCCATCGGCAGCCGCTCGCCGATCAGCCCGGTGGAGCAGACAGCGACGTCCCCGGGGCCCACGCCGTCGTCGCCCGGTCCGGCCAGGCCGGTCGCGGACAGTCCCGCCGCCACGTGCTCGGCGGTCCGGTGCGTGTCGGCGAAGCCCTCGGGCCCGGTGCAGGCGTTGGCGCCGCCGGAGTTGAGCACCACCGCGGCCAGCCGTCCGTCCCGGACGGCCTGGGCGGACCAGATCACCGGCGCGGCCTTGACCCGGTTGGAGGTGAACACCCCGGCGGCGTCGTAGCGGGGGCCGTCATTGACCACGAGGGCGAGGTCGGGCCGACCGCTGGCCTTCAGCCCGGCGGTGACCCCGGCCGCGCGGAAACCGGCCGGTCCGGTGACGCTCACAGAGTCTCCTCACTGACGCTCGTCGGCCCCGCGAGCGACGCCCGGTGCCTGATGGTTCGCTCGCTGCGCTCGCTCACGAGGCCTCCGGGACGGCGCGGGTGTCGATGACGTCGTAGCCGGCACCTCGCCAGACGGAGGCGGCCGCGGACACCTTCGGGGCCGGCAGCAGCACCCAGTCGGTGTCGAAGGTGGACACCGTGAGGATCGGGATCCCGGCGTCTGCGAGCGGCTTGAGCAGCGAGACCAGGACCCCGATCTGGCTGAACTCCACCGCCTCGTCGATGTGCACCGCGACCAGCGGCCCCTCGACCGGTCCGGGCAGGTCGTCGGGCAGACAGGAGGTCGGGCAGACCACGCTGGTCTCCGTGGCGGTCTGCGTGACGTTCACCAGGGGTTCTCCGACGGCCCAGTCGGGAGGTGGGGTCCCGGCGGGCAGCCGGATGACGGCCACCGCCTGCGGGTTGACTACCAGACGCATGTCGTGCTCCAGGATCTTCATCGGCTGGACGTGCGGGGTGAGACTGCCGCGCGGGGCCATGCGCGCGGCAGACAGATCCGGGTGGACGTCACGGGACGCCCCCCGGCCGGGTTCCTGTCCGCCGGCGGGCCGGTGGACGGACCGGAGACGCCGTGCGGGGCCCCCGCACGGCGGGTGTCGGACAGTGTCACGGGGCCAGGCCCACTGTGGGCAGGCCCATGGTCTCGGGAAGGTCCAGGGCGAGGTTCGCGGACTGGATCGCCCCGCCCGCGGTGCCCTTCGCGAGGTTGTCGATCGCCGCGACCACGACCACGCGGCCGGTCCGGGCGTCCACGGTGACCTGCAGCAGAGCGGTGTTGGCACCCAGGGTGTCCGCGGTCCGCGGCCAGGCGGGCCAGGGCAGCACGTGGACGAAGGGCTCCTCGGCGTAGGCGCTGGTCCAGGCGTGGCGGACCTGTTCGGCGGACGGCAGGGTCCCGTCCGGTCCGGGCCGCAGCCGCGCGGTGCAGGTGGCGATGATGCCCCGGGCCATCGGGGCCAGGGTCGGGGTGAAGCTCACCCGGACCGGCTCACCGGCGGCCAGGCCGAGGTTCTGCTCCATCTCCGGGGTGTGCCGGTGCACGCCGCCGACGCCGTAGGGGCTCATCGACCCCATCACCTCGCTGGCCAGCATGTTCGACTTCAGGGCCTTGCCCGCGCCGGAGGTCCCGCTGGCGGCCACCACGACGACGTCCGGCTCCAGCAGGCCCGCGGCGAAGCCCGGTGCCAGCGCCAGCGACACGGCGGTCGGGTAGCAGCCCGGGACGGCGATCCGGCGCGCCCCGGCCAGGATCTCCCGCTGCCGGGAGCCGTCGGCGTGCAGCAGTTCCGGCAGGCCGTACGGCCAGTTGCCGGCATGCTCACCGCCGTAGAACTCGGTCCAGGCGCCCGGGTCGGCCAGCCGGTGGTCGGCACCGCAGTCCACCACCACGACGTCCGGGGGCAGTTGGGCGGCGAGCGCGGCGCTGGCACCGTGCGGCAGGGCCAGGAAGACGACGTCATGCCCGGCGAGCTGCTCGACCGTGGTCTCGCCGATCACCCGGTCGGCCAGCGGGGCCAGGTGCGGCTGGGACTCCCCCAGCCGGGTGCCCGCGCTCGACGCGGCGGTGACCGCCCCGATCTCCAGGGCCGGGTGCTGCAGGAGCAGGCGCAGCAACTCACCTCCGGCGTAGCCACTGGCTCCGGCAACCGCCACCTTCATACCCATGGCGCATGACTATACATTATCGCGCAACTTCATACAGAGATCTCTCCCGTCGGGAGTGTCGCACCCGGCGGCCGTACCGATCACCGGGGCAGCCATCATCCCGCACCGCTCCCGTCCGGCCAGTCGCGCGGACACCCGAACCTGACCCTGCCCGCCCGGGCCGGACTCCTCCCGGGTGGCAGGACTCCTCCCGTCGGGCCGGCCTGCTGGCGCACGCTGCCCTCAACCGAGCGGGTCGTCCGGCCCGTAGGGGGCGACGACCAGCCGCCGGGCGGTGCCGGCGGGCCGGCGGGCGGCCAGTGTGTCCGGATCGTCCACGCCGGACCGCAGGAAACAGCCGGACCAGGCGTCCAGCCGGCCCGCGGCGATCGCCACCAGGAGCGCGACGGCGCGGTCCACCGCAGTCCAGTCCTCCCGGCCCGCGTGCATCGCCATCCCGGCCGTCATGTCGGTGCGGACCACGCCGGGAGACAACTCGAACGCCCGCAGCCCGTGCGGGTACCCGGCCAGGTGGAGGTTGCCGGCCAGCCGGAACAGCCCCGCCTTGGCCGCGCAGTAGGCCGAGTAGACCTCCCGGTCGGTGGCGCCCGCCCCGGAACTCAGGTCGACCACCCGGCCCCCGCCGCGGGCCAGCATGTCCGGCACGACGGCCCGCACGCAGTGGAACGGCCCGCGCAGGTCGGTCTCGACGACCTCCCACCACCCCTGCGGATCGGCCTCCCAGACCGGCACCTCGACCGGCTCGATCACCCCGGCGTTGTTCACCAGCAGGTCGATCCCGCCCAGCAGCGCCCCAGCCTCACCCGCGGCGACGGTCACGGCATCGAAGTCCCTGACATCGGCGACCACGGCCACCGGGGTGCCGCCCGGTCCCGTCCCACCGGCCGATCCCGTCCCCGCGCCCGGTCCCGTCCCACCCGTGGACCCCGTCCCGGCGGTACCCGGACCGGACGCCGCCACGGCCTCCAGTTCGGCCAGCACCCCGGTGAGGGACTCCCGGGACCGCCCGAGGACGGCCACCCGCACCCCCGCCCGGGCCAGGCCGACCGCCAGCGCCCGTCCCAGACCCCGGCCCGCCCCCGTGACGAGGGCGGTCCGGGCCGGCGGCGGGGACGGGGCCGTCGTGGCGCTCACCGCTCAGGCCCCGCGCAGGACGGCACCGGTCCGGGCCGTGGCCGCGGCCACCGCGGCATCCCGGGCGGCAGCAGTCTCCTGCGCGGTCAGCGTCCGGTCCGGGGCCCGCAACCGCAGGGCGAAGGCCAGCGACTTGCGGCCCTCACCCACCTGGGGACCGGTGTAGACGTCGAACAGCCGCAACGACTCCAGCAGCTGCCCGGCACCGGTCCGCAGCGCCGCCTCCACCTCGGCGGCCGGGACCGCGGCGTCCACGACCAGGGCCACGTCCTCCTTGGCCAGGGGCATCGGCGACACCGCGACGGCCCGCCGGATCCCCTCGCCGCGGGTGATCAGCCAGTCCAGCTCGACCTCGGCGGCCACGGTCCGGGCCGGCAGCCCGAGCGTGGCGAGAACCTTCGGGTGCAGCTCCCCGGCGTGGCCGACCAGGTGACCCTCCACCTCCAGCCGGGCGCAGCGGCCGGGGTGCCAGGGGGCGTGCCGGTCGGCGGTCACCGTCAGCTCGACGCCCAGGGTGCGGGCGACCAGGACCGCCGCGTCGACCGCGTCCGTCCAGTCCGCGGCCCGGCCGGGGCCGTACCAGCCGGGCGGGGTCCGCTGCCCGGTCAGCACGATGCCGACCCGGCGGGGCTGCCGCGGGACTGCGTCGTGCAGCTCCTGCAACTGCTCCGGGCTCGGCCGCCCCTCGACCCCGGGGCGGGGGGCGTGCGGGGCCAGGCCGACCGGACGGACCACCAGCCCGAGCTCGAACAGCCCGACGTCGGTGTGCCCGCGCCCCACATTGCGGCGCAGGGTGTCCAGCAGCGGCGGGAGGATCGAGGTCCGCAGCTGCGGCTGCTCCTCCGACAGCGGGTTGGCCAGCCGCACCGCGATCCGGCGCGGGTCGTCGGGGTCCAGCCCGAAGGCGTCGTGCACCGTCGGCGACACGAACGGGTACGACAGCACCTCGACCAGGCCGTGCTCGGCCAGGGCGCGGGCCACCGAGCGGCGCATCCGCTGGGCATGGGTCAGGCCGCGTCCGGCGGGCGCGACGGGCAGTACGGACGGGATGTGCTCGTACCCGCGCAGCCGGGCAACCTCCTCCACCAGGTCGACCCCGACCCGCAGGTCAGGCCGCCACGGCGGCGGGAGCACCACGAGGACGGGACCGTCCGCCCCGGGCTCCTCGGTGACCTGGCAGCCGATCTCGGTGAGGGTCTCGACCACCTCCGCCGCGGCGAAGGTGCGCCCCACCACGCGACTCGGCAGGTCGGCGCGCATCCGGACCGGTTCGGCCGGCCGGCGCAGGTCGACGTCGGTGACCGGTCCCGGGGTGCCGCCGCCGTGCTCGACCAGCAGCCGGACGGTCAGCTCCGCCGCCCGCGCCGCGAGGTCGGTGTCCACGCCACGCTCGAACCGGCGGCCGGCCTCGGTGGAGAGCTTGTGCCGGCGGGCGGTCCGGGCGACGGTGATCGGGTCGAAGTGGGCGGCCTCGACCAGCACGGCCGTGGTGCTGTCATCGACCTCGCTGCTGGCACCGCCCATCACCCCGGCCAGGGCCAGTACGCGCTCGCCGTCGGTGTCGGTGATGAGCAGGTCCTCCGGGTGCAGCGGCCGGTCGACGTCGTCGAGAGTGGTCAGCCGCTCCCCGGCCCGGGCCCGGCGGACCACGATCGGGCCGGCCAGCTTGTCCAGGTCGAAGGCGTGCAGCGGCTGGCCGACGGCGAGCATGACGTAGTTCGTCACGTCGACGGCCAGGCTGATCGGCCGCATCCCGGCCTGCTCCAGGCGCCGCTGCATCCACCGCGGGCTCGGGGCGGAGGGGTTCACCCCCCG
>DASTGO010000568.1:0-4283 GCA_035719045.1 Kineosporiaceae bacterium | reverse complement strand
CGCAGCCGGGTAGCCCTGGCCCGGGTATGTCTGGCCCGGGTACGCCGGGCCCGGGTACGCCGGGCCCGGGTATGTCTGGCCCGGGTAGGTCTGGGCCGGGTAGGCCTGGCCCGAATAGGACTCAGCCGGGTAGGTCTGACCCGGGTAGCCCTGACCGGCGGGGCCCTGGCCGGCGGGGTCCTGGCCGGCGGGGTCCGGCTGCGCGGCCGGGTGGCCGGGGTCGGGCGCCGCGAACCGCGTTCCGGGGGCGTCGTGGGCACCGGCCGCGGGCGGGGGATAGTCGAGCGTCTGCTGCGCGGCGGCGCTGGGACCTTGCTCGGGCGCGGCTGCAGCCTGCGGCCCGGCAGCGGTGTCGTCGGGCCGTGGCTGATCGGCCGGCTGCTCCGAGGGGTCAGAGGTCGCCCACTGCCGGCCCCGCTCGTCGTGCGTCGGGCCCGTGGTCTGCGTCATGGAGAGTCACCCCTTCAGTGAACCGGTGACACCATGACACCCTGTCGTGCTGGGGCCATCCTCCCGTAACCCTGGGAGTTGGCTGAAAGCCGCCGGTCGGGTCGGGAGGCCGTCCGCACGACGACGGGACGGCCGCTTGACGTCGCGGACCGCCCCGCCGGGTGGTGCAGGTGTCCTGACCCGCAGACTACGCGGGCGGGACCGGATGGGCTACGAGGACGGCCGGGGGTGGGGACTCCCGTCGGGACCGACCCCCTGTCCGACCTGGTCAGAAGCCGGCCAGGATCTCCATGGCCACCTCGCGGGAGGAGGCGGGGACCAGGACCCGGAACCGGGACTCGCCGGTCATCGAGGGGAGTTCCTGGAGCACCGGAGAGATCTCGGCGTCGGCGAGGCCCTCCTCGACGAAACGGGTCAGCCCGCGGGAGACCTCGGCGACGGGCACCAGCCGGTCCGGGGACGGGGCCGGCAGGACGGTGTTGAGGAAACGCGCCCAGCGGGACCGCAGTGTGCGGGGACCGGCGGTCCCGTGGCGACGGGCGCCGAGGCCCGGCTGCGCGGTCACGGTGGCGGACGGGGCGGTGGCTGCCGGACCGGTCGCGGACGAGCTGGTCGCGGACGGGGCGGTGGCGGACGGGGCGTGGGTGGGGCTGCGATGCCCGGCGAGGGTCGTCGTGGGCATGGTGCATCAACTCCTGGGGAGGTGATCGGCGTCCCGCCGGCGCAGCGCCGGGCCGGCGGCGGGAGAGGGTCCGGGCCGCGATGCGCCGGATCCCGCGTCCTGTGGGCCTGCGGACCGGTGTCCCGAGGCTCCTGAGAACGTTTGCATACTCCCAGCTGACCCCGTCCAGGGCTCAGTCAGAGGTCTCGACCCGGATGGAATGAGACCGGGATCACTCAGCAGGCTCCTAGCCGGAATCCGACATCACGCCGGGCCGGTGGCGCCGGGCGGCCCGGCCGGGATCTCGACCCGGAAGGTGGCTCCGCCGCCGGGGGTCGGCCGGGCCTCCACCCGCCCGTGGTGGGCGGTGACCACCGCGGCGACGATGGACAGGCCGAGCCCGCTGCCGCCGCCGTGCCCGCGGGTGCGGGAGATGTCCACCCGGTAGAACCGCTCGAAGACCCGCTCGGCCTGTTCGGGGGTCAGCCCGGGACCGTGGTCGCGGACCTCCAGGACGGCCCGCGGCGCTGTCCGGCCCTCGGCGTCCGGGGCGGCGGTCACCCCGACGGCGACCTCGACGGCCGTTCCGGGCGGGGTGTGCCTGACGGCATTGGCCATCAGGTTGGCCACCACCTGGCGCAACCGGTCCTCGTCGCCGACGACCACGGCGGGCACGGGTCCCCCGGCCGCGTCCAGCCCGACCAGGCCGAACCGGCGGGTCGGGTCCAGGCCGCGGGCGTCGTGCAGGGCGTCGTTGGCGAGCACCGCGAGGTCCACCGGCTCCGTGCGGGCGGGGCGCTGCTCGTCGAGCCGGGCCAGCAGCAGCAGGTCCTCGACCAGGCCGCCCATCCGGGTCGCCTCCTCCTCGATCCGGCGCATCGTCCGGGGGACCTCCTCGGCCGGGACCGCACCCTGCCGGTACAGCTCGGCGAAGCCGCGGATCGAGGCCAGCGGGGTGCGCAGCTCATGGGAGGCGTCCGCGGCGAACCGGCGGGTCCGTGCCTCGGAGGCCTCCCGGTGCCGGAAGGCCTGCTCGATCTGCGCGAGCATCCCGTTCAGCGAGACGGTGAGCCGGCCGACCTCGGTGGTCCGCGGCCGCTCCCGGACCCGGCGGGACAGGTCCCCGGCGGCGATCGCGGCCGCGGTGTCCTCGACCTCCCGCAGCGGGACGAAGGACCGCCGGATCGCGTACCAGCCGGCCGCCGTGCACAGGGCCATCACCAGGACCCCGAACAGCAGGCTGATCAGCCGGAGCCGGATCACTGCGAGGTTGACGCCCTGCAGGCTCTCCAGGACGGTCACGGCGGCCGGGCCCTGTTCCCCCGTGGCGTTGTTCGTGAGTTCCCCCTCCGGGGAGAACGACGTGGCCCGCCAGCGGCTGCCGTCGGTGGCGGTGACCGTGTAGGTCCGTCCCAGCATGGCCGAGGCCTGCCGGCTGGTCAGGTGGGCCAGCTCGGGGATGTCGAGGGTCCCGGCCTCGTCGGTCATCCCGCCGGGGATGATCGGGCCGCTGGTGGCACCGTCGATGGTCACCACGATCCGCGTCGACCCGGTGACGCGCAGCCGGCCCTGCCCGAGCAGTTCGTAGAAGGCGTGGGTGTTGCGCGCGGCGGTCGCGGTGGTCTGCTTCAGCCGGTCGTCGAGCTGCCCGGTCAGGTAGTCGCGCAGCACGAGCTGGACGCCGTAGCCGGTGATGGTCAGGGCCACGGCGAGGGTGGCCAGCAGCACCGTGACCAGCTTGGCCTGCAACGACATCCGGTCCAGCAGGCCGGTGACCCACGGGGTGCGCGGGGGGTGGGCCGCCGGACCGCCGTCGTCCGGGCGATGGACGACGGCGACCGGCAGACCGGTGACGGGGGGCCCATCCGCCAGGGAAACCGTTGCGGCCGAACCACTTCCGTGCTGGCCGGGAGGTGCGGCGTCCTGGCCGGGAGGTGCGGCGTCCTGGCCGGGAGGTGCGGCAGGCGGTGCCACGACGCCCGCCGCACCACCAGGGGGCACGGTTCCGGTGGACGGCGGATCCGCCGGAGGGGTTGTCCGCCGTGCGTCGTCCCGTGCCGTCGCGTGTGTCGACGGTACCTGCGGACGGCGGTCCGGCGGGAGATCCGGAGCCGGGAGCGTCCCGAGGTCGAGGCTGAGCGGGGACCCCTGCCCCTCCTGGGTCCGGTCGTGCGGTTCGGACATGGTCAGCTCTGCGGCGGCAGGCGGAGTACGTACCCGACCCCGCGCTTGGTGTGGATCAGCGGCGGGTCGAACGCGTCGATCTTGCGTCGCAGGTAGGAGATGTACGACTCGACGATCCCGGACTCACCGTTGAAGTCGTAGGCCCAGACGTGGTCGAGGATCTGGGCCTTGGACAGCACCCGGTTCGGGTTGAGCATGAGGTAGCGCAGCAGCTTGAACTCGGTCGGGGACAGCTCGACCAGCTTGCCGGCCCGGCGCACCTCGTGGGAGTCCTCGTCGAGCTCCAGGTCGTGGAAGATGATCCGGCCGGTGTCGGGGGTGCCGGAGACCCCGGTGCGGCGCAGCACGGCGCGGATCCGGGCGACGACCTCCTCCAGGCTGAACGGTTTGGTCACGTAGTCGTCGCCGCCGACGGTGAGGCCCTGGACCTTGTCCGAGGTCTCGTCGCGGGCGGTGAGGAACAGGACGGGCATCTCCCGGCCGCGCTCGCGCAGCCGCCGGGTGACGGTGAAACCGTCCAGATCGGGGAGCATGACGTCGAGGACGACGAGATCGGGACGGTACTGCTCGGCGAGCTTCAGCGCCTCGGCTCCGTCCTCGGCGGGGAACACCTCGAAACCGGCGAAGCGCAGGCTCGCCGTGAGCAGCTCGCGGATGCTCGGCTCGTCATCGACGACCAGCAGGCGGGCTTCAGGGGTCTTTTCCACCACTCTGACAGTCTGCGCCCGGCGACTGGGAGTTGTCTGTGAGCACACTGGGTGCTGGCGCGAAGTCCGGGGTGGAACGGGTGATCCGTCCTGGTCCACGGGGAGCCGGCCCGGCGGCGGCGTGGGGGCGGCAGACACCGGTGACGACGGCGTGGGGTGGCTACGGGGTGGTGGTGACGCCGCCGTCGAGTCCGACGACGACGGCGGCGTGCCGGTCGAGGGTACGCAGCCAGTCCGTGCAGCCGGGACCGCGGGCGAAGGCGGCCGTGGCATACACGTCC
>DASTGO010000567.1:0-3534 GCA_035719045.1 Kineosporiaceae bacterium | reverse complement strand
CAGCGGCAGCATCTGCTCGTCCACCCCGTAGACCACGTGCACCGCGTCGGCATGCCAGGTGTGCCAGGCGAGCTGGAACCGCACGCCGTCGCTGGGCTTGACCCACACCACGCCCGACTTGTTGCAGGCCTCGGCGACCAGGGCGGCCTGGTCGGGGGTGAGGTCGGGTTCCAGTGGCGGGGGCGGCGCCGCGGTCTTGCGGCGGTCGCCGAAGAAGGTCGTGATCGACTCCGACGGCACGGTTCGACTCCTGGGATAGCGCGGCGGGCGGCCCCGGGGCCCGGGCCGTCGCCCGGCGGATCACGCCCGGTGAGGGTCCGGCGTGGGTCGCTGCGGCCAGCGTGCCACAGTGGCGGCGATGAATGCCTTCCCGCCCGGCCTCCGCGGCCGCCGCACGCCTGCGGGACGGCGGTGAGCAGGTCGTGGTCCCGCTGTCCATAGTCAGGTGGTCCCGGGATCCGCCTGGCTGGGCATGCCACCGCCGTGGACGGTCGTCCCGGCCGCGGTGCTGGTGCTGACCGGCCTGGTCGCGGTGGTCCGGGCCCGGCCGGGCAGCTCGCGGTGTCGTGTCCCAGGTCACAGACAGTCCTCCTGACGAGGGTGGGGACGGCAGGTAGCGTCCGCTGAGGAACGCGCCGTCGCCGCTGTGCAGGAGGAGCCCCGATGACCACGCCCCCGACCCCGCCGAACGCCGCCGCCGGGTCCGGCGGCCGGGCGCCGCGGCCGCGCCGGTCCAACCTGGCAGTTCCCGGGTCGAGCCCGAAGATGATCGACAAGGCCCGGGCCCTGCCGGTCGACCAGGTGTTCCTCGACCTGGAGGATGCCTGCGCCCCGCTGGTGAAGCCGGAGGCCCGCAAGAACATCGTCGCGGCGCTGAACGAGGGCGGCTTCGGCGACCGGGTCCGCGTGGTGCGGGTCAACGACTGGACGACCCACTGGACCTATCGGGACGTGGTCGAGGTGGTCGAGGGTGCCGGGGCGAACCTGGACTGCATCATGCTGCCGAAGGTGCAGAGCGCCGAGCAGGTGGTGGCGCTGGACCTGCTGCTGACCCAGATCGAGACCACGATGGGCTACGAGGTCGGGCGGATCGGCATCGAGGCGCAGATCGAGAACGCCCGCGGCCTGCTCGCGGTGGACGCCATCGCCAAGGCCAGCCCCCGGGTGGAGACGATCATCTTCGGCCCGGCGGACTTCATGGCCAGCATCAACATGAAGTCCCTGGTGGTCGGGGAGCAGCCGCCCGGCTACGACGTGGGCGACGCCTACCACCACATCCTGATGTCGATCCTGATGGCGGCCCGGGCCAACGACAAGCAGGCCATCGACGGCCCGTACCTGGCGATCCGCGACGTCGACGGGTTCCGCCGGGTGGCCTCGCGGTCGGCGGCGCTGGGCTTCGACGGCAAGTGGGTGCTGCACCCGGGCCAGATCGAAGCGGCGAACGAGGTGTACAGCCCCCGGCAGGAGGACTACGACCACGCCGAGAACATCCTCGACGCCTACGGCTGGTGCACCTCGGCCGCGGGCGGCGCGCGAGGGGCAGCGATGCTCGGCGACGAGATGATCGACGAGGCCAGCCGCAAGATGGCCCTGGTCATCGCGGGCAAGGGCCGCGCCGCCGGGATGGTCCGGACCGATGTCTGGACCCCGCCGGAGGACTGACCCGTCCGGCCGCGGGCCGGCGGCCTCGGGTGGCGGAGCGTCGTCCGGCGCCGTCGTCAGGGGCCGCCCCGAACGTCAGGGGGCCGCCCCGAAGGAGACCTCCGAGATGGCGACGTCCTTGTACTTCGTGCCGGGATAGACGGACACGATCTTGAGCTTGACCGTGGTGGTCCGTCCGAAGTCGCGGTCCAGGGTCTGCGGGTCCCGGATGTCCTCGAGGTCCCAGGTCCAGTTGCCGGAGTCGGTCGTGATCTGCAGCTGCCGGACCCGCTCGTTGCGCTCCCACAGGTCGACCCCCTTGGACCGGACCTTCTGGTAGCCGTTGCGGATCGTGATCGCCCGCAGGTTGACCGGGGAGCCGAACGTGTACGAGAGGGTGATCCCCGGTCCGGGGCCGTCGACGGATCCGTCGCTGTTCCAGGCCGTCGCGGGGTTGCCGTCGAGGGTGTTGCCCGGCGTGTAGCTGATGTTGCCGTCGGCCTTCTGCGTGCTGGACGCGGACGCGCGCACGGTGTGCAGGTCGACTGCGGTCGCCGAGGCCCCGGGGCTCCCCGGCGAGGTCGTGTTCCGCAGCCGGCTGACCAGCAGGCCCGCCCCCGCCAGGACGAGGACCAGGACGAGGATCACGCCGCCGCCGGTGATCAGGCCCGTCCGGCGGTCGGCCCGCGGACGGCCTGGTGGCTCGTCGGCCGCTGCGTCCGCGACACCCCGATCCGTGACGCCCTGGTCCGCGAAGGTTCCGGCGGGTGGAACCGGCCGGGCCGGGAACTCCGCGGCGCCCGGTGGGGGAACCGGCATCCCGGGGCGCCCGGGAGCGGGGTGCAGCCCTCCCTCCGGTGCGGACGGGTACGGCGCCCTGCCCGACGGCATCCCGGCCGGCAGCGGGCCCGCGGAGGACGGGGGAAGGGGGACTAAACCGGCGGGATCAGCCGGCACCGGAGGCAGTTCGCGGGTGGCGTCCGCCGGGACGGGGGCCATCACCATGGTCGTGTCGGACGGGCCCGCAGCAGGGGGCGTGGGTCCCGCCGGAGGCGGCATCGGGCCCACCGGGGGCGACATGAGCTCGGTGGGCTGTGCGGATACCGCCGGAGCGGGTTCCGGGCGGGAGCCAGGGGCGGACCCGGGCTGCCCGTCGCTCACCGCGTCGTCCTGCGCCGGGAGCGGAACGCGCCACCAGGGCCGGGAGCCGGTGGGCCGCTCGGCGGAGCTCGGCATGACGCGTCCTCTCGGGGTCGGCGGCCTGGGACGGGTGGCGGGTGGACGGGCGCCGCCTTTGACCGTACCCCGGGTCGGGGCGGAGCTCACCAGAGTCTTGCCAGGAAGCCCGGTCCTTCAGGGCCGGGTGGAATGGCGTCCCTGGTGTGGTCTCTTCTGCCCACGGATGTACTCCTTGACGATCCCCAAGGGCGCTGCGCCGCAGGACGCGGCGAGGTAGGGCGGGGACCATAGGTGTCCCCTGGTGCTGGCTCGGTTGATGCGCCCGACGTACTCGGCTCGCAGGCGCCGGGATGAGACGTCAAAAGCTTCACAGGCCGGGCGGGCGGACGGCCGCTCCGGATGCGATGATCGCGGGGTGGTCCCGGGGGCGCTCGCCTTCAGCCTCGCCGCCCTGCTGCTGACGCTCACTCCGGGCGCGGACACCGCCCTGGTGCTGCGGGCGACGGCCCGGGGCGGGCGCCGGTGCGGCCTCGGCTCAGTGCTCGGGATCTCCACCGGCGTGCTGCTGTGGGGGACGGCGTCGGGAGCCGGGCTGTCCACGCTGATCGCCGCCAGCCCGCCGGCCTACCAGGTGCTCCGGTTCGGGGGAGCCGCCTACCTGGTCGCCCTGGGGATCCGGTCCCTGCTGACGCGCCGGGCCGACCCCACCGC
>DASTGO010000566.1:0-14400 GCA_035719045.1 Kineosporiaceae bacterium | reverse complement strand
GCCGACCTCGGGATCACCTCGGCACTGCTGACCTGCCTACCGACGAACGAAGCGTCCCGGAGAGTGATCGAACGCAACGGCGGCGTCCTGGACAGCGCCGACCAGAGGGTCCTGCGCTACTGGATCCCCACCAGCTGACGGCAGCGGGCCAGTCGATGGCCCATGACCCAACCTGGCCACCTATTCCTCTCCCATCACCCGCCACGGCCGGACTGCCAACGGTCCTTGCTCTGAATCCGTCAGGCCGGACGAGGTCGGCTCATGCGCTTCCACCAGGGCCCCCGCGTGGCTGACTCAAGGCACCAGCCAGCAGCGCGAACGCGCCGCCGTCCGCTCGACAGCCGGGTGCGACGGACAGACGGCAGCACCTTTCGCAGGAGCCGCCGCCACGCCGCCCATGCCACTCCAGCCGCGCTACGCAAAGTCACGGCCACCATCGAGATCAGGGCGCTTTGTTGGGTTTGCCCACTTCTGCGGTGCAGCACCCCATGACAAGCTCATATGACATGCATCACGTTGGCGTCCGCCAGAATCCGGCCAAGTCCGGCGAAGTCTGCTGACATTTTGCTGACAAATGATCTAGAGGCCCACTCTCGATCTTGAGAGCGAGCCCCTGACCTGCAGTTTTGCGGTGGAGCTGAGGGGACTCGAACCCCTGACCCCCTCCATGCCATGGAGGTGCGCTACCAGCTGCGCTACAGCCCCTCGCCACACCGAAGCTCTGCCCCGGAGGGCTTCACCGTTGCGGCTCGGAGAGTCTATCCCGAGGATGGGGTGCCGAACCAAATCGGCTGCCGATCGGCGTGGCTGCCAGGTTGTAGGCCACCAATCGCCAGGCTGGCTGCCCGGGGAACAGCTCAGCCCACTGGCCGTTGCCGAGGACTCCGAGCAGGTTCCAGCACCGCCCGTCGAGCCCGAGTAGCTGCACGATCGACCCGCGCAGCAGGCCGCCGTGGGCCACGACGACGAGAGCCCCGCCGTCGAGGGCCGCAGCGTGCTCCTGGATAGCCTCAGCACCCCGTGCGGACACCTCGCTGCGCCGCTCACCGCCGCCGATCCGGATGTCCTCCTGGGCCTGCCAGGCGGCCAGTTCGTCGCCCATGCCGGCCTCGACGATCTCCGTCTTGGTGAGCCCCTGCCAGCGCCCGGCGTCGATCTCCCGCAGCCGGCGGTCGAGCCGGACCTCGACCCCGGCGACGGCGGCGAGGGACTCGGCGGTGACCCTGGCTCGGGCCAGGTCGGAGGACACGACGGTAAGCCCGTCTCCCGGCTTCACGGAGGCGGCAATGGCCTCCGCCGCCTGCGCGGCCTGGGTCCGACCGGTGTCGTCCAGGGGGATGTCGAGCTGTCCCTGCCAGGTCCCCGAATGGTTGTGCGCCGTCCGGCCGTGCCGCCAGCAGATCACCCGGTCAGCGGTCACCGGGCACCGCCACGGCACGGCCCACCTGCGCGCACCCAGGTCACGAGGATGCGGCGCCGGAGTGGTGTCGAACCTCCGGGGGAAGCTCCAGGGCGGGGCAGTCCCGCCACAGCCGCTCCAGGGCGTAGTACGCCCGCTCGTCCGCATGCTGCACGTGGACCACGAGTTCACCGAAGTCGATGAGCACCCAGCGGCCCTCGCGCTCCCCCTCCCGCCGGACGGGCTTGGCACCCAGGCCGTGCAGCCGCTCCTCGATGGCGTCCACAATGGCGCGGACCTGCCGGTCATTCGGTGCGGAGGCGAGCAGGAAGACGTCGGTGATGACGAGCTGGTCGCTGACGTCGAGGGCGACCACGTCATTGGCCAGCTTGTCGGAGGCGGCGAGAGCGGCGGCCGTGGCCAGCTCGGTCGCCCGGGCAGAAGCGGTCAAGAGCGGAACCTTCCGTGGGCGGTGTACCTCACCACCACCTTCTCATGCCCCGCTAGCGACTTGCTCACGGCCGGACCAGGATCCGTTGCAGATCATGACCGAACGGTCAGCCTGAGCTGTCGTCGGACTCCGTGCCGCTGAGCTTCTGGCGGAGCAGCACCCCCACCGTGGTCGGGTCGGCGGACACCGCTCCGGCGGGCTGACCGGCACCGGCCCGGGTCAGCGGAAGCTGGGTGCCGGACAGGCCGCCACCCCCGATCTGCTGGGCTGCCGACAGCAGGCGGGAGGCCAGTTCGTCCACGGAGATCCCGCTGCGGGAGGCCGCCGCGAGGTCGCCGAGCTGCCGGGAGGCCGACTGCGGCTGGGCGGGCAGGCCGGTGACGACCTGGCCGAGGACCGCGGCGAACCGGTTCAGCGCAGCCTGGGGGTCCTCCCCGTCGAGGCGCGCCGACACGTAGGCGGTTGCCTGCGCCCCGGTCAGCCGCTGCCCTTTCCCTGCGGCGACCAGCACGTTCCCGGCACGGATCTCCTGGTCCACGTCGACCACGACCCCGCCGTTGCCGTCCACCAGTGCCCCCAGGCCGCCGGGCGTGAGCAGCCAGGACGCGTCGATCCGGACGTTGAAGGTGCGGGCGAGGGCCTGTGCGGGCCCGTCCACACCGGCGCCGATGGTCCCGGCAAGGGTGGTGCGGGCACCGTTGCCGTCATCGACCAGCAGAGAGGGCGGCACCAGGACGGCCGCGGTGTACCCCGGACCCGATCCCAGCAGCAGCGACGCGGACAGCCCGTTGCCGTCCGCGAGACCGACCAGGAGGATCTGCTGCCGCGACAGGGCGGATGACGCCGGGCTCTGCGAACCCCCGTGTAGCGGGCCGAGCACCAGCCATGTGCCGGCCGCGCCGACGACCCCGACGACGGCCAGCAGAACGGCCACGTACAGCAGGAGCCCCCGGTCGACCCGGGGTCGGCCGTCAACGCTGCCGGCCCGGGGGCGATGCCGGGTGGGCCGCCCCCCGGTCCGGTAGGCGAGCGGTGGGTAGGAGCCGAGGTCCAGGTCGTCCACTTCGGTCCCGGCCGACCGTGTACGGCCGCGACCCGGGGCAGCGTGCAGCCGGTCCGCCTGCAGGCGTTCGCTGGCGATCGGACCGGTGGGGACCAGACCCGTCCTGGGCCCGTCGCTGACCGCCGTACCCGGGCGGATCCCGCCGGCGTTGATCCCGCCCGTGCCGACTCCCCCGCCACCGAGGTCGCCGGTGACCATGCCACCCGCGGACGGGTAGCCCTGGCCGACCAGGACGTCGTCCTCCCGCTGGCCTTCGGACCGCATGTCACGGGAACCGGTGCGGTACGGACCGTCAGGAGCCGCGCCGTGGGAGGCCGACGGATCGGGATAAAAGGTGCCCGGCAGGGACTGGTCGTACCGCGGGCGCCGTCTGGGACCATCCTCGTCCCGTCGCCTCCGACCAGGCTTGTCACCCGGCCGCCGTCCGACCTTGTCCTTCGTCACGCGGGAACCCCCACCGCCCCTCGATACAGCCCGTACTTCGCGATGTACTGGACCACTCCGTCGGGTACCAAGTACCAGACCGGCTCGCCTCGCGCCACCCGTGTCCGGCAGTCGGTCGACGAGATGGCCATCGCCGGAACCTCCATGAGACTGACACGGTCGGCCGGAAGTCCGGTGTCGTCAAGAGTGTGCCCGGGCCGGGTGACCCCGACGAAGTGGGCAAGAGCGAACAATTCCTCACTGTCCTTCCAGCCCAGGATCTGCGCCAGCGCATCCGCCCCGGTGATGAAGTACAGCTCGGAGTCCGGGCGCTGCGCGGCGAGGTCGCGCAACGTGTCGATCGTGTACGTCGGACCATCGCGTTCGATGTCGACCCGACTCACGGTGAACCTGGGGTTCGACGCCGTGGCGATCACCGTCATGAGGTAGCGGTGCTCGGCCGGGGACACCTCGCGGTCGGACTTCTGCCACGGGATGCCCGTGGGCACGAAGACGACCTCATCCAGGCCGAAGACACTCGCCACCTCGCTGGCGGCCACCAGGTGCCCGTGGTGGATCGGGTCGAACGTGCCGCCCATGACCCCCACCCGGGGTGCGGCGGCAGAGCGCACGCGCGCTCCCGGACTCGTCAGTGACGGTGTCCGGCGTTACGGAAGGCCAGGGTGGCCACCAGGAGGGCGGCGAAGACCACGATCCCCACGATGCCGAACGCGGCCGGCGACATGGGCAGGTTCACGGGGGCCTCGGCCGTCGTCTCGGCAAGGATGCTGGTCACCATCGTCCTCGGTGTCCTCTCTGGTGGGGCCCGACGGCCGCCGTCCTGTCATCAGCCGACGCCGCTAGGCTGCCAGCGGGGTCGGAGGTGTGTTCCGCCGCACGAGTGTCGCATGCGTCTCGTACGAGAGAACCACCCGGCGCCCCGATATCGCCAACGGCACACAAGATCCAGGAGGGGTACCGGCGGTGTCCAGCCCCATCCTCAGCGTGATCATCCCAGCGTATGACGAGGAAGCCGCCGTTCCCCTGCTCACGCAGCGGCTCCGCCCGGTGCTGGACGGCCTCGGTGAGCCCTATGAGGTGCTCGTCGTGGACGACGGCAGCCGGGACGCCACCCCGGTCGTCCTGCAGCGGGAACGGCGGACCTGGCCGCAGCTGCGCGTGGTCCGGCTCCGGGCGAACTCCGGGCATCAGGCGGCACTGTCCGCCGGGCTGGTCCGGGCCCGCGGTGACTGGGTGGCCACCCTGGATGCCGACCTGCAGGATCCCCCGGAGGCTCTCCCGCAGATGCTCACCGCAGCTCGGGCCGAACGGGTGGACGTCGTCTACGGGGTCCGCAACGACCGCACCACAGACTCGGCGTTCAAGAGACTGACCGCGCGGGCCTACTACGGCCTGATGCGCCGCCTGGTCGGATCCCACGTACATGCCGATGCCGGGGACTACCGCCTGATGAGCCGGGCCACGGTGGATGCCGTCAACGTGCTGCCCGAACATCACCGCGTGCTGCGGCTGGTGGTCCCGGCGCTCGGCTTCCCCAGCACGGAGGTCGGCTACCGGCGGGAGTCCCGGGCGGCCGGGAAGACCAAGTACCCCCTGTCGCGGATGGTCAGGCTCTCCGTGGACAGCCTGACCGGCTTCTCGGTGGCGCCCCTGCGGCTGGCGACCTGGTTCGGCCTGGGCGGCGCGGCCGCCACCGCCCTGCTGCTGGCCTTCGCCATGCTCGCCTGGCTGAACGGCCGCACCGTGCCCGGCTGGACGTCCACCTTCGTCGCGGTGGCGGCGGTGGGGGCCGTCCAGTTGCTCTGTCTGGGGCTGCTCGGCGAGTACATCGGCCGGCTGTACACCCAACTGCAGGGCCGGCCGTCGTACTTCGTCGCCTATGACTCGCTGGACGAACCCGCCGACCCTGCGGGCCGCACCGACGGTGCCGGGCCGGTCCCGGACCACGCCGGCCGCGGCTGACCCGCACCCCGGCCCCGGGCCCCGCCGGGCCGGCCGCCGGATCAGGAGGGCTTGCGGGCCCGCACGAGCAGGGAGACCCCGGGCAGCCGGCCCACCGGCAGCACCCGTTCGGCCGCCACCACCCCGAACAGGACGGTGTTGAGCCAGCCCGGCAACTCCTCCAGGTCACTGCCGGTGCTGTTGCGCCGCTTGAGGGCCGCCACCGGGCGGAGCAGGACCATCCAGCTGCGGACGTCCTCCAGGACCAGCCCCCCGCCGCGCAGCAGCTCTTCCAGCTGAGGGCGGGTGTACCGGCGGACATGCCCCACGGCCACGTCGTGCGCCGACCAGAGCCGGGGGTCGCAGGGCACCGCCACCAGGAAGGTTCCGCCCGGGCGCAGGGCCTCGACGATCCCTGCCACGGCGGCGGCGTCGTCCTCCAGATGTTCCAGGACGTCGAAGGCCACCACGAGATCCAGCGATGCCGGGGCGACCGGTAGCCGGGTGGCGTCCGCCCGCAGCACGGGGATCCCCCGCTCGGCGCAGACCGCCGCACCGTCCTTGCCGTATTCCAGGGCCGCCGCCCGCCAGCCGTGCCGGACCAGCACCCGGGTGTTCCCGCCGCCCGCCGCGCCGATGTCGAGGGCCCGGCCCGGGGTCAGTCCGGTGAGCTCACGGGCGAGCAGGTGGCGCCGCTCGCGGTACCACCAGTGAACGTCCTCCAGTTCGGTGAGCTTGCGGACCTCGGCTCCCTCCACGGTGGCCTCAGCCGCGGATGTGGCCGTCGCCGGCCACGATCCACTTGGTGGAGGTCAGCTCGCCCAGTCCCATCGGGCCCCTCGCGTGCAACTTCTGGGTGGAGATGCCGACCTCCGCACCCAGGCCGAACTCGCCGCCGTCGGTGAACCGGGTGGAGGCGTTCACCGCGATCACCGCGGAGTCCACCTCGGCGGTGAACCGGTCCGCGGCCCGCAGATCCGTGGTGCAGATGGCCTCGGTGTGCCCGCTGGACCAGGTCCGGATGTGGTCCACGGCCTGGTCGAGGCTGTCCACCACCCGGACCGCGAGTTCCATGGCCAGGTACTCCGTCGCCCAGTCGTGGTCGGTGGCGGGCTCGGCGTCGACGCCGACGGCGGCCGCGGCGGCCAGGACACGCTCGTCGGCGTGCAGCCGCACCCCGCAGCCGGCCAGGGCGGGCAGCACCCGGGGCAGGAATGCGTCGGCCACCGCGGCATGCACGAGCAGGGTCTCCGCGGCGTTGCACACCGAGACCCGCTGGGTCTTGGCGTTGAGCGTGATCGCCAGTGCCTGGTCCAGGTCGGCAGCGGCGTCGACGTACACGTGGCAGTTGCCCGTCCCGGTCTCGATCACCGGCACCGTCGAGTTCTCCACCACGGACTGGATCAGCCCGGCGCCGCCCCGCGGCACCAGCAGGTCCACCAGCCCGCGGGCGCGCATCAGGACGACCGCCCCCTCGCGGCCCCACGGGTCGATGGAGGCGATCAGGCCGGCCGGCAGCCCGGTACCGGCGATCGCCGCCCGCATCACGTCGACGAGGACCACGTTCGACGACGCCGCGGCCGACCCGCCGCGCAGCACGGCCGCGTTGCCGCTCTTCAGCGCCAGGACGGCCGCGTCCACCGTGACGTTCGGGCGGGCCTCGTAGATCATCCCGGCCACGCCCATCGGGACCCGCACCTGCCGCAGGCGCAGCCCGTTCGGCAGGGTCGAGCCCCGGACCACCTCGCCCACCGGATCGGGCAGGGCGGCAACCTCGCGCACGGCGGCGGCGATCGCGGCGATCCGGGCCGCATCCAGCCGCAGCCGGTCGAGCAGCCCGGGGTTCAGGCCGTCCCGCTCCCCCCGGGCCAGGTCCTCGGCGTTGGCCGCGACGATCCGGTCGGTGGCGTCGACCAGGGCGTCGGCGATGGCCAGGAGCGCGGCGTCCTTCTCGGCCCGGGTGGCGGTGGCGAGCCGGCGGGAGGCCTCACGCGCGGAACGGCACACGTCGAGGACGCCGGCCTGGGCGTCGGCGATGGTCATACGGGCCAGCCTACGGCCCGGCGCGAACGGTTTCCGTCCGCGTCAGTGGTCCAGGCCCTCCATCGGCCGGATCTCACCGAGGCTGACCACCTGCAGGTTGGTGTCCGTGCTCCAGCGGCGGCGGGCGGTGTCCCGGTCCACGACCTCCAGCCCGACCACCCGCCACGGCGGCAGCCCGGCGGACGTCGCATGCTCCCGCCACAGGGCCAGCGCCTGCGAGACCGCTCCCTCAATGTCCACGGACTCGTCCCAGTAGCGGATCTCGGCCCGGCGGCTGGCATAGCCCGCGGACACCAGGAACGGCTGCTCCAGGCTCAACCGCTCCAGGCCGGCCCGGACCGTCTCGGCCGGGACCCGGGGACCGCCGACCGTCAGGGTCACGAACCAGAGGGCGGGCTCCTCGGGGCGCTCGACCTCGGCGGTCCGGCGCCCCCTGCCGAGGCTGATCCCTCGCAGCGGGGTCAGGGTCGCCAGGGTGTCGTCGTCGGCACGGTTGGGCACGGGTCCAGTGCATCAGGTCCGGCGCCCTCCCGTCACTGTTTTCGCAGGAATCACCCTCCGCGTGGCGCGGACCTTCTCGTTGTCACATCTCCCTAGCGGGCTGTCATACGCCCTGGTCAGCGGTCACGCTCACATGACGGGAGAATCTTTCGCCTACGAACGTGTGACCTGCCAATCACGGTCGGTTGATCACTGCCCGTAATGTCGCCCTCATTTCGTCCGCAGCATGACGAGGTCGTCGCGGTGGACCACCTCACGCTCGTAGCCGGGTCCGAACTCGAGGGCCAGTTCCCGGGTGGAGCGCCCCAGCAGGGCGGGCAGTTCGGCCGCGTCGTAGTTCACCAGGCCCCTGGCCAGAGCCTTCCCCCGCTGGTCGCACAGGTCGACCGGGTCACCCGCCGAGAACCGGCCCTCGACACGGACGACCCCCGCCGGGAGCAGGGACATCCGCCGCTCGATCACCGCAGCCACGGCACCGTCGTCGAGCACCAGACGCCCGGCCGGGCGCGCCGCATGAGCCAGCCAGAGCAGCCGGGAGGCCGTGCGGTTCGGGACCGCCTCGAACCAGGTGCCCACGTCGTCGCCGGCCAGTCCCGGCCCGGCCAGCGGCGCCGAGGTGAGCAGGGCCGGGATCCCCGCCGTGGTGGCGATTCCGGCGGCGTCCACCTTGGTCACCATGCCGCCGAGACCCACCCCGGCCGCGCCCACCTTGCCGATCCGGACCCCGTCCAGGTCCTCCGGGCCGCGGACCAGCGGCACCCGGCGCACCCCGGGCCGCCCCGGAGGCCCGTCGTACAGCGCGTCCACGTCGGACAGCAGGACCAGTGCGTCGGCATGCACCAGATGCGCGACCAGGGCGGCCAGCCGGTCGTTGTCGCCGAACCGGATCTCGTGGGTGGCGACCGTGTCGTTCTCGTTCACGACGGGCACCACGCCCAGGCGCAGCAGCCGGTACAGGGTCCGCCGGGCATTGGCGTAGTGACCCCGGCGGATCACGTCGTCCGCGGTCAGCAGGACCTGGCCGACGGTCAGGCCACGGGCACCGAACGCCTGGGTGTACCGGGCCAGCAGCAGCCCCTGCCCGACGCTGGCGGCCGCCTGCTGGGTGGCCAGGTCCCGGGGCCGGACGGACAGCCCGAGCGGGGCGAGTCCGGCCGCGATCGCCCCGGAGGACACCAGGACCACCTCCCCGCCGTCGGCCCGCCGCTTGGCCAGGGCGGCGACCAGGGCGTCCAGCCGGTCACCGTCCAGGCCGCCCTCGCGCGTGGTCAGCGAGGACGAGCCGACCTTGACCACGATCCGCCCGGCCCGGGGCAGCTGCTCACGGTCGATCGGCTGCCGGCGGCTCACCGCCGCCCCTCCCCCGGACCTTCCGCGGCAGGCCCGTCCGTGGCGGCCGGTCCGGGGTGCTCGGCGTCGGCCTCCCCCAGGCCGGCTCCGTCTGCCTCCAGGTCCGCCGGCCGCGGGCCGTCCTCGTCGAGGTCCAGCGGCTCGGGGCCGTCCTCGTCCGCGACGGCAGGGTCGGTCCAGATCCCGGCCCGGCGCTCGGCGGCCAACTCCTCGCGGGCGTCCTGGTGGGCCTGGCGGCGCTGCTCGTACCGCTCCCGCCGTTCGGCGGCGCTGGCCCGCGAGGACCGGTCCAGGCGGACGTCCGTCCCCCGGGGGCCGCCCATCCCCCCGGCCGCGCCGATCAGGGTGGGCTCCCAGTCGAAGACGACTCCGGTGTGGTCGTCACCGATGACCACCTCGGCCCCGGCCACGGCACCGGCCGTCAGCAGGGCGTCCTCGACGCCGAGCCGGGCCAGGCGGTCGGCCAGGTAGCCGACGGCCTCGTCGTTGCTGAAGTCGGTCTGCCGGACCCAGCGCTCGGGCTTGTCCCCGCGGACCCGGTACCGCACGCCCTCGGGAGTGCGTTCCGGCCGCACCGTGAACCCTGTCTCGTCGACCGCGCGGGGCCGCAGCACGACCCGGGTCGGGACGGGAGCCGGCGCCTCGGCCCGGGCCTGGGCGACCAGCCGGGCCATCGCGAACGTCAGCTCACGCAACCCCTCGTGGCTGGCCGAGGAGACCTCGAACACCTCCAGGCCGTGCTTCTCCAGCTCGGGGCGGACCAGCTCGGCCAGTTCCCGCGCCTGCAGGACGTCCACCTTGTGCAACACGGCCAGCCGCGGGCGCTCCACCAACGGCACCCCGCCGAGGTCCACCTGGTAGGCGGCCAACTCCTGCTCGATGGCCTCCAGGTCGGACACCGGATCCCGGCCTGGCTCCAGGGTCGCGCAGTCGAGCACGTGGACCAGTGCGGCGCAGCGCTCGACGTGCCGGAGGAACTCCAGGCCCAGTCCCTTGCCGACGCTGGCCCCCGGGATCAACCCGGGGACGTCGGCCACGGTGAAGCGGACGTCGCCGGCCTCGACCACCCCGAGATTGGGCACCAGGGTGGTGAACGGGTAGTCGGCGATCTTCGGCCGGGCCGCCGACATGGCCGAGATCAGGCTCGACTTCCCGGCGCTGGGGAAGCCGACCAGGGCGACGTCGGCGACCGTCTTGAGCTCCAGCACCACCTCGCCGGACTGCCCGGGCTCGCCGAGCAGTGCGAAACCCGGTGCCTTGCGCCGGGGACCGGCCAGTGCGGCGTTCCCGAGACCGCCCTTGCCGCCGGCCGCGACCACGTAGCGGCTGCCCGCACCGACCAGGTCGACCAGGACCTCCCCATCCGGGGTCTTCACCACAGTGCCCTCGGGGACCGGAAGGACCAGGTCCTCCCCGAAGGCCCCGTTGCGGTTCCCGCCCTGGCCCGGCTGCCCCGACGAGGCCCGCCGGTGCGGCCGGTGGTGGTACTCCAGCAGGGTGGTGGTCTGCGGGTCGACCACGAGGATCACGTCCCCGCCGTCCCCGCCGTTGCCGCCGTCCGGCCCGCCCAGCGGCTTGAACTTCTCCCGGTGCACCGAGGCGCAGCCCTTGCCGCCGTCACCCCCGGCGACGTGCAGCACCACCCGGTCCACGAACGACGTCACCGCGCCACCTCCTTCCCGGCCTTCTGCCGTGACCCTGCGTCTTCAACCCCTGACCCGATGCCCGAACCGCCACCCTGACCGCGCGGGACGCGCATCCGGTGCGGCGGGCGGGACAGGGTGCCGGACATGACAAGGGGCGGGCCGGTCGACCGGCCCGCCCCTCAGAGCTGTCATCGCCTCGTCGCGCGGACGAGCCTCACTCGCCTGCCGCGACGACGATGCTCACCACGCGGCGGCCCCGCTTGGTGCCGAACTCCACCGCACCCTCGGACAGGGCGAACAGGGTGTCGTCCTTGCCTCGCCCCACGTTCGTGCCCGGGTGGAAGTGCGTGCCGTGCTGCCGGACGATGATCTCGCCGGCGCTGACCAGCTGGCCGCCGAACCGCTTCACGCCCAGCCGCTGCGCGTTGGAGTCGCGCCCGTTCCGCGAGGAGCTGGCGCCCTTCTTGTGTGCCATGACCCGTGTCCTGCCTTCCGCTGTCTGCGTCCCGTCGGTGCGCGGTCACCCGCGCCCGGGAGTCACTTCTGGATGCCGGTGACCTTCACCCGGGTCAGCGGCTGGCGGTGACCCTGACGCTTGCGGTAGCCGGTCTTGTTCTTGAACTTCATGATCCGGATCTTCGGGCCCTTGGTGGGCTCGACGATCTCGGCGGTCACCTTGGCGCCGGCAAGAACGTCCGCGGCGCTGGTCACGGTCTCACCGTCGACCAACAGCAGCGGCTGGAACTCGACGGTCGAGCCGGGCTCACCGACCAACTTGTCGACAACCAGGACGTCGCCGACGGACACCTTCTCCTGACGGCCGCCAGCGCGGACGATCGCGTACACGTGGAACTCGCTCTCTCGTCGATCCGGTTGCCTCACGGTCGGGACTCCCCCACGCCACCAGGAGCCCGAAGACCCCGCGGCGGTTGCCCGGTGTGCACACAACGAGGCGCGCCACCTGACGCACCAGGGGTCAAGGTTATTCAGGCGGGCTACGGAGGGTCAAACCGGGAGGCCGCAGGCCGGTTGACCCTCCCCGAGCGGGTCAGGCGCTGGCCGCGGACGAGACCTCGGCCTCGCCCCCGGCGTTGCCGGATCCGTCCCCGGAGCCCCGGTTGCGCCGCCGCCCGGACCCACCGCCCGAGCCGGAGCCGCCGGAACCGGATCCGCCCGAGCCGGAGCCGCCGGAACCGGCCGCCCCGGACCCACCCGAGCTGCCCGTCCCGCGCCCACGGCCGCCCTCGGCAGGCAGCTGCTGGCGCTTCTCGACCGGCTCGTCGTGCAGGATGATCCCCCGCCCGCCACAGTGCTCGCAGGTCTCGCTGAACACCTCCAGCAGGCCCTGCCCGACCCGTTTGCGGGTCATCTGGACCAGCCCGAGCGAGGTCACCTCGGCGACCTGGTGCTTGGTCCGGTCCCGGCCGAGGCATTCCAGTAGCCGGCGCATGACCAGCTCCCGGTTGGACTCCAGGACCATGTCGATGAAGTCGACGACGATGATCCCGCCGATGTCCCGCAGCCGCAGCTGCCGGACGATCTCCTCCGCAGCCTCGAGGTTGTTCTTGGTGACCGTCTCCTCGAGGTTGCCCCCGGCCCCGGTGAACTTGCCGGTGTTGACGTCGACGACGGTCATCGCCTCGGTCCGGTCGATCACCAGGGAGCCGCCGGACGGCAGCCACACCTTGCGGTCCAGCGCCTTGGCCAACTGCTCGTCGATCCGGTACTTGGCGAACGCGTCCCCGTCGCCGTCCCAGCGCTCCAGCCGGGAGACCAGGTCCGGGGCGACGTGGCCGATGTAGGCCTGCAGCGTCTCCCAGGCCTCGCCCCCGGACACGAGCAGCTTCGAGAAGTCCTCGTTGAAGATGTCCCGGACCACCCGGATGGCCAGGTCCGGCTCGCCGTAGAGCAGGGACGGCGGGTTGACCGCACCGGCCTTGCGGGCGATGTCCTCCCACTGGGCGCGCAGCCGGGCGACGTCGTGCTCCAGTTCCTCCTCGCTGGCTCCCTCGGCGGCGGTCCGCACGATCACGCCGGCGTCGTCGGGGACCACGGCGCGCAGGATCTTCTTCAAACGGTTGCGCTCGATGTCGGGCAGCTTGCGCGAGATCCCGGTCATCGAACCGTCCGGTACGTACACCAGGTACCGGCCCGGGAGGGAGATCTGACTGGTCAACCGGGCACCCTTGTGACCGATCGGGTCCTTGGTGACCTGGACCAGCACCGACTCCCCCGACTTCAGGGCGTGCTCGATCCGCTTCGGCTGGCCCTCCAGGCCCGCCGCGTCCCAGTTGACCTCGCCGGCGTACAGCACCGCGTTGCGGCCCTTGCCGATGTCGACGAAGGCCGCCTCCATACTCGGCAGCACGTTCTGGACCTTGCCCAGGTACACGTTGCCGACCATCGAGGTCTGCGTCCGTCGGGCGACATAGTGCTCGACCAGGACCCCGTCCTCGAGGACACCGATCTGGGTCCGGCCGTCGCGCTCCCGCACGACCATGACCCGCTCGACGCTCTCCCTGCGGGCCAGGAACTCCGCCTCGGTGATCACCGGACGGCGGCGCCCGGCCTCCCGGCCCTCCCGGCGGCGCTGCTTCTTCGCCTCCAGGCGGGTGGAGCCCCGCAGGCCGGCCACATCGTCCCCGGCACCCGAGCGACGGGCCTCGCGGACCTTGACCACGGTGTTCGGCGGGTCGTCCGGCCCGGGCTCGGCGTCCGCGGCCCCGGAGGACCGGCGGCGACGACGACGGCGGCGACGGCTGCCTGCGGCGGAGTCTGCACCCTCCTCACCGTCCACCTCGCCCTCGGCCTCGGCGTCCTCGTCGGGCTCCTCGCCGGCCGCCTCGTCGGCATCCTCGGCCTCGACGGACTCCTCGGCCGCGTCCTCGGTACCGCGCCCACGGCCGCGACGGCCCCGGCCACCGCGGCGGCGACGACGACGGCGGCCGGGCTCGGTGCCCTCGTCCTCGTCCTCGAAGTCGCCCGCGGCCTCCTCGGCCTCGATCGCCTCGGTCTCCTCCGCCTCGGCGGCGGGGAACTCCTCGGCCTCCTCCGTGGGCGTGGGCTCGGTCTCGGCGCTCGGCTGCGGCGGGCCGGCCGGACGGGAGGCCGCCCGGCGGGTCCGGCGCGGGGCGGCCGCGTTCGGGTCCGGGGCCTGGAACAGCGGCATGGCCAGGGCGGACGGCAACCCGAAGGCGGCCGGCACCTGGGCGGGCTGCTCCTCGGTCTCCTCCGCCTCGACGGCGGCCTCGGCCTCGGCAGGTGCCGCCTCCGGGGTCTGCGCCGGGGCCTGCGCGTTCTCCTCGCCCGGGGTCTGCCCGCCGGGCCGTTGCGCGAGCGCCTCGGCGGCGGCCTTGCGGGAACGGCGCCGCCGCGGGACGGGCTCGGTCGCCGGCTGTGTCATGGTTCCGGCCGGTCCGTCCGGAGCCTGGGTCTCGGCGGCCTCGGCGGCGGGGGCCGGGACCTCGACCGGCTCACCGGTGACCGCGGGCTTGGGCGCCGCCGCCTTGCGGGCCCGGGAGGCCCGCTTGCGCGGCGTAGCGACGGGCGCCTCACCGCCTGC
>DASTGO010000565.1:0-7794 GCA_035719045.1 Kineosporiaceae bacterium | reverse complement strand
GCGGAGCGCGGGCGGGAGCGGCCGGAGGTGCCGGAGCGGACGCGCCGCCCTGCCGGGCCAGGATGGCCTCCAGCAGGTCGGACTTACGCATCCGGGCCGTGCCGCTGATCCCGAGCTGAGAGGCGACGGCCTGCAGCTCGGTCAGCCGAAGCGCGGCGAGATTGCCGCGCGTGGCCGAGGTGGAACCCTGAGGTTCCGCAGCGGCGATCTGACCGGTGTCTGTCACGAAGGATCCTTCCCCTCGTCGGCCGTCTGGGTACACATCACGGCCAGCGGGTTTTGTCCGGATGTTCCGGACCGGTGATGTGCCGCGTACGCACACACGAGTGGCGGACAGATCGCGGCGGGGGGCAACAACATGTGCTCAGTTCCGAGCCTCCATGTCGCTGCGTACACACTGTAACACCGCAAGCCCGGCGAGGGCACTGCCCAGTTCGAGTGTCGCAGGTGACAGCGCGTGCACCCCGCGAACGAACTTCGGTGTTCCCCCTGGCCGGGCCCGCAATCACCACCGCGACCACTCACCCAGCCGTGCACCTTCGGGCAGCCGTCAGGCCCCGCACGTACTCTCGGTGACGACCGTCGCGCCCAGGGTATCGACTTCGAGCAGGAGTGCACGCCAGCCCGGACCCTGCCCCGCAAGCACCTGCTCGACCCGGGCACGGACCTCGTCCCCGGTGCCGAGGGCCAGCACGCTCGGCCCCGCCCCGGACACGACGGCCGCGACACCTGCCGAGCGCAGAGACCGGATCAGCCGTGCGCTGGCCGGCATGGCGGCGGCCCGCTGGCCCTGGTGCAGCCGGTCGGCGGTGGCGGCGGTCAGCAGTTCCGGTTGCCGGCTCAGGGCCTCGACCAGCAGTGCGGAGCGGCCGGCGTTGAACGCGGCGTCGGCATGCGGCACCTGGGCCGGCAGCATCTTGCGGGCAACCTCCGTGGCCAACTCGCAGTCCGGCACGCAGGCCACCACCCGAACCTGGGGATGAACCGGCACCCGGACCGCAAACGCCTGGGACAGCACGGTTTCCGTGGCTCCGGACCGGTCGCTGCCACCGTGGTCCCCGGCAGCGACCGGTGCCGGCACGGCATCCAGGGGGCCGGGGGCGGACTCGGTCCAGGAGATCGTGAACCCGCCGAGCAGGGCCGCCGCGGCATTGTCCGGGTGCCCTTCGAAAGCGGTGGCCAGCCGCAGCAGGGTGGCCTCGTCCAGGGCCGCGGGATCGGCGAGCAGCGCGCGGGCGGCCACCAGACCGGCCACCACCGCCGACGCCGAACTGCCCAGACCCCGGCCGTGCGGGATGACGTTGCGGCAGAACAGGCGCAGGCCCGGACGACCCGCCCCCGCCTGCTCCAGACCGGCCCGGATCGCCCGCACGACCAGGTGCCGCTCGTCCTGCGGGACCTCGCCGGCGCCCTCGCCGGTCACCATGACCTCGACGCCGCCGTCGGCCGTCGCCTCGACCTCGAGCACGTCGTGTAGCGCCAGGGCCAGGCCCAGGCTGTCGAAACCGGGCCCGAGGTTGGCGCTGGTCGCCGGGGTCCGGACGGTCACGGTGACGCCGAGCCGGACCCCCACCACCCCGGCGGTGTCCCCGGCCGGGGTGGCCCCCTGCGGACAGGCGGGGTCGTCAGGCCGGGCTCCCGGCTCGACACCGGCGGACATGCTCACGCCTGCAGCCCGAGGGTCCGGGCCACCGTCCCCGCGTCCACCGGCACCCGGGTCGGCTGGACCTGCGAGCCGTCCGGGGTGCGCAGCGCCCACTGCGGGTCCTTCAGCCCGTGCCCGGTGACGGTGCACACGACGACCTGGCCGGCAGCGAGCAGGCCCCCGGCATGGCTCTTGAGCAGACCCGCCACGGAAGCCGCCGAGCCCGGCTCGACGAAGACACCCTCGGAGGCGGACAGCAGCCGGTGCGCGGCGAGGATCTCTTCGTCGGTCACGGAGTCGATCAGGCCGCCGGACTCGTCCCGGGCCGCGACCGCCTGCGACCAGGACGCCGGGTTGCCGATCCGGATCGCGGTCGCGATGGTCTCGGGATCGGTGACCGGGTGGCCGAGGACGATCGGCGCGGCACCCGCCGCCTGGAAGCCCCACATCCGGGGCCGCCTGGTCGCCGGGCCGGCCTGTCCGGTGGCGGAGACCGCACCGCCCTGGGCGTACTCGCCGTAGCCCTTCCAGTAGGCGGTGATGTTGCCGGCGTTGCCGACCGGCAGGCAGTGGATGTCCGGGGCGTCGCCGAGGAAGTCGACCACCTCGAAGGCCGCGGTCTTCTGGCCCTCGATCCGGTACGGGTTCACCGAGTTGACCAGCTCGACCGGGTAGGCCTCGGCCAGCTTGCGGGCCAGGGTCAGGCAGTCGTCGAAGTTGCCGTCCACCTGCAGCAGGTGGGCGCCGTGCGCGATCGCCTGGGACAGCTTGCCCATCGCGATCTTGCCGTCGGGCACGAGCACGGCACAGGCCATCCCGGCGGCCGTCGCATAGGCAGCCGCGGAGGCCGAGGTGTTCCCGGTGGAGGCGCAGATCACGGCCTTGGCCCCGGCCTCGGCCGCCTTCGAGATGGCCATCGTCATCCCGCGGTCCTTGAAGGAGCCGGTGGGGTTGGCGCCCTCGAACTTCAGCCAGACCTCGCAGCCGGTGCGCTCGGAGAGGGTCCGGGCGGCGATCAGCGGGGTTCCGCCCTCGCGCAGGGTCACCACGGGCGTGGTGTCGCTGACCGGCAGGCGGTCGCGGTACTCCTCGATGACGCCCTTCCACTGGTGGGCCACGGTCAGCTCTCCCCTTCCACGCGCATCACGCTCGCGACGGCTTCGACGATCTCCAGGTCCGCCAGGTCCTCGACGGTGGCGGCGAGCGCCGCGTCCGGCGCGGTGTGGGTGACCACCACCAGGGCGGCCCGGCCGGTCACCCCGGCGTCCACGGCCTCGGCGGACGGCAACTGCTGCTGGCGCACGGTCTCGATGGACACCCCGTGCTCGGCGAACACCTGGGCCACCTGGGCCAGTACGCCGGGACGGTCGGCCACGTCGAGGCTGATGTGGTACCGGGTGGGCACCTCACCCATCGGCCGGACCGGCAGGTCGGCGTAGGCGCTCTCCCCCGGGCCCCGCCCGCCGGCCACCCGGTTGCGGGCCACGCTGATCACGTCGCCGAGCACCGCGCTGGCGGTCGGCTGCCCGCCGGCCCCGCGGCCGTAGAACATCAGCTCGCCGGCCGCCTCGGCCTCCACGAAGACCGCGTTGAACGCCTCGCGGACCCCGGCCAGCGGGTGCGCGGCAGGGATCATGGCCGGGTGCACCCGGACCGAGACGCTCTCGGCGCCGTCCGCGCCCCGGGTGCGCTCGCAGATCGCCAGCAGCTTGACCACCGAGCCGATCTGCCGGGCGGAGCTGACGTCCCCGGCCGTCACCGCGGTGATCCCCTCCCGGTGGACGTCCGCGGCGCTGACCCGGGTGTGGAAGGCCAGGGACGCCAGGATGGCCGCCTTGGCCGCGGCGTCGAACCCCTCCACGTCGGCGGTCGGGTCGGCCTCGGCGTAGCCGAGGGCCTGCGCCTGCGCGACCGCCTCGGCGAATCCGAGCCCGGAGCTGTCCATCTTGTCCAGCACGTAGTTCGTGGTGCCGTTGACGATGCCGAGCACCCGGCGCACGCGGTCCCCGGCCAGCGACTCCCGCAGCGGGCGCAGCAGCGGGATCGCCCCGGCCACCGCGGCCTCGAAGTACAGGTCCACCTTGTGCTGGGCGGCCGCCGCGTACAGGGTCGGGCCGTCCTCGGCGAGCAGGGCCTTGTTCGCGGTCACCACACCAGCACCGTTCTGGATCGCCTCCAGGATCAGGCTGCGGGCGGGCTCGATACCGCCGATCACCTCGATGACGATGTCCGCCCGCTTGACCAGTTCCTGGGCGTCGGTGGTGAACAGGGCGGGGTCCACGTCGAGGTCACGGCGACGGCCTGCGCGCCGGACGGCGATGCCCGCCAGCTCCAGCGGCGCCCCGACCCGCTGGGCCAGCTCGTCGGAGTGCGTGGTGAGCAGCCGGGCGACCTCCGTCCCGACCACCCCGCACCCGAGCAGGGCGACCTGCAGGGGGTCACGGCCCGGCTGTGCCTGGTGCGGCTGTACCGGCTCCACCACCGGCTCCTCTCGTCCTCTGCCAGCTCGTCGGCTGCCACCTCGTGGGCCGCCGCCCCGTCAGCTGCAACCTCGTCGCTGCAATCTCGTCGGCTGCCGCCTCGTGGCCGCCCGGGACCCCGACCGCCAGGCTGCCACCCCGACTTGTGTCCCACACGGCGCACCCCCGGGGTCGCCCCATCTCACCATCCGGACAGCACTCGGTGGGCGTTCCCGCGCCGCGGACCATCCTTCCCGGCCAATGATCCCCTGGCGCGACCCATTTTCCGGCGCAGGTAGGGCCACCCACCGGTCTCCCGCCGTCGGATCGGCCGCCGACGAGAGACCTTCCTCCGTCCCGCCCCCGCCGGACGTGATCTTCCCGACGGGACCGACCCCGCGGGCCTCCCTGACCGGGAGGGGGTGGGCGGGCGGGTCAGCCGACGTCGAGGGCGAGCAGGTCGTCCTCGGTCTCCCGGCGGACGATCACCCGGGCCTGCCCGTCCCGCACCGCGATCACCGGCGGCCGGGGCACATGGTTGTACTGACTGGACATGCTCCGGCAGTACGCCCCCGTGCCGGGCACGGCGACCAGGTCGCCCGGGGCCAGGTCGGACGGCAGGAACTCGTCCTTGACCACCACGTCCCCGCTCTCGCAGTGCCGGCCGACCACCCGGGCCAGCGCCGGCGGGGCGGTCGAGGTCCGCGAGGCCATCGAGCAGGAGTAGTCGGCGTCGTACAGGGCGGTGCGGATGTTGTCGCTCATCCCGCCGTCGACGGAGACGTACTGCCGGGACAGCCCGTGGTCCAGGGGCACCGGCTTGACCGTGCCGACGGTGTACAGGGTGAACGTGCTCGGCCCGGCGATCGCCCGGCCCGGCTCGACCGACACATGCGGGACCGGGATCTGCAGGCCGCGGCATTCCCGGGCCACGATGGAGGCCAGCTGCTCGGCCAGGGCCTTGGGCTCCAACGGGTCGTGCTCGCTGGTGTAGGCGATGCCGTAACCGCCGCCGAGGTCCAGTTCCGGCAGCAGGACACCGTGGTCACGCTCGATCTGCGCGTACAGCCCGATCAGCCGGCGCGCGGCGATCTCGAAGCCTGCGGTGTCGAAGATCTGCGAGCCGATGTGGCTGTGCAGCCCGACAAGGGTCAGCCGGGGCTGCGCCAGGACACGCCGAACCGCTTCTGCCGCAACGCCTTCCGACAACGACAGCCCGAACTTCTGGTCCTCGTGCGCGGTCGACATGTACTCGTGGGTGTGTGCCTCGACCCCGACCGTCACCCGCAGCAGCACCCGGGCCTCGACACCGAGCTCCCCGGCCAGGCAGGCGATCCGGTCGATCTCCGGCAGCGAGTCCACCGCGATCCGGCCGACGCCGGCCTGCAGCGCCCGGCGCAGCTCCGCATCCGGCTTGTTGTTGCCGTGCAACGTCATCCGCGATGCCGGGACCCCACCGCGCAGGCCGACGGTGAGCTCCCCCGCCGAGCAGACGTCCAGGCTCAGCCCGTCCTCGGCGATCCAGCGGGTGACCGCGGTGCAGGTGAACGCCTTGCCGGCGTAGTAGACGTCCGCCCCGCCCAGTCCGGAGAAGGCCAGCGCGAAGGCGTCCCGGAAGGCGGTCGCCCGGTCCCGGAAGTCGGCCTCGTCGAGCACATAGGCCGGGGTGCCGAACTGCGCGGCCAACTCCCGGACGTCGATCCCGCCGACCTCCAGCGCTCCGGACGCCGCCCGGCGCACCGTGGACGACCACAGTTGCGGCAGCAACTCGTTGACGTCCTCCGGCGGCCGCAGCCACGAGGGAACCGTTGCCACGCCACCGTATCCGGGCGCGTGCAGCGCACCGGCCTCGTGAACGCCCATCGGTTACATCCTCTCCGGGGCGCTGACCCCGAGCAGACCGAGCCCGTTGGCCAGCACCGTGCGGGTCGCCTCGGCCAGCCACAGCCGGGTGCGGTGGACATCGGTCACCGGCTCGTCGTCACCCCTCGGCGTGACGCGGCAGGAGTCGTACCACTTGTGGAAGTACCCGGAGAGCTCCTCCAGGTAACGGGCGACCCGGTGCGGTTCACGCAGTTGCCCGGCATGGGCGACCACCCGCCCGAACTCCCCGAGCGCGGCCAGCAGCACGGACTCGGTGTCGTGGGTGAGCAGGGACGGGTCGAAGCCGTCCGGCATCCGGACCCCGGCGTCGGGGGCGTTGCGCACGATCCCGGAGATCCGGGCATGGGCGTACTGCACGTAGTAGACCGGGTTGTCGTTGCTGCGCTTGACCAGCAGGTCCAGGTCGATGTCGATCGAGGAGTCCACCGAGGACCGGGCCAGGGCGTAGCGGGCGGCGTCCACCCCGACGGCCTCGACCAGGTCCTCCAGGGTGACCACGGTGCCCGCCCGCTTGCTCATCCGGACCGGATGGCCGTCCTTGACCAGGTTGACCATCTGGCCGATGAGGATCTCCAGGTTGACGTGCGGGGTGTCCCCGAACGCCGCGCACATCGCCATCATCCGGCCGATGTAGCCGTGGTGGTCGGCCCCGAGCATGATCACGGCCCGGTCGAAGCCGCGCTCACGCTTGTTCAGGTAGTAGGCCAGGTCCCCGGCGATGTAGGCGGCGTTGCCGTCGCTCTTGATGATCACCCGGTCCTTGTCGTCGCCGAACTCCGTGGTGCGCAACCAGACCGCACCGTCGGCCTCGTAGATGTGCCCGAGCTCGCGCAGCCGGTCCACCGCGTGCTGGACGGCGCCGGACTCGTGCAGGGAGTTCTCGTGGAAGTACACGTCGAAGTCGACGCCGAAGTCGTGCAGGGAGGCCTTGATCTCGCCGAACATCAGTTCCACGCCGCGGGCCCGGAACACCTCCTGCGCCTGCTCGTCGGCGAGGTCCAGCGGGTTCGGCTCCCCCGCTGCGGCGGCGTCGGCGAGCACCCGGGTGGCGATGTCCTCGATGTACTGGCCGCCGTAGCCGTCCTCCGGAGCCTCCTGGCCGCGGGCCCGGGCCAGCAGCGAGCGGGCGAACCGGTCGATCTGGGCGCCGTGGTCGTTGAAGTAGTACTCCCGGGACACCCGCGCGCCGGTGGCCTCCAGAATCCGGGCCAGGCTGTCGCCGACCGCGGCCCAGCGGGTGCCGCCGAGGTGGATCGGACCGGTCGGGTTGGCCGAGACGAACTCCAGGTTGACGTTCAGCCCCGCCGCGGCGTCGGACCGGCCGAAGGCGGCGCCCGCCTCGACGATGGTCCGGGCCAGCTCACCGGCTGCGGCGGCGTCCAGCACGATGTTGAGGAAGCCGGGCCCGGCGATCTCCACGCTCTTGATCCCGGGCAGCTCGCCGAGCCGGGCGGCGATCACGCCGGCCACCTCGCGCCCCGAACGGCCCGACTGCTTCTGCAGCTGCAGCGCCACGTTCGTCGACCAGTCGCCGTGCTCGCGCTGCTTGGGCCGCTCCACGCGGATCTCGTCCGGGAGGTCGACGGACAGTTCGCCTTCGTCGACGGCGACGGTCAGGCAGGCGCGGATGGCGGCGGACAGGGCAGCGGGATTCACCCCGTCAGGGTATCCGTGCCCGCCAGCGGGTATCCGGGCCACACCCGGGCTTCCGTGCGCCGATCGGCGACCTGCGGACGCGGCGGTCAGGTCGTCGGCTGTGGTGTCGGCGGACGCCGGCCCGGCCCTGCGCCCCGCCGTCCGGGCCCC
>DASTGO010000564.1:0-11548 GCA_035719045.1 Kineosporiaceae bacterium | reverse complement strand
GAGCGGCCTCCGACCATCCGTGCGCAATATCCCCCGCGGACAGAGCCGGGCACGAGCGGCGATGGAGAGCTACCTGCGCCCCTATCCCGACAGAACGAAGTTCAGGCTGGACCCGAGCGGTGGAGGAGGCAGGTAGCGGCCACCGCGCGCGGACTTCAGTTCGCGAGCGGCAGGGTGGTGCCGGCCGTCCGGCGCCTCCACCTTCCGGGCTCTTGACCGCCCTCCCGGCCATCCCTATACATGAACGCACGCTCATGTTCATCTTCTGCCGTCCAGGGCGGAGGCCGGAACCGGGAGGTCGGGATGGCAGCGGCAGACACCGGTGGACGACCGGCGGGTCCCGGTCGGGCGCGCTACGTGCTCGGGGTCGATCTCGGCACGGGCGGTCCGAAGGTCGCCCTCGCCGACACCGACGGCTCGCTGCTGGGCTTCGAGGCCGAGAAGGTCGGGATCACCCTGCTGCCCGGCGGTGGTGCCGAGCAGGACCCGGACGACTGGTGGCGGGCGATCGCGGCGGCCACCCGGCGGCTGCTGGCCCGCGAGCTGGCCCCCGTGCAGGACATCGCCGCGATCTGCATGAGCTCCCAGTGGGGCGGGCTGGTCCCGGTGGATGCCGCCGGCCGGCATCTGCACCCGGCCCTGACCTGGATGGACGCCCGGGGTGCCCCCTACTCCCAGGCCCTCACCGGCGGGGGGATCCGGGTGCCCGGCGGCTACAACGCCCGGGCGCTGGGGCAGTGGCTGCGCAAGACCGGTGGTGCCCCCTCCCGTACCGGCAAGGACCCGGTGGGTCAGACCCAGTGGCTGCGCCACCACCGGCCGGACGTCTACGCCGAGACCGCCCACCTGCTCGACGTGCCCGAGTACCTGACGATGCGGCTGACCGGGCGCGCGGTCGCCGCCTACGACACCGCGACCGTGCGCTGGTGCACCGACAACCGTGACCCGTCCGCCGTCCGCTACGACCCGGCACTGGCCGACCGGTGCGGGTTCGACCTGGCCAAGCTTCCGGAACTGGTCCCGCCGACGACGGTGGTCGGCGAGGTGCTGCCCGCGGTGGCCGCCGAGCTCGGGCTGCCCGCCGGGGTGAAGGTGGTGGCCGGGACCGGGGACACCACGGCGGCGGCGATCGGCGCCGGTGCGGTGGCCGACTACCAGGCGCACCTGTACGTGGGCACCTCCGCCTGGCTGAGCTGCCATGTGCCGTTCAAGCGGACCGACGTGCTGCGCAACATCGCCTCGCTGCCGGCCGTGGTCCCGGACCGGTACTGGGTGGCCACCGTGCAGGACGTCGCGGGCAAGGCCATCGACTGGCTGCTGGAGCAGGTGGTCTACCCCGACGACGGCATGCTCGACGCCCACCCCGCACCGGCGGACGCCCTGGACCGGCTGAACGCCCTCGCGGTCAGCGCGCCGCCCGGCAGCCGCGGGGTGGTCTTCACCCCCTGGCTGAACGGGGAGCGCACCCCGGTCGACGACCCGTACCTGCGCGGCGGCTGGTTCAACGTCTCGCTGTCGACCACCCGGGCCGACCTGGCCCGCAGCGTCTTCGAGGGGATCGCGCTGAACGCCCGCTGGATGAAGGAGGCCGTCGAGCGGTTCGTCCGCCGGGGGCACCCGGGCGGGTTCGAGACCCTGCACTTCATCGGCGGGGGAGCCCGGTCGGCGCTGTGGTGCCAGACCATGGCCGACGTCCTCGGCTGCACGATCCACCAGGTGCACGACCCGGTGCTGGCCAACGCCCGCGGGGCCGCCCTGATCGCCGCCGTCGCGCTCGGCGACCTGGACTGGGCGGACATCCCGTCCCGGGTCCGGATCGACGCCAGCTACCGGCCGGACCCGGTCAACCGCCGGGTCCATGACCGGCAGTACCGGACCTTCGTGGAGCTGTACCGGCAGACTCACGGCCTCTACGCCCGGCACAACGGACCGGGGGCGGAGTGAGCGCAGCGGGCGGCCCGTCCGGGCGGTCCGCCCGTCCGCACGGCGCCGGGCGGGTCCGGCGGACGCCGCAGCAGGCCCGCAGCCGGGCCCGGGTGGAGCGGCTGCTCGCCGCGGCCGACGGCCTGCTGGCCGCCGAGGGCTATCAGGCGCTGACCGTCCGCCGCCTCGCCGAGCACGCCGAGGTCCCGGTCGGGACGATCTACCAGTTCTTCCCGGACAAGCAGGCGATCGTGGACGCGCTCGCCCGCCGGTACCTCGACGAGTTCGCCGGGGTGATCCAGGAGCTGGTGGACCGGGCCGGGCGGGAGCGCTGGGCCGACCCGGTGCAGACCCTGCTGGACGCGTTCGTCGGCGCCTACCGGGACCGGCCCGGATACCTGGCGATCTGGACCGGACGGCACCTGTCCCCGCTGCTGCGGCAGGCCGACGAGGAGAACAACGCGCTCATCGCCGACGGCCTGCGCCGGGTGCTGCTGGCCCAGCTGGATGTGCCGGACGACGCCGAGCTGGCCCGGGCCTGCCAGGTCGCCGTCCGGGTCTGTGACGCCCTGCTGCAGTACGCCTTCCGGCAGGGGGCGCAGGCCGACGCCGACGTCCTGGCGGAGCTGGTCCGGCTGGAGCGGCTGTACCTGGCGGACCTGCTCGGCCGCCTGACCGGTCGCTGACCCGCCGTCAGCCCCGCAGCCGCCGGGTGGCCCGCAGCGCGACCAGGTAGCCGGCGACGATCAGGGCCAGCACCGGGTAGTACGCCGCGGGCAGGGCCGCGAAGCCGAGGGCCGCGGCGACCGGACTCCAGGGCAGGGCCAGGCCCGCTCCGGCCAGCGCCGCCGCGGCGAGCGCGATCGGTGCCGGCACGGCCCGGTGGCGTGCTCCGGGGCGCAGCAGGATCAGCGTGAGCGCCTGGGTCACCAGGTTCTCGGTGAACCACCCCGCATGGAACAGCGCCTGGGCCTGCGGTGCCGCGAGCCCGCCGCCCAGCTGCCGCAGCGCCGCGAAGGTGACCAGGTCGACGACGGCGTTGAGCGCCCCGAAGCCGAGGGCGAACCGGGTCAGCCCGCGCAGGTCCGCGACGGCACGGGCAGCGGCGTCCCGGCGGCCGGGGCGGTCCAGGGCCAGGGACAGCTGGGCCAGGTCGAAGCAGGCGTTCTGCACCACGATCTGCCCGGGCAGCATGGGCAGGAACGGCAGGAAGGCGCCCGCGGCCAGCATCGCCAGCACGTTGCCGACATTGCAGGCCAGCCCGATCCGCAGGTAGGTGCCGAGGTTGGTGACGGCACGGCGGGCGGCGGACAGCGCCCCGGTGACGGCCGCCAGCCCGGGGGCGGTCAGCACCACGCCGGCGGCGTCCCGGGCGGCGGGGACCGCGCGGTGCGGGCTGATCCCGATATCGCTGGCGAGCAGGGCCGGCACATCGTTGACCCCGTCACCGAGGTAGCCGACGGTGTGCCCACCGGCCCGCAGCACCCGCACGAGCCTGGCCTTCTGCGCCGGATTGACCTGGGCGAACACGGTCGCCGTGCGGGCGGTCCGGGCCAGCTCGGCGTCGTCGAGGGCGTCCAGGGCGGACCCGGGCACGACCTCGCCGGGGTCCAGGCCGAGATCGTGGCAGGCCCGAACGGCGGTCCCGGCACCGTCCCCGGTGACGATCTTCAGCGCCACCCCGTCCCGGTGCAGCCGGTCCAGGGCCGGGCCCGCGCTGGGATCGGGTTCGTCACGGAAACCGACCAGTCCGAGCAGGGTCAGGTCGTGCTCGTCGCCGGGGCGGTACGGGCGGGTGCGGGCCGGGACGTCCTTCTCCGCCAGGGCGATCACCCGCAGGCCCCGGCGGGCGTGACCGGCGGCCAGCTCCGCCAGCCGGGTGCGGTCGCCGGAGCTGAGCGGCCGGGACCCGCCGCCGTCGCCGAGCTGGGTGCAGCGGTCCAGCACCGCGTCGACGGCTCCCTTGACCAGCAGGAGCTGCCGTCCCGGGCGGGCGCCGCGCAGCACGACGGTGGCGCAGCGGCGGACCGGGTCGAACGGCAGCACCTCGACGCCGGTGGCCGTCCGCAGGCCGCCCCGGTCGCGGTCGCCGTCGTCGGGGGCGCCGTCGTCGGGGTCACCGCCGTCGATGTCGCCGCCGTCGCGGAGCAGGGCGTCGTCGAAGGCGTCGAGGTACGGCGGGTCGCCGAGTTCGGCGCCGATCCGGCTGTGCAGGGCGGCCAGGCGCAGCACGGCCGGATCCGGCCGCCCGTCGGGGCCGGCCGCGAGCGCGGGGGTGAGCCGGTCGTGGGTGAGGGTGCCGGTCTTGTCGACGCAGAGCACGTCCACCGTGCCCAGGTCGTGGACGGCGGTGAGCCGGCGGCCGGTCGCCCCGGACCGGCGCAGCCGCGCGGACCCGCCGGCCAGGATGACCGCCACCACGACGGGGAGGATCTCGGGGGTGAGGCCGATGGCGGTGACGGCGGCGAAACCGAGCCCGGGCCACGGCCGATGGGCGATCCGCCCGATGGCGGCGACGACCAGGGCGAGCCCGAGCACCAGCAGGGTGAGCCGCGCCAGCAACCCGGTGACCGCGATCGCGCTGCGGTCGAAGGGGGAGCGGGAGGCTCCCCGGACCGGATGCCCGTCCAGCCAGGTTCCGGGTGCGGTGGCGAGCACCAGCCCGACGCCGGTGCCCGCGGTGATGTGGCAGCCCGCCAGGCACAGCCCGGGATGGTCCGGCAGGTCGGCCTCGGGGAGCGGGGCGCCCGCGGGGTCGCCGTCGGCAGCGGCGCGGCGGTGCACCGGGGCGGACTCGCCGGTGAGTGCCGACCGGTCCAGTTGCAGTCCGGTCGCCCGCAGCAGGTACAGGTCCGCCGGGACCAGGTCGCCGGGGGACAGGTGCACGACGTCGCCCGGGACGAGATCGCCGACGGGCAGTTCGCGGGCTGCCGGAGCCGCCTGCGCGGTCATCCGGCGCAGCACCGTGACCGTGCCGTCGCCGCTGGTGCGGGCTGCCTCCGCCGCCCGGGCCGTCCGCCGGACCGCGACCAGTCGCAGGGACCAGCCGAGGGCGGCCACGCCGGTGAGCAGTGCCGCGCCGCTGACCGCTCCCAGCCGCGCCGAGACGGCCGCCAGCACGGCGATGACGAGGGTGTACGGGTCCCGGGTGGCGGTCAGCGCCGGGAGGAGGGCGGTGGCGGCCCGGCGTCGCAGGCCGCGACAGCGGGACGGCTCGGCAGGTTCCCGGGCGGCCAGCCGGTGAAGGGCCTCGGCCTCCGGCAGGCCACGCGGCCCGCTGTCCAGCCGCCGCAGCACCTGCAGCCGGCCGAGCCGGGCGGCCTGCGCCGCGGGGATTCCGTGGAGCTGTTCCGGCGGTGGCAGCCCTGCTGCCGCGGACGCCGGGAGGTCCGGTGCAGGCCGGACCTGTGCGCGATCAGCCCGCCCGGCCACGCCGCGGCACCGCCGCCGTCTGGGTGCCGTCCTCGTCGAGGGCCAGCCGGACCATCTCGACCACCCGGGGATCGTCCACGGTGTACACCTGGCGGCGGCCCTCCCGCCGGGACCGCACCACTCCGGCCAGCTTGAGCTTGGTCAGGTGCTGGCTCACCGCGGGCAGTGCCCCGCCGACCTGTTCGGCCAGACCGGTCACGTCGCATTCGCCGTTGGCCAGCGTCCACACGATGTGCAGCCGCATCGGGGTGGCGAGCAGCCCGAACAGGGAACCTGCCGTCTCGAGCCGGTCCGGTTCCGGCTGGACCCGCCCGCGGGTCGGGAGTGCCATCCGCTGCCTCCGATCACCGCCGTCGCCTGGGCTGACCTGGGCAATCTAGCAACGCCGGGTTGATCTCGTCGCGCCTTGCCGGTCCGGGCCGGGGAGGTGGCGGGGACGTACCCGGGCGATCGGGACCTCCCAGGGCCGGGCCGCGGGGCAGATCCTCGGCGGTCACCCGGCGATCACGCCGCGTTCGCCGTTCCGGCCGGCGGGTGCCGGCCGGAACCTTCCCGTCGGCGTGTCGGCGCCCCGCTGCTGGGGTCGGCCCCGGAGGATTGAACAGCTGATTGCGCAGGTGGGCAATCTTCAAGTCCGTAAACCGGTCGGGGAGGCGGGGACGGATGGTGCAGGTCCACAGGGGGGAAGCGGGCGGGACCGGGACGGGAGCCGCGGCGGCGGAGGGTGGTCCGTCGCCGGGCGCCGTGGCGCGCCCGGGGTCGGTGGCCGGCTGGCTGCGCCGGTTGGAGTCCCCGGTGGCCGCCTACTACCTGGTGCTCGGTGCGACCGTGGCGCTGACCGTGATCGGGTTGGTGATGGTGCTGTCCAGCTCGAGCGTGGAGTCGTTGCGGGCGACCGGATCCTCCTACACGTTCTTCGGCAAGCAGGCGCTGTTCGCCGTCGCCGGGATGCCTGCCGCCTGGATCGCGTCCCGGCTGCCGCCGCGGGTCTGGGCGGCGCTGGCCTGGCCCGCCCTCGCTGTGGGGATCGTCGCCCTGCTGCTGGTGTTCACCCCGCTCGGGTTCGCCGTCCAGGGCAACCGGAACTGGGTGGCGATCGGCGGCATCACCGCCCAGCCGTCGGAGGCGGCGAAGCTGGCCCTGGTGGTGTGGGGCTCCAGCGTCCTGCACCACAAGCGCCCCCTGCTGGGGCGGACGTCGCATCTGCTCGTGCCGCTGCTGCCCGGGGCGGGGCTGATGGTGCTGCTCGTCCTCGGCGGGCACGACCTCGGCACGTCGATGGTGCTCATGCTGATCGCGGCCATGCTCCTGTTCGCCGCCGGTGCCCCGCTGCGGCTGTTCCTGGTCGGCGCCGCGGCGGCGGGCACGCTGCTGGCGCTGCTGATCTCGGTCAGCCCCAACCGGACCGGGCGCCTGGAGGCCTGGATGCACGACGGCGGGTGCACGGACTACTACGGCAGTTGCTGGCAGTCCGTCCACGGCACCTGGGCGCTCGCCACGGGGAGCTGGTGGGGCGTCGGGCTGGGGGCCAGCCGGCAGAAGTGGTCCTGGCTGCCGGAGGCCCACAACGACTTCATCTTCGCCATCGTCGGCGAGGAACTCGGGCTGGCCGGGACGCTCGCCGTCCTGCTGCTGTTCGCGGCGCTGGGGTTCGGACTGTTCCGGCTGGTGCAGGCCAGCGACGAGTTCGCGGTCAAGGTGGCGACCGCGGGGGTGTTCGCCTGGGTGCTGGGCCAGGCCGTCATCAACATCGCCGGTGTGCTCGGCCTGCTGCCGGTGATCGGGGTCCCGCTGCCGCTGCTGTCCAGCGGAGGGTCGGCGCTGCTGACGACACTGGTCGCGCTCGGCATGGTGCTGGGCTTCGCCCGGCGGGTCCCCGGGGCGCGGGCGGTGCTCGCCGTCCGGCCCGCCGTGCTCGCCCGATCGCGCGCGGTACTGCCGAACCGCCGGACCTGACGGGCCCTGGCCGCAGCTCCCGTCAGCCTCCGAGTCGCCGCTGCGAGCCGCCGCCGGTCAGCCTCCGAGCAGCCAGAGCAGCCGGGGCCGTTGCAGGAACGCCTCGGCCTGCAGGGCGGCGATGCTCACCCGGGGCAGGTCGGCCGCCTTGGGGAAGCAGATGAACCGGGGGTTCCAGCTCGGGCCGTACTTGGCGTTGGCGCGGTAGAGGGACTCGATCTGCCACCAGGTGGAGGCGAACAGCAGCAGCCGCCGCCAGGCCCGCAGGACCGGCCCCGCCCCGATCCGCCCGCCCCGCTCGAACACCGACCGGAACACCGCGAAGTTCAGCGACAGCCGGTGCAGCCCCTGTTCCTGGGCCCAGCCGATCAGCTCGGTGACCGCGAACTCGACCGTGCCGTTCTCGCTGTCCCGGGAACGCCGCATGACGTCCAGGGACAGCCCGTGGTGCCCCCAGGGCACGAAGGACAGCACGGCGACCAGCCGCTCCTGCCCGTCCCGGATGCGGACCAGGACCAGTCCGGGATCCGCGGGATCGCCGAGCCGGCCCAGGGCCATGGAGAATCCGCGCTCGGTGTCCCCGTCCCGCAGGGCGGTGCAGGCGCTGATCGCCTCGGCCAGCTCCTGCGGGGACAGCGTCGACTGGCGGGCGATGTCCGCCCGGTAGCCGGCCCGGCGGACCCGGTTGGCCGCCTGCCGGACCCCTCGCATGCTGCGGCCGTCGAGGCGGAACTCCGCGAGCTCGACGACCGCCTCGTCCCCGAGCTCCAGGGCGTCCAGGCCGGCCCGGCGGTACGCCTCCGCGGCGTCCTCGCAGGCGCCGATCACCCCGGGGATCCAGCCGTACCGCTCGGTCTCCTCCAGCCAGCTGCGGATCACGCCCGGCCAGGCCTCCGGATCGCCGATCGGGTCCCCTGACGCCAGCGAGACCGAGCCGATCACCCGGTAGCTGATCGCCGCCTTGCCGCTGGGGGAGAAGATCACCGACTTGTCCCGGCGCAGGGCGAAGTACCCCAGGGAGTCCCGGTCGCCGAACCGGTCGAGCAGCTCCCGCAGCCGGGTCTCGTCCTGCCGGCCGAGCCGGGCCGCCTTGCGCACCGGGGCCAGCAGCGCCGCCAGGGTCATCAGGGCGGTGAGGGCGCCGAGGCTGTTCAGGCTGATCTCGGTGACCCCGGCACCACCGCCGTGCCGGAAGGTGAGGTCCGGGGTGAACCCCAGCAGGCCGAGCAGCACCTGCCCGAGCTGGTCGGTGAGGGTGTTGTCCGGGGCGGTGTGCCGGACCAGCAGCAGTCCGGCGACGACGCTCACCGAACCCATCACCAGCAGCACCGCGACCGCGGCCCGGCGGGTCGGGCGCAGGGACCGGGCCGGGAAGTCCCGGCGGGCCCACAGCAGCAGGGCCAGCAGCGCGAGGTTGACCGCCGCCACCCGGAGCCGGTGCCCGGAGATCCCGGCCGCGGTCCCGACACAGACCACGATCGTCATCAGCACCCAGGCCCGCCGCCGGCGACGCTGCAGTGCGCCCGCGAGCAGCAGCATCGCGCCGGCCGCCCCGATCGCGGCGGCGAGGGCCACCCCGACCACGAGGGCCTGCACCGCCTCGGAGTCCCGCCGGGTGCGCAGATGCTGGGGGAGCAGCAGGTCCACCACGGTGTAGACGGCGGCGACCCGCACCGACCAGGCCACGACCGCCGGTACCCGGGGTCGCAGCACCTGGTCGGGGCGGACCCGTGCGGACGTCGAGGAGGCGGCGGTGGCCACGGTGATCACCTGCTGTCGAATCGGACGGCCGCCTGCTCGCGGCGGAGGATGCGGCCGTCCGTACCCAATACTTCCTATGCTTGCGCAACTCACCCTGTCACATGCCTGTACCGGGACCGGACGGCCAACGCCGACGGGCGCCCCTGCATGGGGGAGGGGTGGCCGTCGGCGTTGGCCGGTGCCGAGCAGGGGTGCCGGTCCGTGGGGAGCTGATCAGGGGGTGCCGAGCAGGGGGTGCCGGTCGGCGGGGGTGCTGGTCAGGGGGCGGGGGGCAGCCAGCCGGCGGGATCGGCACTCTGCTGGTCGCCGCTGCGCAGGTCCTTCACCTCGTGCTCGCCGCCCTCGCGGAACGGCGGGAACCACACGTACGGGATGCCCTTGCGCGAGGCGTAGGTCAACTGCTTGCCGAGCTTGGCGCCCTGGTGGAACACCTCGGTGTTGACCCCCCGGGACCGCAGCTGGGCGGCGATCCGCCGGGAGCCGGCCAGGTCGTCGCCCTGCACCGCGACCAGCACCTGGGTCGGGCACTTCGGGCCGAGCTCGATCCGGCCCTCCTTGAGCAGCTTCGCGAAGATCCGGGTCAGCCCGATGGAGATGCCGACCCCGGGCAGGGAACGCCGGATGAAGGATCCTGCCAGGTCGTCGTACCGGCCACCGGAGCAGATGCTGCCGTAGCCGGGGAACTCCAGGAACTTCCCCTCGTAGACGGTGCCGGTGTAGTAGTCCAGCCCGCGGGCGATCGACAGGTTCGCCTCGACGCTGCCGGCCGGCAGGTCGGTCAGCTCGCCGATGACGAAACCCAGCTCGGACAGCCCCTCGTCCAGCAGGTCGTCGCACACGCCGAGTGCCCGCACCGCGTCGAGCACCGAGGCGTCGCTGCCGCGGATCTGGGCCAGCAGCAGGCAGGACTTCGCCTGGTCGGGGGTCAGCCCGAGCCGCTCGGTGAGCAGCTCCTCGACCCCCGCCGCGCCGATCTTGTCGATCTTGTCCATGGCCCGGATCACCGCGATCGGGTCCTGGGCTCCCAGGCCGCGGTAGAAGCCCTCCAGCACCTTGCGGTTGTTGAACTGGAGGGTGAAGGGGCCGATCTGCAGCGCGGTGAGGATCTCGTGGACCACCCGGGGCAGTTCGGCGTCGAAGTGCAGCGGGACGTGGTCGGGGTTGATCACGTCGATGTCGCACTGGGTGAACTCGCGGAACCGGCCCTCCTGCGGGCGTTCCCCGCGCCAGACCTTCTGGATCTGGTAGCGCTTGAACGGGAAGTCCAGGTCGTTGAAGTGCCCCGCGACGTAGCGTGCGAACGGGACGGTCAGGTCGAAGTGCAGCCCGAGCCTGGCGTCGGAGCTGTCCGAGCTGTCCGCCTGCAGCCGCTGCAGGGTGTACACCTCCTGGGAGGTCTCGCCCTTCTTCAGCAGCGCGTCGAGGGACTCCACGGCGGGGGTCTCGATCGGGGTGAACCCGTAGCTCTCGAACGCCCCACGGATCCGGCGGATCCACTCCGCCTCCACCAGGGCGGCCTCGGGCAGCCACTCCGGGAACCCGCTGATCGGCGTCGATGCACTGAACTGCCGGCCTGACATCAGCTCTCCCACTCTCCGGCCTGCTGCCTGCCACGGCTCCCGTCCCGGGAGCGGTTCTCGAGCCTACCTGCCGGCCGGTGCCGCGGACCGGGGGCCGTCCCGTGCCGGGCCCGCCGGGGGCGGGACGAGGCCGGGCTCAGCAGGTGCGGAAGACATAACCGGGGCGGCCGGGGGTGGTCAGCCTGCGGTCCCGGGAGGTGATCGAGACCTGCGTGCCGTGGTCCCGGCAGGCGGCGGCGAAGCCGGCGGAGCCGTGATCGGCGTACTCGAGCTCCAGCACCCGGTTGCCGTAGGCGGCCAGGAAGGTCCCGCATCCGGCGAACACCTGGCAGTCCTCGACCACCGCGAAGTCGAAGCCGGCTGCCGCGCGGGCCCTGGGCAGCAGTTCCGCGGCGTTCTTCTGGGCGACGGCGAGCCCGAGGGAGTGTGCGGCGGAGACCAGCCGGGCGGCCACGGCCAGGTTGTCCTCGGCCCGCAGCAGCCCGCCGGACCGGGTCCAGGAGTCCAGGTTGTCCGGCTCGACGGCCTGATAGCCCTCCCGGGCGCAGTCGGCCAGCCATTCCTGCAGCCGGGCGGTGATCGCCGACTGGCGGGCAGCGGTCCGGGTGTCGAGCAGGTACTCCCCGGGCCGGGCCGGGTCCTCGACCGGTTGTCCCGTGGCGTCCCGCAGCAGCAGCGTGGCCGGCCAGCGTCCGGACTCACCGGGCTGGGTCTGGAAGGCATTGACGTAGCAGATGTTGTAGGCGCCGGGCACCGGCGGCTGGGCGTGGTCCCGGGTGATCACCGTGACACCGGCCGCCGGGCGGTACGCGGCACCGAGCTGGTAGTCCCAGGGCTGGTTCACCGGCGGGAGCAGAACCGGCGGCCGCCCCACGGAGGCCGTCGAGGTTCCGGGT
>DASTGO010000563.1:0-2718 GCA_035719045.1 Kineosporiaceae bacterium | reverse complement strand
CGACGCGCCGGCTGGGATTCGCGCCGGCTCCGCGGCGGCGGTCATCCCGCCACCGTGAACTGCCGGACACAGGGGCTGGGCTGGCGCACGCCGCCACTCCTCTCGGCCGGCTCCTGGACCCGGGCCGGCAACCGCGGGTCGGTGGGGGCGGGCCACCGGGACCTGCGGGGCCGGGAACTGTGCACTCCCACCTGTCAAGGAGGGTACGGCGTGGCGCTGGGTGACCGACGGGCGGACCAGAGGGCCCGGCGGTCCGGGCCGGACCGCGTGGCGGGTCCGGGCTGTCGGAGGGCGGGCCTAGCGTTGACGCCATGAGCAGCGCCGGTTCCGCCGTCCCGCCCGGCCTCTCCCGGCCCGGCGCGACCGCGGGCCGGTCGGCGGCCTCCGTCCAGGCGACGATCGAGGAGCTCGGTACCCCGCTGTCCGAGGTCACCTTCGTCGTCGTCGACCTGGAGACCACGGGCGGGTCCCCGGAGGGCTGCGGCATCACGGAGATCGGCGCGGTCAAGGTGCGTGGGGGTCGGCCGCTCGGGGAGTTCCAGACCCTGGTCAATCCCGGGGAGCCGATCCCGGCCTTCATCGCCGTGCTCACCGGCATCTCCGACCTGATGGTGGCCGGCGCGCCGCGGATCGGCACCGCGCTGCCGGCGTTCCTGGAGTTCGCCCGGGGATGCGTCCTGGTGGCGCACAACGCTCCGTTCGACACCGGCTTCCTCAAGGCGGCCTGCACCGCGACCGGGCATCCGTGGCCGGACTTCCCGGTGCTCGACACCGCCCGGCTCGCCCGGCACGTGTTGTCCCGCGACGAGGTCCGCAACCGCAAGCTGTCCACGCTGGCCCGGCTGTTCCGCTCCCCGACCGCCCCCGACCACCGTGCCCTCACCGACGCCCGGGCCACCGTGGACGTGCTGCACGGGCTGATCGAGCGGGTGGGCAACCTCGGCGTCACCTCCCTGGAAGAGCTGACGACGTTCACCTCGCGGGTGCCGGCGTCCACCCGGCGCAAGCGCCACCTCGCGGAGTCCCTGCCCAGCGCGCCGGGGGTCTACCTGTTCCGTGACGACGCGGGACGGCCGCTGTACGTCGGGGTGTCGGTGGACATCCGGGCCCGGGTGCGCAGCTACTTCACGGCCGCCGAACAGCGCACCCGGATGGCCGAGATGGTGGCCCTGGCGGCCAGCGTGACCCCCGTGGTGTGCGCGACCCCGCTGGAGGCCCGGGTCCGGGAACTGCGCCTGATCGCCGAGCACGCCCCCCGCTACAACCGTCGCTCCCGGTTCCCGGAGCGGGCACCGTGGCTGAAGCTCACCGACGAGCCCTTCCCCCGGCTCTCGGTGGTCCGGGAGGTCCGGGAGGGCGGTGGCGGCGCCTACATCGGGCCGTTCGGCACGACCGGGGCCGCGGAGCTGGCCATGGCCGCCCTGCACGAGGCGTTCCCGCTGCGGCAGTGCACCCGGCGATTGCCCCGGCAGGCTCCGCAGTCCGCCACGGCCTGCCTGCTGGCCGACCTCGGCCGGTGCGGCGCCCCCTGCACGGGACGGCAGAGTGTCGAGGCCTACGCCGACGTGGTCCGCGCGGCCGCCCAGGCCATGACCGGGGATGCCCGCGGTGTGGTGGCCGCCCTGCTGGAGCGCGCCGAGCGGCTGGCCGGGCAGCAGCGCTTCGAGGAGGCCGCCGTCAGCCGGGACCGCCTGCTGTCCTTCGTCCGTGCCGCCTCCCGGACGCAGCGGTTGCACCCCCTGGCGACCATCCCGGAGCTGCTCGCGGCGCTGCGCACCCCGCGGGGCGGCTGGGAGCTGGTCCTGGTCCGGCACGGGCGGCTGGCCGGCACCACGGTGAGCCCGCCCGGAGCCGATCCCCGGCCCTACGCCGATGCACTGCGTGCGGTGGGTGAACAGGTCACCCCGCCGCCGCCCCCGATGCCCGCGGCCCATCCGGAGGAGACCGAACAGATCCTGCGCTGGCTGGAGCAGCCCCAGGTCCGGCTGGTCCATCTCGACGGGGACTGGACCTGCCCGGTGCACGGTGCGACCGGGGCCCGCGCCCGGCTCGACCCCGACGGCGCGGCGGCCAGATCCTGGGCGCGATCCTTCGGTGAGCCCGTGGACTGGGCCGACCGGGCAGCGATCGTCCTCCCCCACCCTGCCCAGCAGGACGCGGGGCGCCCGTCCGCAGGCGCGCCCCCCACCTGACCGAACCGGCGACAGGCCTGAGCCGTCCGCGACCGGCGGCCGGACCTCCAGGCCCTAGGCTCGCCCCAGCGCCACCGCCGAGGAGGAGGGCCTGTGATCACCGCCATCGTGCTCGTGGAGACCGACGTCCGACGGATCCCTGAGGTCGCCGAGGAGATCGCGGGCCTGGACGGGGTCAGCGAGGTGTACTCCGTCACCGGCGACGTCGATCTCGTGGCGATCGTCCGGGTGCATGAGCACGAACAGCTCGCGGGGGTGATCGCCGACCAGCTGAGCAAGGTCGACGGTGTCCGGAGCACGAAGACGTACCTCGCCTTCCGTGCCTACTCCCGCCACGACCTCGAGGCAGCCTTCGCCATCGGTTTCGACGGCGACTGATCGCTCACTGCCGGCGTGGCGTGCCGGCAGCGGCGTGCCGCCGTGGCGATGTCTGCCGACCTCGCCCGGCTGCAGCGCGCTCGGGGCACCCCTCCCGCTGCCCGCACCCGCCGGCCGGCGACCCCCTGCAAAACGCCTGCGGGGCGCC
>DASTGO010000562.1:0-3215 GCA_035719045.1 Kineosporiaceae bacterium | reverse complement strand
GCATCAACTCCTGGCCGGCCGCCAGCCACAACTGCGCCAGATCATTGATCTCGTCCTCGTCCACCGCCGGCCACCCGTCACCGGTCAGGACATGGAACATCTCCGCAGCCCACGGCGGAACCTCAAGCCCCATGCCCCGCTATCCGCTCTCCGCCACATCGTCGAACGCCACTGCGGCGGGGGATGCGGTTCCGGTGCGTACCCGCACAGCCGCATCGGGCTCCTGGCTGGGGTGGGACGGCAACGTGTCGGCCCCCAGGCGGCGCTCCTGCGCGGTCTTCTCCGCCTGCTCTCCATTCGGCCAGTTCATGGATCGCCGGCTAAGCATGTGAAGCCGATGCCGTGGCGGTAGTCGGTTGCGCCAGGCCACCGTCCACGGCCTGGGGCAGTGGCGGCTCGGGCCGCCGGGCCAGCAGGTCGGCGTGGTGGCGCTCGGCGACGTTCGGGTGGGAACGGAGCCTGCTCTTGAGCGCGTTCTCGCCGTAGGTGGCGTAGAAGGGATTGCCGGCCACCCGCGTGGTTCCGGTGGCCAGGGGCCGCAGGTGCTCGGGGAGTTGCAGCCGAGGAACGGTCACCGACAGCTCGGGGTTGAGGAAGAACGGCACGGAGAGCCGGTCCGCGCCGTCCGCCGGACTGAGCACCCGGTGCACGTTCGCCCGCAGCAGACCGTCGGTGGCCACCTCCAGCAACTCCCCGACGTTGACCGCGAGCGTGCCCGGCACAGCGGGGACGTCGACCCAGGTCTCACCGACGAGCGTCTGCAGGCCGGTCGTACCGGGCTCCTGCAGCACGAAGGTGAGCACGCCGCTGTCGGTGTGCGGACCGACGCCCTGATCGCCCTCCGCCGGGCGCCGCCCCGGGTAGCGGACGATCTTCAGCAGGCTGTCCGGGGTCGCGGCGAACGTCTCGGTGAACACATCCTCGGACTGGCCGATCGCCAGGGCGAGCGCCCGCAGCAGGCGCAACCCGACGTCGGTGAGTGCCGCGTACCACTGCAGGGCCAGTTCCTTCAGCTCCGGCACCTGCTCCGGCCACAGGTTCGGACCGATCAGGCGCTCCCAGCCGGGGCTGTCCGGGCCCAGTTCCGGAGCCGGCTTCTCGGCGCCGACGTCGAGTTGCTCACGCCAGTCCACGGCGCCGGCGGTGAGCTCTCCCCCGACCCGGGTGTACCCGCGGAAGTGTGGGGAGTTGACGTTCTCGATCTGCAGCTTCTGCTCATCCGGCAGGGCGAAGAAGCGCCGGGCCGCCGCGAACAGCGCGTCAGCGGTGGTCTCGTCCAGCCCGTGGCCGGTCAGCAGGAACCCTCCGGTACCGCGGGCGACGTCGAGCAGCCGCCGACGCGCGGCCTCGGCGCCGCTGTTGGCACCTTCCACGTCACGCAGGTCGATCACGGGAACAGCGATGCTGGTCATGGCGAATCACTCCAGGGAGGTAGCGGGATCAGGTCGCCGGCCAGACGCGACCGGCAACCGTCGCCGCACGGCGCCGACAAGGCCGGGGCTGCGCGGACAGACGGCAGGGAAAGCAGGAGTCAGAGGAACGCGACAAGCGCGGCCACCAGCTCGGTCATTGCCTGCCACGTGGACCCGGTCGAACACGGGGAGGGTGCCGCGCCACGGGAGCCCTACCCAGCGGGCGGGACCTCAGACGGCGCGCGGAAGGTCCGCCCAAGAGTCAGCGCAGCGAGGGCCTCAACACCCCGAGCGACAGCTCGGACACCACCGGCCCCGGCCATCGGCCAGGCGGGTCGTCGATCCGAGCTGTGATGTCATGTCTCGGAGACTAATCCCAACCAACTTGGTCCACAAGGTGCTCATTGTTGAGATCCACGTCACGGGACCGGATCTGACCCTCAAGGTCGATGACCGCCCCGCTCAGTCCCGCTGTCGCCGAGGGACTCGCGGTCGATCACGGCGGGGCGGCCGCCGTAGCCTGACCCTCCAAGGCCTTGCCCCGGACACGGAGGTAGGCCCTTCTCTCCTGACTTGGCGGTCTGGGGAGAAGGGCCTACCTCCGCTGCCATTCAGTGCGCGGAGATCGGGAGGATCGAGTATCCGTGCAGAGCGAGCCCGTCGCGGGGCTGGGGGGCGCCGGTCACCGCCAGTTTGGGAAAGCGGCGCAGCAGCGCCGGCAGGGCGACCTGTGCCTCCAGCCGGGCCAGTGGCGCGCCGAGGCAGTGGTGGATCCCACCGCCGAAGGACAGTGGGGCTCCTTCGGCCCGGTCGAGCCGCAGCACGTCAGGGTCGGTGAAAGCCGACGGATCGCGGTTGGCTGCGCCGACGAGGGTGACGATCGGCTGGCCTGCGGCGAGGAAGATCCCGCCGACCTCGAGGTCGACCGGAGCGCTGCGGCTGGACAGCAGTTGCACCGGGGAGTCGAAGCGCAGCAACTCCTCCACCGCCGACTGGGACAACGCGGGCTCAGTACGCAGCCGGTCGGCCTGTTCGGGATGGCCCAGCAGCGCTACCAGCGCGTTCGCCAGGAGCAGGGTGGTCGTCTCGAAGCCGGCGGCGAGCAGCAGCGCGACCATCGTGGTCAACTCGTCGGGGTGCAACCGGTCGGTCGCGTCGCAGACTGCGACCAGTGCGGAGATCAGGTCGTCGGCGGGTGCGGTCCGGCGCCGTCTGATCAGGTCGGCGAGGTAGTCGCGGATCACCACGACGGCTGCGTCGGCCCGATCGACTGCTTCCGGCGCCAGGGTGTCCAGCACCACGGTCCAGTCATGGACCAGTCCCTGGAACATCAGCCGGTCCTCGGCTGGCACCCCGAGCAACTCACCGATGACCGTGACCGGAAGGGGGAACGCGAACGATTCGACGAAGTCAGTGTCCCCCTCGGTCCGCTCGCACAGTTCGGCGACGATGCCCTCCATCCCAGGGCGCAGCGCGGCCACCCGGTGCGCAGTGAACGCGGCGGAAACGAGCCGACGCAATCTGGTGTGCTCCGGCGGGTTGAGGGTGAGGAGGCTGGTGAACATGATGCGCAGAGACGGCCGCTCGCGCCATCGCGGAAAGCCCGACGCGACAAGCCGTAGCTGAGGCTGCTTTCCCAGCCGGTGGTCACGCAGCACCGCCTCACAGGCCCGGTACCCGGTGACGTACAACGTGCCGTCCTCGGCGGTGACCGCCGGGCCGGCTGCGCGCAGCCTCGCATACAGCGGGTAGGGGTCAGCCCTGCCGGCGGCCGTACCCAACCCCGCCAGCGCCTCGCCGACC
>DASTGO010000561.1:0-3985 GCA_035719045.1 Kineosporiaceae bacterium | reverse complement strand
GACCTGGCAGGACCTGCTGCCGCACGACCCGGAGGCGGTGCTGGAGGACTTCTGCATCCTCGACGGCCCCGAACTGGCCGGCGACCCGCTGCTGCTGGCCACCTGGACCCGGCACGCGGTCTCCGAGATCACCGTGCACCGGCTGCGCGACGGCAGCCTGCTGGACGGCGACCGGGGCCGGGTCACCCTGCCCGGGATCGGGTCGGTGGGCGCGCTGGTGTCCCGGCCGGAGGGCAGCCACGAGGCCTGGTTCGGCTACACCGACCACACCACGCCGCCCCACGTGTACCGGATCGACGGCCGGGACGGGTCGGTGAGCCTGTGGACCACCCCGCCCGGCACCGTCGCCGTCCCGGAGGTGGTCACCCGGCAGGTGGCGTACACCTCCAAGGACGGCACCACGGTCCGGATGTTCGTGATCGGCCGCGCCGACACCTTCGACGCGCAGGGCGGTCCGGCCGGGCCGCGGCCGACGATCCTGTACGGCTACGGCGGCTTCGGCGTCCCGCTCACCCCCGGGTACTCCGCGTCGATCCTGGCCTGGGTGGAGGCCGGCGGGTACTACGCCGTGGCCAACCTGCGCGGGGGCAGCGAGGAGGGCGAGGAGTGGCACCGCGCCGGGATGGGCGCGCAGAAGCAGAACGTCTTCGACGACTTCCACGCCGCCGCCGAGCGCCTGGTCGCCGACGGCTGGACCACGCCGGGCCGGCTGGGGATCAGTGGCGGATCCAACGGCGGCCTGCTGGTCGGGGCCGCCCTGACCCAGCGCCCCGAGTTGTACGCCGCGGTCGTCTGCTCCGCCCCGCTGCTGGACATGGTCCGGTTCGAGCGGTTCGGCCTGGGGGCGACCTGGAACACCGAGTACGGCAGCGCCGAGGACCCCGAGCAGTTGCCCTGGCTGCTGGGGTACTCGCCGTACCACCACGTGCGGGCCGGGGTGGCCTACCCGGCCGTCCTGTTCACCGTGTTCGACGGTGACACCCGGGTCGACCCGATGCACGCCCGGAAGATGTGCGCGGCCCTGCAGGCGGCCACCGTTTCCGACCGTCCCGTGCTGCTGCGGGCCGAGAAGGACGTCGGGCACGGGGCCCGGGCGGTGTCCCGCAGCGTCACCCTCTCGGCGGACACGACCGCTTTCCTCGCGACCTGGACCGGTCTGCCGTTGGAGTGACGCCGCTGACACCCCTGGTTCACCACCCCGACTCAACATCACTTTTCGCTCTCCTCATGTCGCCGTGAGTAGCGACACGCCGAGCGAGGACCGTGGCCTCTTGACTACAGGTGACGCATCTGTCATCTGAATGGCGGATGGTGCTGAGCGAACGCGCTCGGTGACCTTTGTGGTGGGCGTCGGGACGCATCTGGGGAGTCCCGTCACCCGGTCGACGAGGGGCTACGACATGACCAAGATCCTGGTGGTGGATGACGAACCGGGCATCCTCCGCTTCATCCGCAGGGCGCTGGAGTCCGAGGGCTACACCGTCCTCACCGCCCCGGACGGTGCGGAGGGCCTGCGCCTGGCCGCCGAGCACCGGCCGGCCCTGGTCATCCTCGACCTGGTCATGCCCGGACTCAGCGGGACCGCGGTGCTGGCCGCCCTGCTCACCGACCGCGCGGACACCCGGGTGCTCGTGCTGTCGGCGGTGGGCGACGTCCAGGCCCGGGTCCGCTGCCTGGACGCCGGAGCGGTCGACTTCCTGCCCAAGCCGTTCGCCGTCGCCGAACTGCTGGCCCGGGTCCGGTCCCGGCTGCGCGACCTCGGCCACGAGGACCGCGCCGGCAGCGAGGAGCTGACCTGCGGGAGCCTCCGGCTGGACCTGCGGACCCGGCGGCTGCACTCGACCAACCGGCATGTGGAGCTGTCCCAGCGCGAGTTCGCGCTCATGCAGCACCTGATGCGCAACGTCGGCACGGTGTGCACCCGGGCGGAACTGCTGAGCGAGGTGTGGGGCTACGCCTTCGACCCGGGCAGCAACGTCGTCGACGTGACCATCGCCCGGCTGCGCTCGAAGATCAAGGAGCTGCGGATCGAGACCGTCCGCAACGTCGGCTACTCACTCCAACCCGCGTGAGCACCTCCCCCGCTGTGCGGGTGACCGGCAGCGACCTGGCCTGGGCGGTGTTCTCGGCCGCGATGCTGCTCCAGATGTGGCTGACGCCGGACGACCTGACCACTCCGTACCACCTGATGTGGGTGGCGACGATCCTGCTCTACGGGTTCCGGCTGTGGCCCCCGCGGCAGTTCTTCCCCGTCCTCGGGGTGCTCACGGTGCTCACCGGCCTGCTGTTCCTGCGGCCGTTCCTGGCCGGGCACATCTCCTGGGACGAGATGTCCGAGGTCCCGCTGATGCCCCTGATCGTGGGCCTGGGCGCCTGGCATGCGTGGCGGCGGTCGCAGGCGCAGCGCCGGGTGGAGGTGCTGGCGGCGCTGGAGAGCTCGCGGCTGGACCGGCAGCGGGAGTTCCTGCGGGACGCCTCGCACGCCATCCGCACCCCGGTGACCATCGCCCGCGGCCACGTCGAGCTGCTGGCCCGGCAGACCGACGACGAGGACGTGGCGGCCGACACCGCCGAGGTGCTGCACCAGCTGGACCGGCTGACCCACCTGGCCGGGCGGCTACTGGTCATCGAGCAGCTGGCCACGACGGAGGCGCTGGACGCCCAGCTGCTGGACCCCGGCCAGTTCCTGGAGAAGATCGGCCGGCGCTGGTCCACCGCCGTCCCCCGGAGCTGGGTGGTCGACACCGCCCCCGCCGGGACGCTGCTGGCCGACGTCCGGCGGCTGGAGGAGGCCGTGGACGCCCTGGTGGAGAACGCCCTGCGGTTCACCGGCCCGCAGGACGTCATCCGGCTGTCCACCCGCACCGAGCCCGGTTTCGCGGTCATCGAGGTGGCCGACTCCGGGCCGGGCATCCCGCCGGAGGACCGGACCCGGGTGTTCGACCGGTTCTTCCACCGCCACCCCCGGGGCGAGGAACCCGGGACGGGACTGGGACTGGCCCTGGTCCAGGCGGTCGCGGTCGCCCATCTCGGCGCAGCGTCAGCCGGCAGCGCGCCGGAGGGGGGTGCGCTGCTGACCCTCCGCCTTCCCCTGCACCTGCCGGCACCGGCCCGCCACGAGATCAGGGCGCCGCTCAGCCCGGTGCTCACCCCGCATCCGGATCCCACCTGACGACAGCCGGCGGACGGGGGGCAACCCGGCCGACGGGCCCGGGGTACTAGCCTCGGGGAGTCCGATCTGTCCCGGCTCCGCCCCCACCCCTACCCCCGGAGTTCCGCATCGTGCCGCCGCATGCCTGGTCCCTGGCCACCAGCTGCCCCAGCGACCAGGGGATCTCGATCTGTTCCCTGGTCCGTGACGCCACCGGCGACGTGCGGGCGGGGGTGTGGGCGGAGCTGGTCCTGGGCACCCCGCTGAAGATCATCGCGGTGCTCCTGCTCGGCGGGCTGTCCCGGCTGGTCCTGTTCCGGGTCATCGACCGGGTGACGGAGGGGATCGCCGCCGGCCGGGCGGGCCTGGGCAGGTTCGACCGACTGCCGAACGCCACCGCCCTGCTCACCACCAGCCCGCTGCTGTCCGCGCGCCGCGAGCAGCGGGCCCGGACCATGGGCTCGGTGCTCAAGAGCCTGACCACCGGGGCGGTGGCCGTCCTGCTGCTGCTCATGGTCATGCAGCTGCTCGGCTTCTCGGTCACCCCGCTGCTGACCGGCGCGGGGATCGTCGGCGTGGCCCTCGGCTTCGGCTCCCAGACCCTGGTCAAGGACTTCCTGTCCGGGGTGTTCATGATCGCCGAGGACCAGTACGGGGTCGGCGACGTGGTCGACCTCGGGCAGGCCTCCGGGGTGGTGGAGGCGGTCGGGCTGCGGGTCACCCGGCTGCGGGACGTCGACGGGACGGTCTGGTACCTGCGCAACGGCGAGGTGCTGCGGGTCGGCAACCGGTCCCAGGGGTGGGCCCGGGCTGTGCTCGACATCGGCGTCGCCT
>DASTGO010000560.1:0-22838 GCA_035719045.1 Kineosporiaceae bacterium | reverse complement strand
TGCCGCGGGTCGGGGACGCGTTGGGGGAGGGGCGCCGCCTGCTGGCGGAGGTCCACACCGGGGAGTACCGGGCCGACCGGTTGGCCCTGGCCTATGAGGTGTTGCGCGCCGAGGAGGCCGCCGCCGGAGTTCCCGCGCCGGGTCTGCGCACCTGCCTGGCTCTGGCCGAGGCGCGCGCCGAGCGGGATGCTCAGCGGCTGGCGGAGTTGTTCCGGGCCAGGACCGCCGTCCTGCGCTGTGCTGATGAACGCCGGGCGCTGGCCCGGACGGCCCGGCTGGACGCCCTGACCGGACTGGTCAACCGGCGCGGTGCGGCGGCGGCGATCGCGGCGGCGGCGGGACGTCCCGATCCGGTGCCGGTGGCCCTGCTGCTGGTCGACCTCGACGGGCTCGGCCGGGTCAACGACCGGTACGGCCATCTCGCCGGCGACGTCGTCCTGCAGCGCGCGGCGGCCGGGCTGCGCCTGCTGACCCGCCCGCAGGACGTGGTCGCCCGCTGGAACGGCGACGAGTTCGCCGTGCTCGCCTCGCTGGAGGAGGGGGAGGCGGTGGCGCTGGCCGACCGGATCCGTGCCGCCGTCCGGTCCGGTGGTGGCCCCACGGCCCAGGAACCGGTCACCGCCAGTGTCGGCGTGGCCGTGCGCACCGTTCCGGTGGGCGAGGCGGACTGGCTGCGGCGGGCGGAGCTGGCCCGGCACACGGCCTGGCGGGGCGGTGGGGACGCGACCGTCCTAGCATGAAACTCCGCCGGCACCGGCCGGGCCGGCGTGCTGTGGGGAGGCGGCGATGGCATCGACCCGGCGGACGGCCGCGCTGCGAGCGCTCTGGGTGGCTCTGTGGGCGGCCCGCCGCCCGGGGGTGCCGGGGGTCCGGGAACGGCTCGCGGCGGTCCCTCGGATGCTCCGGCTCGGGCTGGGCGGGCGGTACCCGTTCCTCGACAAGCGACGTCTCGGACTGGTCCTGCTCGGCCTGGTCTACCTGGTGTCCCCGCTGGACTTCATCCCCGAGATGTTCCTGCCGCTGATCGGGCTGGGCGACGACGCGGTCGTGGTGACCTGGATGGTCGGCAGCCTGCTCGCCGAAGCCGGGGACTTCCTGGAGTGGGAGCGCGACAGGTCCCGCACCGTCGCCGGCGAGGTCGTCGGCTGAAGGTCCACCGGGTCGCGGCCCGCGACGCCTCGAGTCGTCCACAGGCCACGGCATCGTCCCGCCGTCCACAGGCCGGCCCCTGACGGTGCCGCCGCGCCGCTCCCGGCGACCAGGGTGTGCGGCATGCAGACCATCGTGCGCGGGGGACCGCGTGACCTGATCGCCCTGGCCTGGTATCGGATCGGCTTCCGCCCGCGGGAGAGTCTGGTGCTGGTCGGGCTGCGCGGCGGCCGGCGGCGATCCGGGGTAGTGGTCCGTGCGGACCTGCCGGCAGCGCAGGACCGGGACGCCACCCTGGTCTCGGTGCTGCCGATGCTGCGCCGCGGCGGCAGCCGCGAGGTCGTCGCGCTCGTGGTGTCCGACGCCGGGGGCGGCCCCCGTCCCGGCCCGGACGGCCTGCCGGTGCTGGCGCACCGTGACCTCGACCACTGGCTGCGCCATACCCTGCCCCGGCACGGGATAGGGGTCTTCGACGTGCTGGCCGTCGGCCCGGACAGCTTCCGCAAGTACGACTGTCCCGACCCGCTCTGCTGCCCGCCCGAGGGCTGGCCGCTGGACGACCTGGCCGGGACCGAACTGGCGGCGCACATGGTGCTGGCCGGGCGGATGGTGGCCGACCGGGAGGAGGAGCTGGTCCGCGACGTCCGCCCGCAGGAGCGGGGCCGGCTCACCCGGCAGCGGGTGGACGCGGCCCAGCCGGCCGACCTGCCCGCGGTGCTGGCCCGCTGGCGGGAACTCGTGGCCGCCGGCGCGGCGCACCCGGACCGCCCGGCGGAACTGCTGGCCGGACTGCGCGATGTCCGGCTGCGCGACGCGGTCATGTTCACCCTCGTCCCCGGCAGTGGCCTGCTTCCCGAACAGGTGGTGGCCGGGCAGGTGGTGGCCTCCGGCGACCGGATCTGGGAACTCCACCCCGACCACGACCTGGTCGAGCGGGGGAGGCGGCTGCTGGCGGCGCTCGCCCGGGTGGCACCTGCCGGGGACCGGGCCGAGGTGCTGTCCGTACTGGCCTGGCTGGCCTGGTGGTGCTGCGACGCCGTCCGCAGCCGTCTGTTGGCCGGCCTGGCGCTGGCCGACCGGCCCGGACACCGGCTGTCGTCGCTGGTTGCGCAGTTGCTGGCCGCCGGGATCCCACCCACCTGGCAGTGCCTCCCGGGCGACCCGCTCACTGCGCCCATCGGGTGAAACCAGCGGGTCGCATGCTGAGACGGGGTGACCAAGTGCCGATCAGTGCCCTACGATCCGGCACAGGTCATGAGTTCCAGCCCCAAGCCCCGGCTCGCTGGACGGCAACCCTCCCCGCGGTGGGGTGCCCCGGGTGATGACCAGGCCGACCGTCGAGGTGGCGGAGGCAAGCGCGGGCCCACGGTCGGGCCCCCGGGAACGAGGAGCACACCGTGATCGAGCGAATGTGTCGATGAGGCATCCGGTCGACCCGTCCTGAGCACGCCCGGCGCGATCTCTCCCGATCCCGCCTCTCTCGGCGCGCGGGTGGCCACCCCTTCCGGGAGCATCCGCTTCGCGGACCGCTCATCCCGTGACCGACCTGTCCCTGGTCAACGGACTCGGTGAGCCGGCCTGCGAAACGGCACCTTGTTAATCATTCTCGTCAGAAATGCGGACCGGGTCCGCAGCCGCGACGACCGCGGCACCCGAACGAACAGGAGTTCCCCGTGACCGACGGCTGGTCCTTCGAGACGCGCCAGATCCACGCCGGCCAGACCCCGGACGCCGCCACCGGCGCCCGCGCCCTGCCCATCTACCAGACGACCTCCTACGTCTTCCGGGACACCGAGCACGCCGCGAACCTGTTCGCGCTCAAGGAGCTCGGCAACATCTACACCCGGATCATGAACCCGACCCAGGACGCCGTCGAGCAGCGGATCGCCAGCCTCGAGGGCGGCGTCGGAGCCCTGCTGGTCGCCAGCGGCCAGGCCGCGGAGACGCTGGCCATCCTCAACATCGCCGAGGCCGGGGACCACGTGGTGGCCAGCCCGAGCCTCTACGGCGGCACCTACAACCTGCTGCACTACACGCTGCCGAAGCTGGGCATCGAGACCACGTTCGTCGAGAACCCCGACGACCTGGACGCCTGGCGGGCCGCGGTCCGGCCGAACACCAAGCTCTTCTTCGGCGAGACGATCGCCAACCCCAAGCAGGACCTGCTGGACATCGAGGGTGTCGCCGCGGTCGCGCATGAGGTGGGCGTCCCGCTGGTCGTCGACAACACCGTCGCCACCCCCTACCTGGTGCGGCCGTTCGAGTGGGGTGCGGACTTCGTCATCCACTCCACGACGAAGTACCTCGGCGGGCACGGCACCTCGATCGGCGGCGTGATCGTCGACTCCGGGAGGTTCGACTTCGCGCAGTACCCCGAGCGCTACCCCAACTACAACCAGCCGGACCCCAGCTACCACGGCCTGGTGTACGCCCGTGACCTCGGCGTGGGCGGCGCGTTCGGGGTGAACCTGGCGTTCATCCTCAAGGCCCGGGTCCAGCTGCTGCGTGACCTCGGCCCGGCGATCTCCCCGTTCAACGCCTTCCTGCTGGCGCAGGGCATCGAGACGCTGAGCCTGCGGGTGGAGCGGCACGTGGCCAACGCGCAGAAGGTCGCCGAGTGGCTGACCGGCCGTGACGAGGTCGAGAGCGTGGCCTACGCCGGACTGCCCACCAGCCCCTGGTACGAGCGCGGCCAGAAGTACGCCCCGAAGGGCACCGGCGCCGTGCTGGCCTTCGAGATCAAGGGTGGCGTCGAGGCAGGCAAGCGGTTCGTCAACGCGCTGCAGCTGCACAGCCACGTCGCCAACATCGGGGACGTCCGCAGCCTGGTGATCCACCCGGCGTCGACCACCCACAGCCAGCTGTCGGCGCAGGAGCAGCTCGCCTCCGGGGTCACCCCCGGCCTGGTCCGGCTCGCGGTGGGCATCGAGCACATCGACGACATCCTCGCGGACCTGGAGTCCGGCTTCCGGGCGGCGAAGGCCGGCTGATGGTCGCGGCCCGGGAGGTCCCCTTCCCGGCGGCCCCACCCGTCACCGGGGCCTGGCGGGAGGGGGATCACCCGGGCCGCTCGCACAGGCCGGCGAGACCCCGCGTCGTCCCGTGGGGAGGGACAGCGGTCAGCAGGTCTCGGTGAGCCCCGCGTGCAGCCGTGGCCAGGCATCCCCGAACGCCGGATGCAGCGGCAGCCGCTGCACGTCCCCCAGCGGGACCCAGCGCAGCTCGTCCGTCTCGGTGGTGAGCGCGGACACCTCCAGGGCACCGTCGGCGACCCCGACCACGTAGGTGTAGCGCCAGTCCCCGTGATCCACTCCCGGCAGCTCGCAGACCACGGTCACCAGGCCGGGGGACACCCCGGCCTCCTCGGCGGCCTCCCGCAGGGCGGCGCTCACCGGATCCTCGTGACTGTCCCGGGCGCCGCCGGGCAGCCCCCAGTTGCCGCCCTGGTGGGTCCAGGCCGCCCGCAGCTGCAACAGGACCTCCCGCGCGTCCGGGCGGGATCCGCGCAGCAGCAACAGTCCCGCCGCGCCGTGCCGTCCCCAGTGCCGGGAGCCGCAACGGCAGTCCACCCAGCCGTTGCCGTCATGTTCCGCCACGTCCCCACGGTAGGGGGCGATCCCCGGACATCGCGCCGGGACCCCGGACGGCTCACAGTGTCATGCCTGGTGAAGGACGTTCGCCCGGGCCGGGGATCGGGTGATCCGGTAACGTGGCTCCCCCTCGGGCAGCGGGGCTCGGACGGGCCACTGCTGCGCCGGTGGCAGGCGAGCAGTGGGAGGCGTGATGGCCGTCGTCGTCGGATACGTGCCGACTCCGGAAGGACGGGCGGCGTTGCGCCGGGCCGCGCAGGAATGCAAGCTGCGCAATGCCCGGCTCATCGTCATCAACTCCAATCGTGGGGGGAAGGAACTCGACGCCGTCGAGGCCGCCCGCTACGAGGAGGAACTGGAGCATGTCCGCAAGGAGCTCGACGATGCCGGGATCGCCCATGAGGTGCGGCAGCTGGTCCGGGGCCTGGAGCCCGCCGAGGACCTGATCGCCGTCGCCGAGGAGGTTGGCGCGGACTTCATCGTCATCGGCCTGCGGCGGCGCAGTCCGGTGGGCAAGCTGATCCTCGGCTCCAACGCCCAGCAGATCCTGCTCGATGCGCCCTGCCCCGTGCTGGCGGTGAAGGCCGAGGCCTGACCGCGGCGGCCCTGGTCCGCAGGCCGACCGGCCGTTCCCGGCGGATCACCGCTGCTCGGCCGGCGGCCTGCTGGCAGGTGCCGGTCCGAGGACCAGGCGCAGCACCGCGGTGAGCCCGCGGACCCGGCCGGGTATCCGGGGCAGGATCAGGGTGCGCAGCCCGAGCGGGGTTCCGCCGGTGTCGTCGAGCGGGCTGTCACCGACCATGAGCGCGCGCTCGGCGGGGACACCGAGTCGCTCCACCGCCAGGGCGAAGATCTGTGGGTCCGGCTTGATCAGGCCCACCTCGTAGGACAGTACGACGTCGTCGAGCAGTCCTGCGACCCCGCACGCGCGCAGCCGGGGCCGGACGTCCCGGCCGATGTTCGACAGCAGCAGGGTTCGGATCCCGTTCTCCCGCAACGCATTCAGGACCGCGACCGTGTCGTCGAAGGGCTGCCACTGGTCGGCCATCACGGCATAGAGCGCGTCGGCGAACGTCTCATCGACCTCCGAACGGAGCATCACGGCGCGCCGGAACACCTCACGGTGCCGGACCGGGTCGCGGTCCCGCTCGCTGCTCGGGTCGATCTTCCGGGCATGGGTCCAGACATCGTCCAGGTGCCGGGCCAGACCGGTCAGGTCCGCTCCCGGTCGCAGGTCCGGGCCCCCGCCCGTGGCGACCAGCCTGTGTGCAGCGGCGATCCACTGGCCAGGGGAGTGGGCGTCGAAGAGCGTGCCGTGGAAGTCGAACAGGACCGCCTCGATCGGCAGGGGCAGCAGAAGGTCGCCGGTCATCCGGGCAGGGTAGGGCAGCGGCACCCGTGCCACGGCCGCCGCTGCGACAGCCGTCTCCCGTGCCACGGCCGCCGCTGTGACCGCCGCCGCCGGGCTCAAGCACTGGCACCTGGCTTCCGAGCTAGGGATGTGCCCGCCCACAACCCCGGAGTGCCCGCAGCGCCCAGGAGGTCCGCCCCGGATCGCCTGCCGCGCAGTGCCTCGGGACCGGGCGCGCTGCGTGATCCCGGGGCCGGACGGCCGGCCCCGGGCGGTTCAGCCGTGAGGAGATGAGGGCCATGTCGGGCCTGGACGCGATCATGGATGCCCAGTGGGTGGCCGGGAGAACGGCCCGGACCTCGGACGCGAGGGGGCCCGCCGCGGTCCTGGACCGGTTGTCGATGCGTGGCAAGTTCATGGCTCTGATCGGCCTGGCGCTCACCGTGACGGTGGTCTGCGTCGTGGTCGGGATCCAGGCCCTGGGGTCGCAGCAGCAGGCAACCACGGCACTGGTCAACGAGGGCGCCAAACCGGCGGTGGCGGCCGTGCAGGGCCAACTGTTCGCGGCACGCTACCGGCGGCTCACCCTGCAGCTCGTGGTGGCGCACACCGACACCCAGGTCAGCGCCACCCTCAAGAGCCTGGACACGGTCACCGGTCAACTCGATGACGCGCTGACCGCTGTGTCGGGCAACATCCACACCCCGGAGCAGAAGGCCGCCGTCGAGCAGCTCAGGGCCGACCTCGCCAACGCCCGGACGTTCTTCGAGCAGCGGATCAAGCCCACCGCCCAGCGAACGGACCTCACCCAGGCCCAGACCGAAGCGCTCACCGACCTGACCCTGGGCGAGTACGGCTCCCAGATGGACAAGGTGGCGACGGACTTCGACACGGTCGGCGAACGGTTCACCACCGCCCTGAAGGACTCGGCCGCACGCGCCGACAGCACCGCCGGTTCCGCCCGCTGGTCCCTGCTGCTGGCGCTCGCGGTCGGGGTGATCGTGCTGCTGGGGCTGGGGATCTGGATGAGCGGGGTGATCGTCGCCCAGATCGTGCGGGTCCGGGACGCCCTCAGGCGGCTGGGAGAGGGCGATCTGACCGCCTGCGAGGTCGGGGTCGCCTCCCATGACGAGATCGGCCAGATGGCGGCCGCGCTGACCGCGACGATGACCAACCTGCGGGCCTCGGTCACCGCCATCGCCGGGACCTCCACCGCGCTGGCGGGCAGCGCCGAGGAACTCGCCACGGTCTCCGCCCAGGTGGCGGCGAGCGCCGAGGAGACCAGTGCCGAGTCGGGAACGGCCGCCGCTGCCTCCGAGCAGGTCACCCGCAACGTGCAGTCCGTGGCGGCGGCGACCGAGGAGATGGACTCCAGCATCCGGGAGATCTCGGTGTCCACGAGCCGGGCCCTGCACGTGGCGCAGCAGGCGGCCGGCGAGGCCCGTGCCGCGACCGAGACGATCGCCCAGCTCGGGGAGTCCAGCCGGCAGATCGGTGAGGTCGTCAAGGTCATCACCTCGATCGCGGAGCAGACGAACCTGTTGGCGCTCAACGCCACGATCGAGGCGGCCCGCGCCGGGGACGCCGGCAAGGGGTTCGCCGTCGTCGCCAGCGAGGTCAAGGACCTGGCGCAGGAGACCGCCCGCGCCACCGAGGACATCTCCCGTCGGATCGAGGCCATCCAGGCGGACACCGACTCCGCGGTGGCGGTGGTCTCGAAGATCAGCGAGGTGATCACTCAGGTGAACGACTTCCAGGCCACCATTGCCTCGGCCGTCGAGGAGCAGACCGCGACCACGGGGGAGATGGCCCGCAGCGTCAACGAGGCGTCGCAGGGGGCCGGCCAGATCACCCGGAACATCGAGCATGTGGCGGCTGCCGCCCAGTCGGCCAGCGGAGGTATCTGCGAGGCCCAGTCCGCCGCCACCGACCTGGCCCGGATGTCCGCCGAGCTGCGCGAGACCGTCTCGGTCTTCCGGCTCTGAACCGCTGAGAGCCGGGGCCCGGTCACGGATCCGCGCGGGCCCCGGCGATCAGGGTCGGCGGTCGGCCAGGACGCAGAACTCGTTCCCCTCCGGATCGGCGAGCACGACCCAGCGCTCGTCGCCCTGGCCGACGTCGGTGTGCCGGGCGCCGAGGTCGAGCAGACGACGGACCTCGTCGTCCTCGTCGTGCACCTGGTAGCCGAGGACAACGCACCAGAACCGGGCGAGACCGTGAGGATCGGCACAGTCGATCGCCAACGCGGTGAACTTGCTGGTCAGGTCAGGACCTCCCGGTCATGTGGCGGATCGCTGGGGTGAGGGTTCCCCAGCCGAACGTCCACCCGGAACCCGCAGTCCTCCAGCCGTTCCAGGATCTGTCTGCCGGTGCGCAGCGGCAGGGGAACCCACGCAGGTCCGGGGTCTGGGCTCGCGAGGTCGCCCCGGCCACTCAGGGAACGCCGGGAGGGGACGCGAATCGGGAACAGACGCTGCTGGCGGAGGCTCCTGGTGGACCTCGACCTCCACGGCTGTGTCGTTCACTTCCTCGGCGAGCCGTACGGTGAGGACGAGTGGCAGTTGCAGATCCTGCGGAAGGTCGCGGCCGGCCTTGATCGGATCGTGCCTCACCTGCCGCCGGTGTTGTCGGACTACTTCGTCAGTGCGCAGGGCTTGGCTCGTGCACTGCTCCAGGAATGGGACGAGGCGGGCTGACTCGTGTTGTCGGCGCCCTGCTCCTGGAGGCCAGTTCCTGGTGAGTTGTCGGGTGCCGACAGGGATCAGCGGATCCCGACGGAGAAGACGTTCACGGGCTCTCGGTTGCTCGCGGACCGGCTCGGCGACGACCCGCTCGACGCCGGGTGATCGCCGGGGGCGGACCTGCAACGGTTCGTCACGGTCATGGCGGGTCCGCCCATCCTGCACCGGTTTCCGCTTTCCACGCAGCATGGCCGAGCGGTGCAGGCGCAGGTCGCCGCAGTGGTCCGCGCCGCAGTGGTCCGGGACTACGGTGGGGACGCGGCAGCGTTGTGGCGGGAGGCCGTCTCCCCGACGGGGCGGAACGGACAACTCCGGTGAACCATCGGGTCGGTGCTCGTCGCCGGGGAGGCCTGCACCCCCTCATCGGGGCTGACCGAGAAGGTGGCGGGGGAAGGTGACCATGCGGCGCGCTGCCCGGGATGGTTGTCTCACGACGTCACGTGGGTGTACGGCATGCAACAATGAACAGTTGACCGGCGGAATCGGGCACAAACCAGGTGCGATCCGTCGTTGAGACCCGCGTCAGTCCCTGCCCGGGGACGCCACTGGCCCGTTCAGCACGACGAAAGGTTGTCCGTGTCGTCGGTTCCGACCTCCCGGCCTCTCCCCTCCGAGTTCAACCACCCCGTCATGCAGGAACTCCTGCGCGTCGGGGCCACCCGTGGCAGCGTCGATGCCACCGCCGTACGGGCGGCGTGCGAGGCGGCCGAGATCCCCATGAAGCGGATCAAGGCGGTCCTGCGCGCGCTGGACGAGGCCGGTGTCACGGTCGAGCTGCCGGCGGTACCCACCAACCGGCGCGCCGTCGCCGCGGCAAGCACCCGCGCCGCGTCCACCTCGGCATCGACCGCCAAGCGGACCGCACGCCCAGCGAAGGCCGCCGCGGCCGAAGGCGATGAGACGGCCAAGCCCGCGAAGGCCACCGCCAAGCCGGCCGCAGCCGCCAAGCCCGCGGCCAAGACGGCGGCGAAGGCCGCGGCGAAGGCCGGCGACGAGGACGCGGCCGAGGACGAGGACCTCGAGCTCGAGGGTGACGTCGACGTCGACCTCGCGGAAGCCGACGGCGACCTGGCCGAGGAGGAAGCCGACGGCGACCTGGCCGAGGAGGACCCGGAGGACACCGAGGCCGAGGTGGAGACGGAGGCCGAGACGGCCGCCCCCGCCGAGGAGGAAGACGCCTTCGTCCTCTCCGACGATGACGATGACGCCCCGGCCCAGCAGGTGGCGACCGCCGGCGCGACCGCCGACCCGGTCAAGGACTACCTCAAGCAGATCGGCAAGGTGGCCCTGCTCAACGCCGAGCAGGAGGTCGAGCTCGCGAAGCGGATCGAGGCGGGCCTGTTCGCCGAGGAGAAGCTCAACTCGGGGGAGAAACTCGACCCGAAGCTGCGCCGGGAGCTGTCCTGGATCGCCGAGGACGGCCGCCGGGCCAAGAACCACCTGCTGGAGGCCAACCTCCGGCTCGTGGTCTCCCTGGCCAAGCGGTACACCGGCCGGGGGATGCTCTTCCTCGACCTGATCCAGGAGGGCAACCTCGGCCTGATCCGGGCCGTGGAGAAGTTCGACTACACCAAGGGCTACAAGTTCTCCACGTACGCCACCTGGTGGATCCGGCAGGCGATCACCCGGGCGATGGCGGACCAGGCCCGCACCATCCGCATCCCGGTGCACATGGTCGAGGTCATCAACAAGCTGGCCCGGGTCCAGCGGCAGATGCTGCAGGACCTCGGCCGCGAACCCACCCCGGAGGAGTTGGCCAAGGAACTCGACATGACCCCCGAGAAGGTCATCGAGGTCCAGAAGTACGGCCGGGAGCCGATCTCCCTGCACACCCCGCTCGGCGAGGACGGCGACAGCGAGTTCGGCGACCTGATCGAGGACAGCGAGGCGGTCGTCCCGGCCGACGCGGTGTCGTTCACCCTGCTCCAGGAGCAGTTGCACTCGGTCCTCGACACGCTGTCCGAGCGGGAGGCCGGTGTGGTCTCCATGCGGTTCGGGCTCACCGACGGCCAGCCGAAGACCCTGGACGAGATCGGCAAGGTCTACGGCGTGACCCGGGAGCGGATCCGCCAGATCGAGTCCAAGACGATGTCGAAACTGCGCCACCCGTCCCGGTCCCAGGTCCTGCGGGACTACCTGGACTGACCAGCGCGACCGGCTCACGTCCTGCGCGACGAGGCCCCGGTGCCGTTGGGCACCGGGGCCTCGCGCCGTCCCCGGACGATGTCAGGCGTACGCCGGGCGGTGGGGCCGAGCCTGTGGGGGGAGTCGGGCGGCGGGGCGAGGAGGGCGTCCGATCAGGCCAGCCCGATCAGGCGAGTACGGCCCCGGCGACCCAGGTGCCGGCCACCAGCAGACCGGTGGTCAGTTCGATCACCACGCTCCAGCCGACGGCGACCAGGGCCGCCCGGGTGGACGCCCAGGGTGTCAGGCCGGTGGAGCCGGGACCGCCGGCGGGCGCAAGCCGCAGCCTCTCGGCGAGGTAGATCCCCAGCACGAACCCGACCACCACCCCCACGACCGGAATCACGAAGAAGCCGACCACGCCCAGAGCCGCCCCCGCGGCCAGGGTGGGCCAGCCGACGCCGTCGGCCCGCAGTCTCCGGCCGGGCAGGAGGTACTTCACGACCAGCCCGATCACGGTCAGCAGGGTGGCCAGGCCCAGCGTCACCCACCCGGCCGTGTCATGCCGGACGACACCCCACACCGCCACCCCGGCCCAGACCAGCAGCAGGCCCGGCAGGACCGGGACGACGATGCCAGCCAGGCCGATGATGATCATAACCGCCGTGATCAAGGTCACAGGGCTCAGGATGATTCCCCCGTCCGTCTTGTCCGGGTCCGAAGACGGATCGACCCGCCGGTCGGGCGGTCCCAGGAAGCCCTGAAACGCCGGCTCGGCGGGTCGATCGACTCAGGTCTGTTGCTACTCAGCGTCAGTGTTCACCATCGGGCGCAGTGGTGGGCGTCTCGGTCAAAGCGTGCGACTCGTCGTGGATCTCGGCCTCGCGGGCCCGCAGCGCAGCTTCGTGAGCCCGGCCGTGGTGAGCACAGAAGAGCAGCTCTCCGCCTCCGGGAAGCACTACTCGCACGTAGGCGCGCGCGCCGCACCGGTCGCAGCGGTCGGCTGCGGTCAGGGACGCTGATGCGATTGCGGCAGTCACGTGTCGTAGCCTCCTCGTGCCCCTCAGTGGGCGGCTTCGCGGGGTTCGCGGTCTGCCCGTGACAACAGTGAAGCAGGTTGATGCCTTCCCGGGCAGAGCCATCAGGTTTCGTTCGCTGTCCGCGTAGCCCCGCCCGAGGTGTCCGGGAGGGGGTGGATTCCGCGTGTCGGCTGGTCCCCGGCACCGGCTGTCGGAGGGTCCGGGTAGCCTCGATCAGGCGAACGCTCACCCGTTTGCCGTCCGCGTCCCCCGCTGGTGGATCCGGGCGACCATCCCGCACCGGGCGTCTCCGGTCATGCGGCGGTCGCCGGGTGATCTGCCGGTCCGCCGAGCCAGGAGGCACCGCACGTGTCCGCGCAGCCCGCCGCAGCCGACCGCAGTGCACGCGGCGTCACCGTCCACCGCGACGGCGCCGACGTGACCGTGAACGGCCGGGCGGCCACGCCGCGGGCGGCCCGTGGGTCCGGCTCCGACTACACCGCCCGGCACCTGTCGGTCCTGGAGGGGCTCGACGCGGTCCGCAAACGCCCCGGCATGTACGTGGGCACCACCGACTCCCGGGGGCTCATGCACTGCCTCTGGGAGATCATCGACAACTCCGTGGACGAGGCCCTGGCCGGGCACTGCCGGAGCATCGAGGTCGTGCTGCACGCCGACGGCTCGGTCGAGGTCCGGGACGACGGCCGTGGCGTCCCGGTCGACGTCGAGCCGAAGACGGGTCTGTCCGGCGTCGAGGTGGTCTTCACGAAGCTGCACGCCGGGGGCAAGTTCGGCGGCGGGTCCTATGCGGCGTCCGGCGGCCTGCACGGGGTCGGCGCGAGCGTGGTCAACGCCCTGTCCCTGCGGCTCGACGTCGAGGTCGACCGCGGCGGCAAGACCTGGGCGATGAGCTTCCACCGCGGCGAGCCGGGCGTGTTCGCCGACGGCCGTGGCGGTCCCGACCCCGAGGCCGCCTTCACCCCGTTCGTGGACTCCTCACAGCTGCGGGTGGCCGGTTCGGTCAAGCGCGGCGTCACCGGCACCCGGGTGCGCTACTGGGCCGACCGGCAGATCTTCCTCAAGGAAGCCGCCTTCTCCTACGACGAGCTGGTCACCCGGGCCCGGCAGACCAGCTACCTGGTCCCCGGGCTGGAGCTGGTGCTGCGGGACGAGCGGCGGCTGCCCGGCACCCCGGGGGAGCACGGCCCGCACGAGGAGCGGTTCCTGCACGACGCCGGGATCGGGGAGTTCGCCGAGTTCCTGGCCACCGATCCCGCGGTCACCGACGTCTGGCGGCTGCAGGGCACCGGACACTTCCACGAGACCGTCCCGGTGCTGGACGAGCGGGGGCACATGACCCCGCAGGAGGTCCAGCGGGAGTGCGTCGTGGACGTCGCGCTGCGCTGGGGTACCGGGTATGACACCGAGCTGCGGTCCTTCGTCAACATCATCGCCACGCCCAAGGGCGGCACCCATGTCGCCGGCTTCGAGCAGGCACTGGTGAAGTCCTTCCGCAAGATCATCGAGGAGAACGCCCGTCGGCTGAAGTACTCGGTCAAGGACGACAAGATCGAGAAGGACGACGTGATGGAGGGCCTGACTGCCGTCGTCACCGTCCGGCTCGCGGAGCCTCAGTTCGAGGGTCAGACCAAGGAGGTGCTCGGGACGGCGGCGGTGCGCGGCATCGTCTCCCGGGTGGTCGACCGTGAGCTGACCGCTCTGCTCACCTCGACGAAGCGGGCCGAGAAGGCGCAGGCCGGCCTGCTGCTGGAGAAGGTCGTCGGGGCGATGCGGACCCGGGTGACCGCCCGCCAGCACAAGGAGACCCAGCGCCGGAAGAACGCCCTGGAGACCTCCTCGCTGCCGGCCAAGCTCGCCGACTGCCGCAGCGACGACGTCGACCGCTCGGAACTGTTCATCGTGGAGGGGGACAGCGCGCTGGGCACCGCGAAGCTGGCCCGCAGCTCGGAGTTCCAGGCACTGCTGCCGATCCGCGGCAAGATCCTCAACGTTCAGAAGGCGTCCATCTCGGACATGCTCAAGAACGCCGAGTGCGCGGCGATCATCCAGGTCGTCGGCGCCGGCTCCGGGCGGACGTTCGACCTTCAGGCGGCTCGCTACGGCAAGGTCATCCTGATGACGGACGCCGATGTCGACGGCGCGCACATCCGGACCCTGCTGCTCACCCTGTTCTTCCGGTACATGCGCCCGCTGGTGGACGCCGGCCGGGTGTACGCCGCCGTGCCGCCCCTGCACCGGATCGAGGTGATCGGGACCGGGCGGCAGAAGAACGAGTACGTCTACACCTACAGCGAAGCCGAACTGCACCGGACCCTCGCGCAACTGGAGAAGAAGGGCCGCCGCTGGAAGGACCCGATCCAGCGGTACAAGGGTCTGGGTGAGATGGACGCCCACCAGCTCGCGGAGACCACGATGGACCCCCGGCAGCGGACCCTCCGGCGGGTCACGGTCACGGACGCAGCCGCTGCCGAGCGGGTGTTCGACCTGCTCATGGGCAACGACGTGGCCCCGCGCAAGGACTTCATCGTCGAGGGCGCCAGCCGGCTGGACCGCGACCGTATCGACGCCTGATCGGCGGTTCCGGGTCGGCGATCGGCGGTTCCGGGTCCGCGATCGGCGGTTCCGGGTCCGCGGCCGACCGGGGTTGTCCGGGGACGCCCTCCCCGGGGGCCTGCCCTCGGGCGTTCGGGGAAATTCCGTCGCGGCCGGCGCGGTCCTCACGCAGGATCGCAGGGCATGGCCACCGCACCCGGACCCGGACCGCTGCGCTGGTCCCCGATCTCGCCCCCGGACCTACCCGGTCGGCCGCGAGGGACCGGCGCCTCCCTGACGGACTGGCGACTGCGCCGCGCGGCCGAGATCGCCGCGGCCCGCCGGGCGGAACTGGGCGCCGCCGACCCGGGGTGGGTCACCCTCCACGCCGGCGAGCGGCCGGCCGATGCCGACCAGGTCACCGAGCGGGCCGGTCTGCGCGTGGTGGGTGCCGTCACGCAGCTGCGCCGGGACCTGACCCGTCCGGTCCCGGCGGTGCCCGTCCCGCGGGGGCTGCTGCTGGCCGGGTACAGCCCGCAACTGGACGAGGCGATCTGCCGGGCGCACGACGAGGCGTTCGCCGATCGGCAGGACGTCAGGCCGTCGATCCCGCCGGTCTGGACGCAGGCCCGGACCTGGCGGACGGCATTCCGCGCCGACTGCAGCTTCGTGGTCCTCGACGGCGACGAGATCGCCGGCTACGCCGTGTCGGAGGTCCACCCGCATCCCCGGCGGCCGACCGGCCCGGCGCAGGGCCGGACGCAGGTGCTCGGGGTGCGTCCGGCCTGGCGGGGCCGCGGGGTGGCGAAGGTGCTGCTCACCGCGACCCTGCGGGCGTTCCAGGCCGCCGACCTGGCCGAGGCCTGTCTGGACACCGACAGCGGCGCCCCCGCCGGGGGCAGGGACCTGTACCGCGGACTGGGCTACCGGCTGCGGGCGCGGCAGGTGGTGCGGGCCAGGCGGGTGTGAACCGGCGGGCGGATCCGGCCGGTACACAGGTCGCCCGGACCCGCGTACCGGCCGGGCGGACCTGTGCGCCGGCCGGAGCTCAACCGATCGCGGCGATGGTCTGGGCCAGGGGAGTGCCGGACCCGTCGCGGCGGCCACCGGCGTCCGGCAGTGGCACCGGGACTCCGTTCGCCGCAGCCGCCCGGGCCGGGGCCGTCCCCGCCCAGGCCAGCTGCAGGCAGTCCTCGCCCTTGAGGAACCGGTGGCAGCGCACCCCGCCGGTGGCCCGGCCCTTGACCGGGTACTCGGCGAACGGGGTGACCTTGCCCGTGCCGGGCTGCGTGCCGGGCAGTGCCGAGGTGGACCCGGCGATCGTGACCACCACGCTGCCCCACTCGCCGTCCCGCACCGACAGGTCGATCGCGCCGAAGAACACCACCCGGGCCTTGGCGGACAGGCTGATGCCGGACATCCCGCCGGCCGCGCGGCCCTGCGGACGGACCTTGTCGGCACCGAACCGCAGCAGCTGGGCGTCGTCGGTGACGAAGACCAGGTCGCAGGGCCCGTCCGGGAGTTCGACGGCGCCGACCACCTCGTCGCCGTCGCGCAGCGAGATCATCTCCCAGGAGTCCTTGTTGATCGGGTAGTCCGTGGTGACGCGCTTGACCACCCCCTGCGCGGTGCCCAGGGCCAGGCCCGCGGAGCCTTCCCGCAGCGAGCACAGCCCGAGCAGCCGTTCGCCCTTCTCCAGGACCACGAACTCCGGGACCGGGGCGCCGCCGGACAGGTTCGGGGCCGTCGAGGTCGGCGGCAGCGCGGGCATCTCCAGGACGGGCAGCCGGATCATCCGGCCGCGGTTGGTGACCGCGCTGACCTCCCCGCGGACGGTGGCCCGGACCATGCTGACCAGCACGTCGTGGTGGGACCGCTGGGCCGCGTCGGCCGGCGGGAGCGGTTCGTCGGTGGAGGTCCGGGCGAGCAGTCCGGTGGCGGACAGCAGCACCCAGCACGGGTCGTCGGCCACCTCCAGCGGGGCGGAACGGGCGGCGGTGACGGCGTTGCCCGCCGACTCCAGCAGGACGGTGCGCCGGGGGGTGCCGTGGGCGGCGGCCACCGCGCCGAGCTCGTCGCTGACCACCTTCCGCAACCTGCCCTCGTCGTCGAGGATCGCGGTCAGCTCGGCGATCTCCCGCTGCAGCTGTGTCTGCTCCTTCTCCAGTTCCAGCTTGGAGAACTTCGTCAGCCGCCGCAGCGGCATCTCGAGGATGTACTCGGCCTGGACCTGGGTGAGCTCGAAGACCCCGATCAGGCGTTCCCGGGCCATCCCGGTGTCGTCGCTGCCCCGGATGACCGCGATCACCTCGTCGATGTCGAGGATCGCGATCAGCAGGCCCTCGACCAGGTGCAGGCGTTCCTCGCGCTTACGGCGGCGGAACAGCGAGCGCCGGCGCACCACGTCGAGCCGGTGCCCGACGAACACCTCGAGCAGTTCGCGCAGCCCGAGGGTGCGTGGCTGGCCCTCGACCAGGGCCACGTTGTTGATCCCGAAGGAGTCCTCCATCGGGGTCAGCCGGTACAGCTGCTCCAGCACGGCCTCGGGGTTGAACCCGCCCTTGAGCTCGATCACCAGGCGCAGGCCGTGCTCGCGGTCGGTCAGGTCGTTGACGTCGGCGATGCCCTGCAGCTTCTTGGCGTGGACCAGGTCCTTGATCTTCTCGATGACCTTCTCGGGCCCGACCAGGTACGGCAGTTCGGTGACCACGATGCCCTGGCGGCGCGCGGTGATGCTCTCCACCCGGGCGGTGGCCCGGGTCCGGAAGGTGCCGCGGCCGGTGGCGTACGCCTCGCGGATGCCCTCCAGGCCGATGATCCTGCCGCCGTTGGGCAGGTCGGGCCCGGGCACGAACCGCATCAGGTCGTCGAGGGTGGCGTCCGGGTGGGCGATCAGGTGCCTGGCGGCCGCGACCACCTCGCCGAGGTTGTGCGGGGCCATGTTGGTGGCCATCCCGACGGCGATCCCGCTGGCCCCGTTGACCAGCAGGTTCGGGAAGGCCGCCGGGAGCACCTCCGGCTGGGTGAGCGAGGAGTCGTAGTTCGGGACGAAGTTGACGGTCTCCTCGTCCAGGCCGTCGGTGAGCAGCAGGGCGGCGGCGGCCATCCGGGCCTCGGTGTACCGGGCGGCGGCCGGGCCGTCGTCCAGGGAGCCGAAGTTGCCGTGGCCGTCCACCAGCGGCATCCGCATGGTGAAGTCCTGGGCCATCCGGACCATGGCGTCGTAGATGGCGGCGTCGCCGTGCGGGTGCAGCTTGCCCATCACGTCGCCGACGACCCGGGCGCACTTGACGTGGGCGCGGTCGGGGCGCAGGCCCATCTCGGCCATCGTGTAGAGGATCCGCCGCTGGACCGGCTTCAGGCCGTCCCGGGCGTCGGGCAGTGCCCGGGAGTAGATCACCGAGTAGGCGTACTCGAGGAACGCCCCCTGCATCTCGTTCTCGACGTCGATGTCGACGATCCGCTCGGTGAAGTCCGGCGGGGGCGGGGGCGTCGGGGTGCGGCGGGCCATGCGGGCGGCTCCTGTGAGGACGGTCGATGCGCGCATGCATTCTCGCCCGTCGGCACCTGTGCGGGTGACAGCGACCCACAGTCCCGCCCGCCGGGGGGACCGGCGTGGACCGTGTGCCACGGCCGCAGGACGGTCCTCGGGGGCCGCAACTACCGGGTGATGCACGTAGAGTGATTCATCAAGTACGGTTGGTGACCGGCGGGGTGGATCGCATCGCCGATCCGGGGACCAGACAGCAGCGCAGTGGGACGTGCTCGGCGGCCGTCCCCATCACCGGGAGGCGGTGGCCGGAGCGTGCCCCAGGAGCCCGAGGCCCCCCAACTGGCGGCAGTGCCCGGCCAGCGGCGCTCGGGGCCGCGGCACCGTGACGAGGAGCGGGGCGAGGAACGGGGCGAGGAGCGCCTGCCCGGCCGGGCCGATCGTCCGCCGGCCCGCACCCCCGGCTCCGAGCTGGCCGAGACCGTGGAGATGAGCGGTCTGGCGGAGCTGACCCGGGCGGCGACCCGGGAACTCGCCGAGCGCGCCTCCATCGAACAGGCCGTCTCCGCCCCGCCACCGGCTCACCTCGACCAGCCACCGGCTCACCTCGACCAGCCATGGTCGGAACCGGCCCATGCCGGCCAGGCGCCCACCGGCCACGCCCGGCCCGATCGGGGGCGCCGCTGCGGGACGGAACGTGCCGCCCGGCAGGAGGAGACCGACTCCGGTGCGACGGGCACGGGTCTGGACGATCCGCGGCTGATGGCCCGGCAGTTGCAGGCGCTGGTCGACAACTCCCCGGACCTGATCGGCCGCTATGAGCGCGACGGGCGCCGGCTGTTCGCCAACCGCAGCCTGGCCCAGCGGTACGGGAGGTCGGTCCCGGACCTGGTCGGGACGCGGATCGGGGAACAGGACTTCGAGCGGGAGGCCGGGCTGCGGCCGGAGTCCGCCCGCCGGCTGCTCGCCGCGATCCGGGAGGCGTTCGACAGCAGATCCCCGACCTGGTTGGAGGTCACCTACGAGACCGACAGCACCGTCGCCGTCGTGCAGTTCCGGCTGGTGCCGGAGTTGGACGCCGACGGGCGGGTCGTGGACGTGCTCGCCATCGGCCGCGACATCACCTCGGTGAAGCGCATCGAGCAGGAGCTGGACGCGAGCCGTCGCCGCTACCGGGACGTGTTCGACAACGCCCTGGACCTGATGATCCTGCTGGAGATCGCCGAGGACGGCCGGCCGTGGGTCCTGGAGGTCAACCCGGCGATGGAGCGGGCGATGGGACGGCCCCGCGAGGAGGTCCTCGGCCGGCACCTGGACGAGCTGTACCCCCCGGAGGTCGATCGGGTGCTCGCCGCCGGACTTCGCCACTGTCTGGAGGCCGGCGATGCGGTGGAGGTCGAGCTGGACCTGCCGCTGCCGGACGGGCGCCGCATCTACCGGGCCACCACCGTGCCGGCCCGCAACGAGGACGGCCGGATCGCCCGGGTGGTCAACATCCTCCACGACGTCACCGACCGACGGGGTGCCGAGGAGGCCCAGCAGCGGCTCAACCGCGCGCTGAAGACGCTGAGCAGCGCCAACGAGACCCTGGTCCGGGCCGGGGACGAGGCGTCCCTGCTGTCCGGGATGTGCCGGGTGATGGTCGAGGTGGGAGGCTACCGCCGGGCCTGGATCGGCTACCCGGATGCGGCGCTCCCCTCCACCCGCCGGTCCGGCGTCCACGCGGCCGGGCGTGGCATCGCCGCCCGGCAGGACGACCCGGGCCGGGCCGTCCCCTGCACGACCGGGACCGGCCGGGATTCCGCCCACGGCGAGCCGGGTCACCAGGAGCCGGAGGGTCCGTGGCCGGCCCGCGAGGACCTCGCCTACGAGGACCTCGGCCTGGGGGACGCTGCGCAGCAGTTCGAGGACGATCTGGCCTATGAGCGGACCCTCGACGAGGATCCCCTCGGGCCGGTCGGACTGCCCCCCGGCGACGCCGCGGAGGCGGCCATGTTCGGGGTCGTCCCGGTCGCCTGGGCGGATCCGCAGGACAGCACGCCGACCGCGCGGCAGCTGCCCTGGATCGGCCCGGCCGAACCGCTGCTCGCGGCGATGCGTACCTCCACCGCCCAGCTCGCCCACCCGCTGGGGGACGACGGTCCCTGGGCGCCGCTGCGTGATCTGGCCCGCCGGCACGACATCGCCGCCTGCCTGGTGCTGCCGCTGGTCCACGACGGGCTGGTGCTCGGGGTGCTCGTCGTCCATGCGGTGCAGGTCGGGGCGTTCGAGCCCGACGAGCGGCAGTTGCTGGCGGAACTGGCCGCCGACCTGTCGTACGGCATCCAGCACCTGCGCACCCGGGCCCTGCAGGAGGAACATGAGGCACGCCTGCACAGGGCGATGAGCGCGACCATCCAGGCCCTGGCGGACACCACGGAACTGCGGGACCCCTACACGGCCGGACACCAGCGCCGGGTCGCCCAGCTCGCCGAGGCGCTCGGACGCCGGCTGGGACTGCCCGAGGACCAGGTGGCCGGGCTCTACCTGGCCAGCTCGATCCATGACATCGGCAAGATCTGCGTCCCCGCGGAGATCCTCGTCCGGCCCGGCAAGCTCTCGCCGCTGGAGTACACGATGGTCCAGCAGCATGTGGTGGCCGCCTACGAGCTGCTCAAGGGCATCGAGTTCCCCTGGCCGGTGGCGGACATCGTCGGCCAGCACCACGAGCGGTACGACGGGTCGGGGTACCCGAAGGGCCTGCCCGGGGACGAACAGCTGCTGGAGTCCCGGATCCTCGCCGTGTCCGACGTGGTCGAGGCGATGTCCTCCCACCGGCCCTACCGGGCGGGACTGGGGATGGAGGCGGCACTGGGCGAGCTGCAGTCCGGGCGCGGAACCCGGTACGACCCCGTCGTGGTCGACGCCTGCATCGAACTGATCCGCGAGGGGGAGTTCAGCTTCCACTGATCCACCCGGCCCGACGGCGGGCGTGCCCGGTGCCGGGCATAGCCGGGCGGCCACGCGGGTACCGGCGCGCCATGACTGTGCGCGAAATGATCGTGACCGGACCGGCGATCGGGCCCGGCCAGTACCTTGACCTGGACCTGGATCTGCTCACCGCCTGCATCGAGTCCTGCGTCGAATGCGCGAGCACCTGTACCGCCTGCGCCGACGCCTGCCTGGCAGAACCCGAGGTGGACCAGCTGCGGGCCTGTGTCCGCCGCAACCTGGACTGCGCCGATCTGTGCGCGACCACCTCCGCGGTGCTCACCCGGCAGACGGCGACGGACCTCGGCCTGGCCCGGGTGGTCCTGGAGGCCTGCATCGTGGCCTGCAAGCGGTGTGGTGCCGAATGCGAGCAGCACGCCGACCGGCACGTCCACTGCGGGGTGTGCGCCCAGTCCTGCCGGGCCTGTGAGGCGGCCTGCCGGCAGTTGCTGGAGGGCCTGCGCGGCCTGGTCGGCCAGCCCGAGCCAGTCGGGTCGACCGCCCGCGACGACGACGACATCGAGGGCCCGGTCTCCTGATCCCTGCGGATCTGCTGACCGGCCGGTCGCCTGGGCTCCGGCCCGGCGGGCGGTCAGTCTCCGGCGGGTGCCGGGAACGGGACGCCGAACGTCCCCGCGTGCACGACCTCACCGAAGGGCCGCCTGCCACGACGCAGGGACGGGGAGCGGCGGTCCGCAGCCGGCCGTCCGGCTGACACCACACCGACGATCCGGCGGTTGTCCGGGATGGCGAACGCCTCCCGGACCGCGGCCTGCCGCTGCGGCGGGACCCCGAAGAAACAGGCCCCGAGCCCCTCGTCGACGGCGGTGAGCAGCATCGCCATCGCGGCCATCCCGGTGTCCACGTCCCAATAGGGAACCGGCCAGCGTGCCTGGTCGCGGTCGGTCCAGCCCTTGTCGGGCTCGGCGTACCGGTCGAGGTATCGGCCGGGGTCCGACAGGCAGAGCACGAGCACGGGTGCGGTCATCAGCCCGCGCAGCCAGGTGTCCCGTCCGTCCGGGCCGTCACCGGAGGTCGCACCGTGCTGCGGGTCGCCGCCCGAGGTGGTCACCGTCCAGAACCGCGCCCGGTCCCGCTCCGCGGTGAGCACCACGAAGTCCCAGCCCTGGCTGAAGCCCGCGCTCGGGGCGCGTACGGCATGGTCCAGCATCCGGCGCAGCGACGACGCCGGGACCTCCGCGGGCTCGTAGGTCCGGACCATCCGCCGCCGCCGGATCACCTCGCGCAACTCCACGGCGGCACCCTGCCAGCCGGGGCCGACGACCGCCGCCCGGTCCGGAGTTTCCGGTCGGAGTGTCCGGCCTGCAGTGTCCGGCCTGCAGTGTCCGGGCCGGTCCTTCCGCCGGTGCCACGGGGGAGCGGGACGGGCTCGGTCCTGGTCGCGTTCGGTCCTGGTCGCGTTCAGTCCTGGTCGCGCAGTCCGGGCAGCTCGTCCTCCCAGAACTCCTGCCGGGAGCGGACACCGCCGCCCGCGTCCGGCCCGCCGTGCCGTTCCAGCTCGGCGCCGCGCAGCTCCACCCGCCGGATCTTGCCCGAGATGGTCTTCGGCAGGTCGGCGAACTCGATCCGCCGGATCCGCTGGTAGGGGGCCAGTTGCCGGCGGGCGTACCGGAGGATGTCGGTGGCCGTCGCGGCGTCCGGTGCCCAGCCCGCCGCGAGCACGACGTACGCCTTGGGCACCGCGAGCCGTACCGGGTCCGGGGACGGGACGACCGCCGCCTCCGCCACGGCGGGGTGCTCGATGAGCACGCTCTCCAGCTCGAACGGGCTGATCCGGTAGTCGCTGGCCTTGAACACGTCGTCGGCGCGCCCGACGTAGGTGATGTAGCC
>DASTGO010000559.1:0-14315 GCA_035719045.1 Kineosporiaceae bacterium | reverse complement strand
GGTCAACAGCAGTGCGGCGGCAACGATCAAGAGCGCGCGCCGCACTCCGGTGAACCTCATCAGGAGGCGACGACTGCCTTCAGCACCGAGGTGAAGAAGCCCAGGCCGTCGGTGGTCGGGCCGGTCAGGGTCTCGACGCAGTGCTCCGGGTGCGGCATCAGGCCGACCACGTTGCCGCGCTCGTTGGTGATCCCGGCGATGTCCCGGTACGAGCCGTTCGGGTTCACCTCGAGGTAGCGGGCGACCACCCGGCCCTCGCCCTCGAGCCGGTCCAGGGTGGCCTCGTCGGCGACGAAACCGCCCTCACCGTTCTTGAGCGGGACGACGATCTCCTCACCCGGGTCGTACTCGCTGGTCCACGCGGTGGTGGTGCGCTCGATGCGCAGGCGCTGGTCGCGGCAGACGAACTTGCGGTGGTCGTTGCGGATCAGCGCGCCGGGCAGCAGATGCGACTCGCACAGCACCTGGAACCCGTTGCAGATCCCGAGGACCGGCAGACCGGGGGCGGACTGCTCCGGCGGCCCGGCGAGCCGGACGACCTCACGCATCACCGGCGAGAACCGGGCGATGGCCCCGCAGCGCAGGTAGTCCCCGTAGGAGAAGCCGCCCGGCAGGACGACGGCGTCGACCTTGCGCAGGTCCTCCTCGCCGTGCCACAGGGCGACCGCCTCACCGCCGGCGATCCGGACGGCGCGCGCGGCGTCGGTGTCGTCGAGGCTGCCGGGGAAGGTGACGATCCCGATCCTCACGGGTCTCCTCGGGGAGCGGCGGCCGCTGGCGGCCGGAAACGTCCGGGACGGTGGTCAGCCTAACGTCGGCACGGACCCGCGGGTCGCCCCGGTCCGCCGCCCGCTGCCGGATCGCCGGGACGGGCGGATCGGATCGCCGGAGCTGGGCGGATCAGCCGGAGGCTGGCGGATCAGCCGGAGCTGGGCGGATCAGCCGGAGGCTGGCGGGCCGGTCTCCTCGTCGGCGTCCGGTTCGAGGTCGATCGGCAGCCGGACGGTGAAGGTGGTCCCGGTCCCGGGTTCGGAGGTGAACCCGATCGTGCCGTGGTGGCGGTCGTGGACCAGGTAGTAGGCCAGGCTCAGCCCCTGACCGGTGCCGACTCCGACCGGCTTGGTGGTGAAGAACTGCTCGAACACCCGCCCGGCGATCTGCGGCGGGATCCCCACCCCGGTGTCGGCGATCTCCAGCACCACCTCCTCGCCGTCCCGCCAGGTGCGGACCGTGATCGTGCCGCGCGGAGCCCCGCCCGACACGGCCTCGGTGACCGCCTGGGCCGCGTTCACCACGAGGTTGAGCACCACCTGGTGCAGGTCTCCGGGGAAGCACCAGATCGGCGGGATCTCGGCGAGTTCCTCCTGGACGTCCGCGACGTACTTGAACTCGCTGTTGGCCACGATGAGGGTGTTGCGGACCAGCTCGTTCAGGTCGATCTGGGCCCGCTGCTCACCGCTGGGGTACGCCGAGGCCTTCATCGCCCGGACGATGGTGGCCACCCGGGCGACCCCCTGCTGGGTCTGGCCGAGCGCCTCGGGGACGTCGGCGAGCAGGAAGTCCAGCTCGACCTCCTCCGCGGTGCCGAGCGCGGCGGCCCAGCGGGCGGCCACCTCGGGCGGCAGGCCGCCGCCGACCGGGATCGCGTCCCGGAAGGCCGCCAGCACCCGGCACAGGTCCGCGAAGGCCTCCCCGAGGAAGGTCAGGTTGTCGCCGATGAACTGGATCGGGGTGTTGATCTCGTGGGCCACCCCCGCGGCGAGCTGCCCGACCGACTCCATCTTCTGGGCGTGGCGCAGCTCGATCTCCAGCCGGCGCCGCTCGCTGACGTCCCGCAGCAGCAGCACCAGGCCGCCCACCGCGGGGTCGGCGGTCAGGTCGCTGAGGGTCACCTCGACCCAGCGCTCGCCTTCGCCGGGCACCGGGACCCGGCATTCCAGCGGGCGTCCGGGGTGGGCCGGGGAGCCGAACCCGGCCGGTGCGCCGTCGTCGGCCCCGGCGGGCGGGCTGTGGGAGCCGGCGGAACCGGCGGTGGTCATCCACATCCGCTCCAGCAGCGCGTGCCGGTCGTGCGGATCGACCAGGTCGGTGACCGGACGGCCGATCAGCTGCCCCGACGGGACGCCGAACAGCACGGCGGCCGCCGCACTGGCGTAGCCGACCCGCCCGTCCCGGCCGCAGACCAGGGTCACGTCCGAGGAGCGCTGCACCAGCGAGCGGAACCGTTCCGCCAGCGCGTTGTCCAGGCTGACCGCCAACTGCCCGGCGACCAGCAGCGCGGCGTCCAGCCGGTCGCGGGTGAACGCCGCCCGGCCGAGCCGGTTCTCCAGGACGAGCATCGCCCGGGTGGTGCCGTGGCTGCGGACCGGCAGGACCATGAGCGAGCAGTGCTCCGCGCCCGCCAGGAACGGGTCCCGGGCGAACCGGTCGTCGCGGGTGGCGTCGGCGACGAGCAGCGGCTCATGGGTCCGCTCCACGACCCGGACGGCCGTCAGCGGCAGCAGTCCGCGTGCGGCGGCGGCGTCCAGGGACAGCAGCCCCGCCCCGGCGGACCCGGTCGGCCCGCCGGCCGGGTCCGGCTCCGCGGCCCGCCCGCCCGCCGGTTCGGGGTCGCCGCCGAGCAGGTACCAGTCCCGGGTCTCGTCGCTCCACAGCAGCAGGCGGACCGCGGTGGCGCCGGTGAGGTCCCCGACCACCTGGGCGATCCGGTCCCGCAGCCGGTCGAGGTTCTGCTCCTGGCCGAGGGCCTGGGAGGCGCTGAGGACGCCGAGCAGGTCGATGGCGTCGGCGTCGATCGCGTTGGAGGCGCCCGGGCTGGACGAGTACGCGCTGAGCCCGAACCCGCCCGAACCCGCGGACCCCTCCGGCCCGGCGGACCGTGCGGAACTGCGGCTGCCGAAGGATCCTGGGCCGCCGGTCGACGGGCGACGGGTGCCACCGGTGTGATCGTCGGCGTACCGGTAGACCACCCCGCGCAGCGTCGGATGGTCCCGCTCCAGCCGGGCGACGACGGCCGCCGCACCCCACTCGGCGTACCCGGCGCGGGCGCGGGCCAGCACCTGCAGGCTGAGGTTCACCTGGCCGCGGTCGAGCAGGAAGAGTCCGGCCCGCTCCGCGACCAGCGCCTCCTGCCAGGGGCGATGGCAGGCGGACAGCCGGCCGAGCGCGCGGTCGAAGGCCGTCCCGGCCGCCTCGGGCTCGCCGAGCGCCCAGTGCCGTTCGGCCTCGACCAGGGCGAGCAGGTAGCCGACGTTGTCCGGGGCGTCGGCGGCCCGGGCGGCCAGCCAGTCCCGGCGGGCGTCCAGTCCGGCCGGATCGGCATCGGGGTCCCCGGCACGGATCCGCCCGGCCAGGGCCAGCGCCTCCAGGGTGCGGGCGAGCGCGACCGACCAGCGGCCGGGCAGGTAGCTCAGCAGCTCCCGGGCCGCCTCCAGGTGGGTGGCGGCGGTGCCGGGATCGCCGAGCAGCACCGCACCCAGTGCCCGGTTGACCCGGTAGATCGCGCCGGCGGCCGGGGTGACCCCGGAGTCGGTGAGGTGGAAGGCCTCGCTGAAGTCGGCGCCCTCGAAACTGCCGACCGGGAAGGTCTCCCCGCGCAGGGCCCGCAGCAGCTGCCGGTACGCCAGCAGTTCGCCGCTGACCCGCTGGCTGCCGGTCCGGGAGGCCAGCGCGAGCCCGGCGTCCACCTCCCGGGCGCAGACGTCGAGGGTCGGGCCCCGGTCGAGCAGGGCACAGACCAGGGGCGGGTAGGTCAGCGCGGCATGGGTCGGGTCCCCGCGGCGGACCAGTTCCTCCCGGGCGGCGCGCAACTGCCCGACCTGGTCCTCCAGCGGCTCGAACCAGTGGCCGACGGCCTCGGCGAACAGGTACCGGGCGGTCGCGGTGGCGTGGCCGTACCGGTGGACCCGGCCGACGGCCAGGGCGAGCTCCCCCAGCCGGTAGGCGGTCCGGTAGTCCCCCCGTGACCCGATCAGGCGGGCGGCGACGGCCCCGGCGCCGGGGATAGCGGGGGGGTTGGGCCCGTGCTCACGCCAGATCTGCTGGCCGGTCAGCAGCAGCCATTCCTGCAGCCGGCGGTCGGCCAGGCCGGCGGGGGCGACCAGGTGGTGGACCAGCCGGGCGACGGCGAGCAGCCGGGGGTCGCCGGGCTCGGGACGGTCGCGCTCGCCGTCCCCGGCGGAGGCCACCCAGCGGCACACCTGCTCCCACTGGTCCAGCACCCAGCCGGCGAGGTCCTCGGGCGGCACGACCCCGAGCTGCGCCAGCAGGTCCAGACCGAGGGTGAGGGCCTCCCGCACCCGGGACTGGCTGGTCAGGGTGGCGATCTGCACGCAGGCCGGACCGACCAGGTCGAGCGGATCGGGACAGCCGGCGGCGATCGCGGGGTACAGCGCCTCCGCGGCGTCCAGCCGGCCGAGCTGGAACAGGGTGGCGTGCCGGTCCACCCGGACCTCGGCCTGCAGCTGTTCCACCGCGGCCCGGACCTCCGGCCGGGTGCCGGCTCCCGAGGCGGCCAGCCGGGTCAGCACGTCCGAGGCGGCGGACAGCAGCCGGCGGGCCTGGCCGGGGTCGGTTCCGCCGGCCGACCGGGCCGCCGTGTGCAGCAGCCGGGCCGCGGTGAGCGCCTCGGGGTGGTCGGCGACCAGGACGGGTCCGCCCCGGGTCTCCAGGACGGCCAGGTACTGCTCCCCGGCCTGGTCGGCGTACCGGCGGTGTCCGGCGAGACGGCGGGCGATCGCCAGCTGCAGGTCCTGCCGGCGGCCTTCCACCAGCGGGGCCAGCACGGCCTGGCGGACCCGGTCGTGCCGGAAGGCGAGCGGTTGTGGACCGGCCCCGCAGCCTGGTGCGGCGTCGCCCCCGATCAGGCCGTCCTGCAGGGCCGGTTCGAGGCGGGACAGCACCTCCTCCGGGGTGACGTCCGTGGCGGCCGCGAGCAGGCCGACGTCGGCGCGGCGGCCCAGGCAGGCGAGCGCCTGCAGGGTGGTCCCGGTGTCGGGTGGCAGCCGGGCGATCCTGGTGGCCAGCAACTGCCCGACCTGGCGGTCCCCGGTGTAGCGGCGCACCTGCTCGACGTCCCAGGTCCAGCCGGAGGGCCCGGGCACGATCAGGCCGTCCCCGCGCAGGGCGTTGAGCAGTTCCAGGGTGTCGGCGGGATTGCCGCCGGTGACCTCGCCGACCGTCGCGGCCAGGCCTTCGACCTGGTCGGAGGGCAGTTTCAGGACGGCCGCGAGCAGGGTGGTCAGGGCGGGCGCCGACAGGTCGGCCGGTTCCAGCAGGGCGGGAACGGTGCCCGCCTGCGCGCACCAGGCGGTCAGCCGGGTCAGCAGGTCGTCGGCACCCGCCGCGTCGGTGCGGACCGTCCCGATGACGGCCAGCCCGGCCGGGAGGGATTCGGCGGACAGCGCCTCGACCAGGTCGAGGTCCGCGGGGACGGCCTGGTGCAGGTCGTCCAGGACCACGACGACCGGTAGTTGCGGGCCGGCCACGGCGGTGATCAGGTCCGCACAGGCTCGGGCGAGCCGGTCCGGACCGCCGGCGGGGCCGCGGCGCGGGTCGGCGTCCGGCGGCAGGAGGGGCGCGGCGACCTGCGGGGGTTCGGGTGAGCGCGGAGCCGGCACGTGGATCGCCGGGACCGGGGCGTCGGCCGGGTCCCGGAGGGCCAGGTACTCCGGCAGCTCGGCGAGCAGGGACACGTTGGCGCCGAGCGCCTCCCGGATCCGTGACCAGCGGTGCTCGGCCACCGCGGGATCGGGTTCGGCGAGCAGCAGCCGGCCGAGCCCGCGCAGCAGCCCGGTCAGGCCGCAGGAGGCGCCATCCGCCGGGCTCTGCTCGAAGGCGGTGGCCACGAACCAGCCGTCCCGCCCGGCGACCAGCGGCCGCAACTGCTCGGCCAGGGCGGTCTTGCCGACGCCCGCGGCGCCGGTGATCAGCAGGCAGCGACCCGGTCCGGCGATCGCGGCGTCCAGCATGGTGCGCAGCCCGGCGACCTCCCGGTCCCGGCCGACGAGCCGGGACGGGGCTGCCAGCCGCAGCGGGAAGTCGCAGGTGCCGGGCACGAAGTCCGCCTCACAGCCGCGGGAGAGCAGGTCCCGCAGCAGGCGCAGGTCGTGCAGGAGGCCCTCGGCGCTGCCGTACCGGGCGTCCGGCTCCTTCTCCAGCAGGCGGGCGACGATCAGGCAGAGCCCGGCCGGGACCCCTGGCCTGGCCTCGTCCAGCGGTGCGGGGACGGTGGCGAGCTGGTCGTGGACGAGTTGCAGCGGGGATCCGAATCCGAACGGCGGGCTGCCGGTGAGGGCTTCGTAGAGGGTGGCCCCGAGGCTGTACAGGTCGGCGCGGTGGTCGATGGCGCGGCCGGTCCGCCCGGTCTGCTCGGGTGCCAGGTACGGCAGGGTGCCGAGGATGTCGTGGGTGTGCGCGAAGGCCGGGCGTTCCTGGGCGTAGGTGGTGGCCAGGTCGAAGTCGACGATCACCGGTCGCCCGTCGGCGGACAGCACGACGTTGGGCGGGTTGAGGTCGCGGTGGACCACTCCGCGGCGGTGGATCTCGGCGAGGGTCCGGGTGAGCCCGATCCCGAGCTCGATCACCCGGTCGGCGGGCCAGCCGTCGCGGGGCAGGCTGTCGGCCAGGGTGAGGCCGCCCACGTCCTCCTCGACGATCGCGTCGGGGTCCAGGCCCTCCCCGGCCTGGCGCAGGTGCGGGACCCCCTCGACGTCGGCCAGCCGGGCCAGCACGGACCGTTCCCGCTGCAGCCGGGCCCCGGCACCCTCGCCGAGCGGATCCTTGACGATCAGGGTGAACGCCGGATCCCGCCGGGACCGCCAACGCCGGACCCGGGCCCGACCCGACTCGTAGACCACCTCGAAGTCGCCGTCGCGGGGCAGGGAGCCGGCTCCCACCGGCCCGGTGACCGAGCTGACCGCCATGCCAGCCTCCCGCACCCACCCGCCCGACCCCGGACACCCGGCCCACCGCGCGCCTGCGTCAGGGCTGGTCGCAGGGGTGCCCGCGGTCAGGGGCCGTCAATGAGCGATCGGCAGGCCCGTGGCGGCGCTGAACCTGGGTGGCCGATATCAGCACGGACGGCGCAGCCGGGCCGGAGCACGCGATCACGGTCCCGGGCCGGGGGAAGGCCCGGCCCGCCGGGTCAGTCGGCGGCGACGACCCGGACGACGTCCTCGATCACGGGGTTGCTGAGCAGGGTCTCCGCTGCCTCACGGGCCCGGCGCAGGACGTCCTCGGTGATCTCGCCCTCGACCTCGAGCTCGAACCGCTTGCCCTGGCGGGCCCCGGCGAACTCGGCGAACCCGAGCCGGGCCAGGGCGCCGACCACGGCCTTGCCCTGCGGATCGAGGATCTCGGGCTTCGGCATGACGTCGACCACGACGCGTCCCATCGGGCGGGCTCCTGTGTGCGGGGGACGGGGGGTGTGCCGAGGCCGGCCGGTCCGGTGAGGTCCGGCGGGCGGGAACGGCGGGGCCAGCCTACCGATGGCCGGTACAGCTGACCCCGCCCGGCTCCATCGGCCGGGCGGGGTCAGCTGTGTGCCGGGTCAGGTCAGCGCCAGGCCCACTGCTGGTTGGTGCCCGCGTTGCGGCTCCAGATCACGATTGCCGACCCGTTGGCCGTCCGCTTCCCGTACACGTCGAGCACCTGGCCGGTCCCCTTGTTGACCAGGCTGCCGTCGGCACCCAGGGTCCACTGCTGGCCGGCCCCGCCCGTGCAGGCGGAGATCCGGACCGTGGCTCCCTTGGTTGCGCCGGCCGGCACCCCGAGGCACCGGTTGCCGTAGACGGTGAGGGCGCCGGAGGGGGTCAGCGTCCACCGCTCACCGGCGGATCCGTCGCAGGAGTAGATCGTGACCGCGGTGCCGTCGGTCGAGCTCGCGGCCCGCAGGCAGCGGCGCGACCCCGCGCCGCGCAGTGCTCCGGTCCGGGTGTTGCCGACGGGCGCGGGGGTGGCGGTCGGGGTGGACGCCGGGGTCGTCGTCGAGGAGCTGGGCGTCGTCGTCGAGGAGCTGGGCGCGGGTGCGGGGGCGCTGGCGGCGGTCGTCTTGAGCAGCGTGATCGAGTAGGCCGGGACGGTGATCGAACCTGCCGAGGTCGCGGCGGCGGTGGTGATGCCGGTCGCGCCCTTGGTCCACTGCTGGACGGTCGACCCGCCTGCCGGGGTGTAGCCCGCGTAGTTCAGCGCGACGGTGGCGGAGTTGTTCAGGTCCTCGTTGATCAGCAGCACGTTCACCCCGCCGGACGCGGTCTTCACGGCGTGCACCTTCAGCGTGGAGCTGCTGGACGTCGCGGAGACCAGGGTGTCGCCGGCGCTGCCGGCCTGCCCGGCGAGGCTGAGCCCGTAGTAGGTCGGGTACGGGGTGTTCAGCGCCGGTGTCCCGTTGCCGCCGGGGGACACGATCCCGGCCTCGCCGTAGTCGGTGGTGCCGTCGCTGTTGGTGCTGGTCTTGCCGTCGCTGCCGTTGCGCAGGGTCCACCAGTCGGTGTTGAAGACGCCGTTCTCCCACCAGGTCAGATAGCTGTCGGCGGCGAACAGGCCGGCGGTGGCGCTGTCGTTCTGGTAGTTGGCGTCGAGCTCGGTGATGGCGAGGCCCAGGTTGGACGCACCGTACTTGGCGTACAGAGCGCGCACAGCGCTGGTGATGGCCGGGATCTCCGTGGAGGGCTTGGCCAGGCTGTCGGCGGTCGAGCTGGTGTTGGGGTACCAGTGGACGATCCCGAAGTCGGCCTTGGATCCCACGATGGACAGCACCGTGTTGTTCCAGTCCGCGCTGTCCCCGGCCGGCACCTGCCCGTCCGGCCAGCTGCCCGGGGTGCACAGCACGATCCCGATCTTGATCGACGGGTCGACCGCCTTCATCGCGGAGATGAACTGCAGGGCGTTGGTGGCGTAGGCCTTCGGGCTCTTGTCCGCGTGGTTGTCGGTCTCCCACTTCGCCCCGTAGTGGCCGTTGCCGGGGATCTCGTTGCCGATCTCCCAGTACGTGACCCCGTACCCCTTGGTCTTGTTGGCGTAGGCGACCCAGTCGGCCGCCTCCTGCGGGGTCCCCGAACCGTAGTTGGCGATCAGGATCGGCTGCGCCCCGGCGGCCTTCGCGGTCCCCATGAACTGGTCGAAGGAGGTGTTCGGGGCGATATAGCCGCCGCCTGCGGTGTGGTCCTTCCAGTGGTAGTTGTCGCCGTAGGACCCACCGGGGAAGCGCAGCGCCTTGATGCCCGCCCCCTTGAGCAGGGCCGGCTGGTCGGCGTCGTTCATGTGCCCGTCCCAGATCGCCTCGTTCAGGCCCTGCCCCATCGCGGGGATGGTCCCCTTCCCGGCGGCCGGGTCGACCGTGACGGTGGCCGACGAGGCGGCCTGGCTGGTGGCCGCGGTGACCGTGGCCACCCCTGCGGCCGCCAGCGCCGCCAGGCCGACCAGCACCGTCGTGCGGGTCCGCACCCGGCCTGGGCGGTTTCTGCCGGCGGTGTCGCGACCGGTCACGCGGTGGTTGCCCACAAGCCCTCCTCGGCTGTGCCCTCCCCGCCGGTGCGGGGTCGGCACACAAGAGGCCGGCAACGGCCCGGATGGTTGCCCGGGCACGACAACCTTCTTGCCGGGACTCTCTTGCCGGGAGGTGATCGGGCCACGCGCGTCGACGGGCCGAGCGGGAGGCACTGCGGGACTACACCCTGGCCTCACCCTGGCCTGCCCCGCAGCAGCCGCGTCACTGCGAAGCAGGAGAGACCAAGGAGAGACCCAAGACCCTTGCCTCCGGGGCCACGGATAGGGGTCCTGGGCCTGCTGGCGGTCATCGTTTCGCGGGCGGGGGCGCGTCGGGTTTGCCTCCGACGAGGTCGGCGAAACGATGCCGGATTCTGGTGACCCGGATATGGACACGCCCCTCTCGGCCCTGAGCCCGTCGAAACCGACGTGAATCGGCCTCATAGCGTCGGCGAGCCCAGGGCGACCCGGGGCGCGCGAGTCGGAGAGCACCCACGACGGCCAGCACGGGAACGACTATTCCCAAGAAGCCGGTCCAGAGCTTGCCTTTCAGGAATGTGATCAGGACGAAGACCAGGTTCACCAGGGCGATGAGCATCACCGCCCACAAGGGGGCACGCTGATCAGCCCTCTTCACCCCGAGTGGGTTGGCGTACAGAATCACCAGGCCAATTATGGCTACGCCAAGAAACACCGCGTCGATGGACTTGCGGCCCTCCTCAGACCAGTACACGTCCTCCAGGTGAAGGATCAGCGCGAACTCGTCGAGGATCAATGCTGCACCGACCCCGAACAGGCAGGCACAAGCCTCTCGCCAGGGAGTATCCCGACCAGACGGGGAGAAGCTACCGACACCGCTGATGAGCGCGAACGCCGTTCCGAAGACGACATGGTGAATATGCAAGCCACCGGGAGAGACGTTGCCCGGCCACCAGGACACCTGCGCGCGGATCATGCGGGTGCTCAACCGGATGAACAGGAACGCCAGGATGAAACTGGCGAGCAGCAGAAACAGCGGCTGCTTCCCTGGGTCATAGATGTAGCGCGTGTAGAGGTCCGCCATGCTCATCACCTCAGCCTGGATCCGCCGGTCAACACTGTGTGCCCGATATGCAGGTGTAGGTGCACCGCTGGACTTCCGCAGTTTGAGGTGGGTCAGTCGGTGATCTGGCTGGGGCCGGCGTAGAGGCAGACGGTGCGGTCGATGCCTTCTGTGGCGGGTCCGGTGCGGGGGCCGAGGTTGGTGGGGAGTTCGGCTTCGGTGTAGATCTCGTCGCTGTACGTGTAGATGGTGATCTTCCAGCGGTCGACCTGGCCTTGGTAGCGCAGGCGCAGGGTGGGTGCCGGTGGTGCGGGGAGGTCCGCCAGGTGACGGACCTCCCCGGGCTGCTGACCTCACCCTCCGGACCGCACATCCTGGGCACGGCCCGGCCGTCGGCCGACCCGAGCGGGTAACTCCGCCGACCTGGCCCTGTGGTCTGGGCGGGTCATTTGCTCGCGGTATCAACTACGATCTTCTGGATGCCACGGACCTATGCGGGCAGCTATGACAAAGCGGCTATCCACGGCGTCATCTCCCTGGCACAGACATGGAGGCCTGCCCTGCGGTCGGATCCGGTCCTCTTCGCGCTGGCCGCGCTGATCGCCGTCTCGGTTGTGGGATATGGGACAGGTGCGGGTTCGTTCACCCTGCAGGTGGTGCTCGTCTGGCTCGTCATGACCTGCCTCCATGGAGGACTGGTCGTGCTCGCCTGGCGGGTCCGGACGATGGTGGTCGACGGTCCCGGGATCCGCCGGATGTGGACGGGAATCGCTGCTGCGGGAGCCGTCTTCTGCCTCGGCGACATCGACCAACTCGCACTGATCGCGGCGGGTCCGATCACCGTCGCGCTATCCCTGGGGGCCGCCTTCCAGGCCGTCTGCGCCCTCGCGGGATCGGCCGTCATCGTCGTGGCGGCGCTCTTCGTGCCCATCGGCCTGAGGACCCGCAGCGACCGGGCACGCTACCGTCTGGATCTCGCCATCGTCCTGACGGGAACGGCCGGGGCCTGCGCCTACACCTACGTTCCCCCTCCCGCCGACGGGACCCCCGCTCTCCTCGGGGTGCTCATCGGACCGGGTGTCTTCATGCTCGGCATCTTCGCCATGGTCCGACTCGTCCTCGCCGCCGAACCGCCCTTCACCACCTGGGCGGGGATCGCGGCAGGGTGTGCGGCGGCGGCCGAGGCCACGGCCTTCGCAACGTCCACACTGCTGATCGAGCGGGGCCTGCTGTCATGGGTCTTCGGGCTCAACGTGATCGGCAGCAGCCTGCTCACCGTCTCCGCGCGGATCCAGCAGCGCCAGATCCTGGGCTCGATCAGCTTTCGAAGGAATCGGCGCCGCTACAGTCTCGCCCCGTACGGCGCGGTCGCCATCACCTATGGGCTGCTCTGCTGGGGTGTCGCCGACCTGCACCCTTCAATGCAGGTGTGGATCATCGTGATCAGCGCCGTGGCCGCAACCGGGTTGGTGGTGGTCCGGCAGTTGGCCGCCTTCGCGGAGAACGCCCGCCTCCTTGAGGAGCTGGACGGACGAGTTGAGCAACTGCACCAGTCCCTCTCCGAACGTGACCGGCTCGCCGCGCGGCTGCGGCATCAGGCGTTCCACGATCCGCTCACCGAACTGGGCAACCGAGCCCTCCTGACCGAGCGGCTCGAACGAGAGCTGGCGGCGGAACGCTCACCGGAGCAGACGATGGCCCTCATCGTCCTCGACCTGGACGGCTTCAAACAGGTCAACGACGTCTTCGGGCACGTCGCCGGCGATGAACTGCTGGTGGCGGCCGCCGAACGGCTACGCAGTGACGTCGGCGACCGCGCCCTGGTCGCACGCCTGGGCGGGGACGAGTTCGCCATCCTCGTCGTGGACACAGCCGAGGACGTCGAGCGACTGGCGGACCGGCTCGTCGCGACGATGGCCGAGCCCTTCCCACTGTCCACCGGCGCCGTCGCAAAGGTGAGCGCGAGCCTCGGCATGGTGGTCTGCCACGGCTCCGGATACAACTGCGAACAGTTGCTGGAGGAGGCGGACGTGGCGATGTACGAAGCGAAGCACGCCGGAAAGTGCAGGTTCCGCCTGAGGACACTCTGATCAGCCGTTGTCGTTGATGGTGTTGCGGTTGCGGGCCGCGGACCTCGGCGCGGCGATCGGTGGGGGCCTGCTGGAGGACGCGGTGAGGGGCTCCGCTTGGCGAGACGTGCCTGGTCCGTGGCTGTAGGGGCCATTCAAGGCTGGGCGGTGTGCGGGTGTCCATTCACGGATGCCTCTGACCTGTAGCGATGCGAGCCAACGACGGCCCCTGCGGGCCTTTGGGGAGCTGTGACTTGCGCCGATGTCAGACCATCCGTGAATGGACATGGCCGGGCCTGGGTTCAAGCGGAGATGCCGACGCGGTGGGCGAGGTTGCGCAGTTCGCGACCGTCCGGGTTTCTGGTGGAGCGCTGGAGCATGACCGCGATCAGTTCGCGGGCGAGGGGGTTGTTCCGGAACCGCTGCGGGGCAATCTCTTCGTCGATCACGCGCTGCGCGAGCAGTCGCCTCACATGTCAGATCTGGGCGGACCGCCAGCCGGGCCAGATCCTCCAGTAGGTCATGAAGCTGTCGGCCGTGCAGTTCGTGCTGGCGACCGAACGGTTGCCAGCCCATCAGGACCGGGAGGCCGCTCATCGGGACCTCATCGCCTGCGAGGTCCTCCAGGGCGGCCGCTCCTGCGCGCTCAACCACGCCACGGCATCGGGCCCACTACCTCTGCCCTTCCCGGTGGGGTTGACCTTGTGGCCTGGTCAGGACTGAGGGCCGGTTAGGTTGCTCCGGGCCGCCGTCACCATGTCGATGTAAAAGGTTGGGTCGAGGTCATCGTTCCCAAGACCCAGATCGGCAAGCGTGCGATAGATGGCTGCACGGGCGGCATCACTGGAACCGGTGTCGGGGATGACCGTCTCCACCTCCAGGAAGACTGCGTCAACCTCCGGCACTTGAACCATGGTGGCGAGGATTGAGTGGCCGTGAGCATGGAACCGGTAATTCACGCAGTTCTTCGTGTAGACAATTAGGTGAGTCAACCCGAGGTGCGAAAGGATTGAGTCGAGATTCTCCCAGTCGGTCACGTCCGTCTCATACTCGGGCGTGTCCGTTCTGCTCGTGGCGGCGCCCTTAAAAGTGAGGATGCAACGAGTCCTGTCGGCTGATGTCACGATTCGAAGCCGAAGTTCCTGCCGACCGAAATTCGTAAGTCGATGATCAGGCCAGTCGTAATACGTGTCCCGATAGGAACTGACTTCGCCGGAAGCGAGCGACTCAAGCAGAGAACGAGTTAGCTCAGGATTGGTGACCCTGGCCTTGAGTTCGACTTCTACTGCCATCTTTCCCCCTATCAGATGACGCGCACCGCGCCATTACGAAGCTCATCGAACGTCCGACGGAATCCGCCGTAGAGCGTTCCGTCGGATGAAGCGGCTATCTTGTACGTGGCGGCCTGGTGGCCCTCGAGCCTACTAGAGAACGTCGATGCGTAAATCGTATGGTCGAGGGCTATGAGCCGCCAGATAGGCAACGTGTCGTAGTAGTAGATCTCCAGGGAGACGGTGTCCCCAAGTTCGCGAAGCCTGCTAACTGAAAGCCGGATGCCACTTGCGAACGACTCACGGGACTCTCCAATCTCAGCGGCGCGACGAGCGGTGGCCTCCGAATCTGGGTCGGCGAGCAGGACTCGAACCATCATTCGACAATTAGTCCTGATGAGGCTTTCCCTAAGCAGTGAGCCATTCATGCCCAGAAGGCCGAGCGCT
>DASTGO010000558.1:0-5936 GCA_035719045.1 Kineosporiaceae bacterium | reverse complement strand
CCTGGGTTCCGGTGAGCGGTGCGCGGACCTCGATGCGGACGGTGGCGTCACCACCTGGTAGCGTGGTTGACCGACCGACCGGGTCCATGGGCCCGGTGCGCAAGTGGAGCCTCTCCCACCCGTCGCCCGCTCTTGAGGCAGGTTCCGGGTCCCGGTCCGCCCCATCCGTGGGGCCGCCCTTCCGGCGTTGCCGGACGGGGCGATGGTCCGTTGTGAGGCTCCCGTGCGCCTGCGTCCGGGAGCCTTTCCCGTATGCGGACGGTCGCCACCGACGTCGCGAAGGAGCACCAGATCACCGAGCCCCGGATCAACGACCGCATCCGTGTCCCTGAGGTGCGGCTGGTGGGCCCCAACGGAGAGCAGGTCGGGATCGTCCGCGTCGAGGACGCTCTCCGGCTGGCTCAGGAGGCCGACCTGGACCTGGTCGAGGTCGCGCCCCAGGCGCGTCCGCCGGTCTGCAAGCTCATGGACTTCGGGAAGTTCAAGTACGAGTCCGACATGAAGGCCCGTGAGGCGCGGCGCAACCAGGCGCACACGGTCCTGAAGGAGATCCGGCTCCGCCTCAAGATCGACCCGCACGACTACGGCACCAAGAAGGGCCACGTCGAGCGGTTCCTCAAGCAGGGGGACAAGGTCAAGGTCATGATCATGTTCCGCGGGCGCGAGCAGTCGCGTCCGGAGATGGGCTACCGCCTGCTGCAGCGGATGGCTGCTGACGTGGCCGAGTTCGGCTACGTGGAGAGCACGCCGAAGCAGGACGGCCGCAACATGATCATGGTCATCGGGCCGCACAAGAAGAAGGCCGAGGCGAAGGCGGAGCAGCGCCGTCGTCGCGACGTCGAGGGCGAGCCCGTCCCCGGCGAACCGGCCGAGAGCGCGGAGACCGGCACCGACGAGTCGTCGACCGCCGAGGCCTGACCGGCAACTGCCGGCCAGCCGCGCACCACGGACCAGCAGCACTGACGAGCATCACCCGCCAGTACCACTCCGGTACACACCCGGTACCGGAACGGAAGGAACCCGCGCCCGCGGCGCCAGCCCACCGGCTGACGCCGCCGGGCGCCCGGAACCACCCGCGCCGACGTGGCGTGGACCGACCAGGCCCCGCGCCCCTCGGCGCGCGGGTGACGAGGAGAGACGGCAGCCATGCCGAAGAACAAGACGCACAGCGGTGCGAAGAAGCGCATCCGGCTCAGCGGGAGCGGCAAGCTCGTGCGCGAGCAGGCCAACCGGCGGCACCTGTTCGAGAACAAGTCCAGCACCCGCACCCGCCGCCTCGCCCTCAACACCGAGGTCGCGCCCAGCGACGCCAAGAAGGCCAAGCGGCTGCTCGGCAAGTGACCGGCGCCCACCCGTCCACCCCAGCAGCTGATTACCGAGGAGACATCACGTGGCACGCGTGAAGCGGGCGGTCAACGCCCAGAAGAAGCGCCGCGAGGTCCTGGACCAGGCCAGCGGCTACCGGGGCCAGCGGTCCCGGCTGTACCGCAAGGCCAAGGAGCAGGTCACCCACTCCCTGGGCTACGCCTACCGCGACCGGCGCGCCCGCAAGGGTGACTTCCGCCGGCTGTGGATCCAGCGGATCAACGCCGCCGCCCGCGCGAACGACATGACGTACAACCGCTTCGTGCAGGGCCTGAAGGCCGCCGGTGTCGAGGTCGACCGGCGGATGCTCGCCGAGCTCGCCGTCAACGACGCCCCCGCCTTCGCGGCTCTGGTCCAGGTGGCCAAGGCCGCCCTGCCGGCCGCTGCCGGCACGACCGCGGCCTGAGGCCGGGGCTCGGTACGGGATCGGGGAGGCCGCCGGTGCACGGGTGGTACCGGACGGCCGTCCCTGGCTCCGTTCCTCAGCAGCCCTCCTGATGAGCGACCCGCGACGCCCGGACGTCGCCGTCGCCGCCAATCCCCGGTCCGACCGGGTGCGGGCGGTGCGGCGGCTGTCCGGGCGTTCTGCGCGTGAACGGGCCGGTCTGTTCGTGGCGGAGGGCCCGCAGGCGGTCCGGGAGGCCGTCGCCGTCCGGGGGGCCGTCAAGGAGTTGTACGTCACCCCAGATGCGGCGCACCGGCATGAGGCCATCCTCGACACCGCCCGCGCGGGTGGCGTGATCCCCCGCCTGGTCACCGACGAGGTGCTCGGGGCGATGGCCGAGACGGTCACCCCGCAGGGGCTGCTGGCGGTCTGCCGGCTGGTCGATGTCCCGCTCACCCAGGCCCTGTCCGGGCAGCCCCGGCTGGTCGCGCTGCTGGCGCGGGTCCGTGATCCGGGCAATGCGGGGACGGTGCTGCGGGCCGCCGACGCTGCCGGCGCCGAGGCCGTGGTACTCACCGACGCCAGCGTCGACGTGCACAACCCCAAGTGCGTGCGCTCGACCGCGGGCAGCCTGTTCCACCTGCCGGTGGTGACCGGCGTACCGCTGGCGGAGGCCGTGGCCGCCCTGCGGGCCGCCGGGCTCACCGTGCTGGCCGCCGACGGCGACGGCGACCTCGATCTCGACGACCTGCTCGACGCCGCAGCGGCAGGGGATCGCGGCGGGATCGCCGGACCGGTCGCCTGGATCTTCGGCAACGAGGCCTGGGGACTGCCTGCCGAGGACCTCGCCCTGGCTGACGGGGTGGTCCGGGTGCCGGTGCACGGCCGGGCGGAGAGCCTCAACCTCGCCACCGCCGCCACCGTCTGCCTCTACGCCGCCGCCCGGGCACAGCGTCGTGGCGCCGGCTGCCGGATCTGACCGATCCGGTCGCTCCTGCCCGCCCGCGACATGTCGACCCCATCCCTGCGGGGACCGCGCCGCTGAACGGCACCGGTGGCCTCCGCCGGCGAGGGGCTCGCCGTCACCGGTCCGGCCCGGCCGGGAGTACCTCGTCCGGGTGCGGGAACGAGGGCTGGGCCCCCGGTCGCAGGGTCGCGGTGCTGGCCACCCGGACGGCGAACCGCACCGCCTCGACCAGTCCGTCACCGGACACCAGGCGCCAGGCCAGGGCGCCGATCAGGGCGTCACCGGCTCCGGTGGTGTCGACCGGGGTCACCCGGGGCGCGGCCACCACCGTGGTCCCGGCGGGGTCCGCGACGACCGCTCCGCCCGCGCCGAGGGTCAGCACGACGCTGCGCGGGCCGAGCGCCAGCAGGGCGTCGGCGGCACCGGGACCGGCCGGGCCGCGCAGACCGAGCAGGACGCCGGCCTCGTGGGCGTTGAGCACCAGTGGATCGCAGACGGCGAGCACGGCGGGCGGCAGCGGGGCGGGTGGTGCAGGGTTCAGCACCACCCGGGCTCCGGCTCCGGCGGCCCGGACCGCGGCGTGCGCCACCACCGGCGGGGGCAGTTCCAGTTGCAGGACGACGACCCGCGCCCCGCCGTCCGCCCCGCCGTCCGTCCGCAGGGCCCGCTCCACGTCCCCCGTGCCGACCTGTGCATTCGCCCCGGGGGAGACGATGATCGCGTTGTCCCCGTCCGGGGTCACCGAGATCAGGGCCACCCCGGTGGGGACACCGGCCAGCCGGCGGGCCAGGGTCACGTCGACACCGGCGGCGGTGAGCGAGGCCAGCAGCAGGTCGCCGTGGGCGTCGTCGCCGAGGCAGCCGGCGAAGGCCGCCCGCGCCCCGAGCCGGGCCGCCGCCACCGCCTGGTTGGCGCCCTTCCCGCCCGGCTGGACGACGAGGTCGCCGCCGAGGACCGTCTCACCCGCCGCGGGCCGCCGGTCGACGGCGACCACGAGATCCGCGTTCGCGGAGCCGATCACCAGCACGTCCGGCGGTACTGACCGACCGGGACGGGCGGCCGCCCGGTCCGCGGCCGTCAGGTCCCCGGTCACCGGGACGGTCCGGGCGTCGTGGCGGGCGGCGAGGCCGAGGTGGTCCGGGTGCAGGTCATGGCGACGAGTCTGGCGCGGCGACCGCGCGGCGCGGGGCAACCGGGAGGAGACGGAGGCGGGCGATCTGAGAGGATCGTCTACGGCCGGGCCGTGCCCGGGCAGCCGCACCGGCATCGGGCCCCCGGGCCTCAGTTGCCGCGCGGGCCCCGCACCCGGCCACGCCACTGTCCCTCGTCATGACTGGACCACGAGCCACATGTCCGGACCCAACACGCAGTTCGATCCCGTCGAGGTGGCCGCGCTGAGCGAGGAGGAGGTCGAGGGCTGCGTCCGCGACGCGCTCGCCGCCGTCGCCGCCGCCACGGACCTCGACGCGCTCAAGCAGGTCCGCCTGGAGCACGCCGGTGACCGCAGCCCGATCGCCCTGGCGAACCGGGAGATCGGCGCGCTGCCCCCACAGGCGCGGGCGGAGGCGGGCAAGCGGGTCGGTGCGGCCCGGGCCCGGATCGCCACCGCCCTGACCACGCGGCAGGCCGCCCTGGAGGCCGAGCGGGACGAGCGGATGCTGGTCGAGGAGGCCGTCGACGTCACGCTGCCGGCCGAGCGCGCCCCGCGCGGTGCCCGGCACCCGCTGGAGTCGATCAGTGAGCGGATCGCGGACGTGTTCGTGGCGATGGGCTGGGAGATCGCCGAAGGGCCCGAGGTCGAGGCGGAGTGGTTCAACTTCGACGCCCTGAACTTCGACCCCGACCACCCGGCCCGGCAGATGCAGGACACCTTCTTCATCGAGCCGCCGGACTCGGGCCTGGTGCTGCGCACGCACACCTCCCCGGTGCAGGCCCGAGCCCTGCTGGAGCGCGGTGCCCCGCTGTACATCGCGGTGCCGGGCAAGGTGTTCCGGACCGACGAACTCGACGCCACCCACACCCCGGTGTTCCACCAGGTCGAGGGACTGGCCGTGGACAAGGGCCTGACCATGGGCCACCTGAAGGGGACCCTGGACCACCTGGCCCAGTCGATGTTCGGCGCGGACATCCGGACCCGGCTGCGGCCGTCGTTCTTCCCGTTCACCGAGCCCAGCGCCGAGATGGACCTGCGCTGCTTCGTCTGCCGCGGCGAGGACCGGGAGTGCCGGACCTGCAAGGGCACCGGCTGGATCGAGTGGGGCGGGTGCGGGATGGTCCACCCGAACGTGCTGCGGGCCTGCGGGGTCGACACCGAGGTGTACACCGGGTTCGCCTTCGGGATGGGGATCGAGCGGACCCTGATGTTCCGCCACGGCGTCGACGACATGCGGGACATGGTCGAGGGCGACGTCCGGTTCAGCCTGCACTACGGCATGGAGGTCTGAGGCGATGCGGGTTCCGCTGCCCTGGCTGCGCGAGTACGTCGCGGTCCCGGCGAACGCCACCGGCGAGGACGTCGCCGCCGACCTGGTCCGGGTCGGGCTGGAGGAGGAGGCGATCCACGGTGGGGAGGTCACCGGTCCGCTGGTCGTCGGCCGGGTCCTGGACTTCGCCGAGGAGGCGCAGAAGAACGGCAAGACGATCCGCTGGTGCACCGTCGATGTCGGCTCGTCGAACGCCCCGACCGCGGACGGGACGCTGGCACCGCGCGGGATCGTCTGCGGCGCGCACAACTTCCTGGTCGGTGACCTGGTCGTGGTCTGCCTGCCGGGGGCGGTGCTGCCGATCGTCCCGGGCGGGTTCACCATCACCGCACGCAAGACCTACGGGCATGTGTCCGACGGGATGATCTGCTCGGCGGCCGAACTCGGGCTGGGCGAGGACCACGGCGGGATCATCCGGCTGGCGGAGTGGGGCTTCACCGACGCCGAGCCCGGGGACGACGCGATCGCCCTGCTCGGACTGGGGGAGCAGACCGTCGAGGTCAACGTGACCCCGGACCGGGGGTACGCGTTCAGCGTCCGGGGGGTGGCCCGCGAGTACGCCCACGCCACCGGTGCCGAGTTCGCCGACCCGGTCTCGCCCGAGGCGATGCCGGTGCCCGCGCCCACGGCCGACGGGTTCGCCGTCCGGGTGGCCGACGACGCCCCGGTGCGCGGCCGGATCGGCTGCGACCGGTACGTGGCCCGGGTGGTGCGGGGGGTGAACCCCTCCGCCCCG
>DASTGO010000557.1:0-2447 GCA_035719045.1 Kineosporiaceae bacterium | reverse complement strand
TCGTCCCCATCGTCGCGACCTACACCACCTGGACCTACTGGACCTTCCGCCACCGCCTCACCACCACCGACATCCCCGCCACCGCCCACTGACCACCCACCGGCACGGCCGGGCCGCGGGAACACCCGCCGCCCGGCCGTGATCGTTCCCACCCGACGGCCGCAAGCTCCCCGGCCGCCCGGGAGACTGTCCTTGACGCCTCCCCCACCGTCCACCGACGCCAAGGAGCCACCGGTGCGTCCGCTCGATCCCCGGCTGCTGCGCCATGCGAGGGCCGCACGCGGCTACGTCGTCCTCACCGCAGTCCTCGGCGCCGCCACCGCCGCGCTCGTCGTCGTCCAGGCGCTGCTGCTGGCGCGGGTGATCGCCGGGGTCGCGATGGGCGGCCTCGCCCTCGCCGACGTGCGGTCGCCGCTGCTCCTGCTGGTCGTCGTCGTCACCGGGCGGGCGGTGCTGTCGTGGGCCCAGGACCGCTACGGGCACCGGGCCGCCACCCGGGTGGTCGCCCAGTTGCGCGGGCAGGTGGTGCAGCGCGCGGTCCGGCTCGGCCCGGCGGCGCTGGAGGGGGATGCCGGGCCCGCGCTGGCCACCCTGGCCACCCGCGGACTGGACGCCCTGGACGGCTACCTGGTCCGCTACCTGCCACAACTGCTGCTCGCCGCGACCGTCACCCCGGCCGTGCTGGTCGTGGTGTGGTGGCACGACCTCATCGCGGGACTGACCATCCTGATCACCCTGCCGCTGGTCCCGCTGTTCATGGCGATGGTCGGCTGGGCCACCCAGGCTGCCGCCGACCGCCGGCTGCGGACGCTGCAACGGCTCGGGGCGCAGGTGCTCGACCTGGTCTCCGGGCTGCCCACGCTGCGGGCGCTCGGTCGGGAGACCGGACAGGCGGTGCGGGTCCGGGAGGTCGGCGAGGCGTACCGGAGGGCCACCATGCGGACCCTGCGGGCGGCCTTCCTGTCCGCCCTGGTCCTGGAGTCGCTGACCACGCTGTCGGTCGCCCTGGTCGCGGTGGGGGTCGGGCTGCGCCTGGTCTACAACGACCTCGACCTGCAGACCGGGCTGGCGGTGCTGATCCTCGCCCCGGAGGCGTACCTGCCGCTGCGGATGGTCGGGGTGCAATACCACGCGAGCGTCGACGGACTGGCCGCCGCCGCGGAGGCGTTCGCGGTGCTGGACCGGCAGCCACCGGCACCCGGCACCCGGCAGGCCCCGGACCTGAGGACCAGCCGGATCCGGCTGGACGGGGTCGGGGTGGTGCACACCGGGCGGGACCGGGCCACCCCGTCGTGGCTGGACCTGCACCTGCAGCCCGGCGAGGTGGTCGCGCTGGCCGGCCCGAGCGGGGTGGGCAAGTCCTCGGCCGTCGAGGTGCTGCTCGGCCTGCGCCGCCCGGACAGCGGCCGGGTCGTCATCGAGCCTCTCGGCCCGCCGGCCCCCGGCCAGGACGGCCCCCGCCCGGACGCCGTCCCGCTCGCGGACCTCAGGCCCGAGAGCTGGTTCGCCCAGATCAGCTGGGTGCCGCAGCGCCCGCTCATCGTGCCGGGCACGCTGGCGGACAACGTCCGGCTCACCCGGCCCGGCGCCACCGACGCCGACCTCGAGCGGGTGGCCGGCCACTGCGGACTGGCCGAGGTGGTGGCCGCGCTGCCCCGAGGCTGGGCGACCCCGCTCGGGCACGGCGGCGTCGGGCTGTCCGCGGGGCAGCGGCAACGGCTGGCCCTGGCCCGGGCCCTGCTGCGGCCCGCCCCGCTGGTCGTCCTCGACGAGCCGACCGCGCATCTGGACGCCGCCACCGAGCAGATCGTCCACGCCACGATCGGCGAGCTGCGCGACGCCGGGCACACCGTCCTCGTGGTCGCCCACCGGCCCGCCCTGGTGGCCCTGGCCGACCGGGTGGTCATGGTGCACGACGGGCCGGTCCCCGGTCCGGACGGTGGCGGGCGACCGGCAGGACCGGCCGCGGTGGACCTGGCGGGGGTGGCCCGATGAGCTCCCGTGCGACCACCGCCGCCACCGGCACCGGCCCCGGGACGGGCGGTCCAGGGGCTGGGCTGCTGTCCCGGCTGCGGCAGGACCCGCTGGTCCGCGCCCTGGTCGCCCTGAGGCCCGACGTCGGCCGGACCGTCCTGGCCGTCCTCGCCGGGGTGGCCGCCCTCGGGTCGGCGATCGGCCTGATGGCCACCTCCGGCTGGCTGATCTCCCGCGCGGCCCAGCATCCGCCTGTGATGTACCTGCAGGTCGCCGTGGTGGCCACCCGCGCCTTCGGGATCGGCCGCGGCGTGCTGCGCTATGTGGAGCGGCTGGTCTCCCACGATGTCGCCCTGCGCGGCGTCGCCGTGCTGCGGGAACGGCTGTACCTGCGGCTGGCCGCCGCCGACCCGGCCGTCGTGGCGGGCCTGCGGCGCGGGGACCTGCTGGCCCGGGTCGGCGCCGACGTCGAC
>DASTGO010000556.1:0-8174 GCA_035719045.1 Kineosporiaceae bacterium | reverse complement strand
GCGGTGGGCGATACTGGGATCGAACCAGTGGCCTCCTCGGTGTGAACGAGGCGCTCTCCCGCTGAGCTAATCGCCCGCGTCCCGACGCTGTCGCAACGGGACTCCCGGATCCTAGCGAACGTCGGGCCGTCGAGACCAATCAGCTGGCGGGACCACGCACCGGAGCGTCGCCAAACCCTGCAGACGCCGCATCTGGAGCACCACCAGACCCCTGCCGAAGCTTCGCCGCCGGAACGGCCGGAGCCCCGGAGCCCATACCCGAACTCCCGCAGAACCCTCGTCCGACCCATGCCGCAACCCACTGGTTTCAGGTGCCGGGACGACCGGCGGGAAAGCCTCAACCGGCAGGCTCGGAGCAGTCACCAGCACGCAACGGCGACACGCCCAATGAATCTGACGCGCCGCCCATCCGTCGTCGCAGCCCGGGCCGCGACCGATGGGCCGGCGAGTGCACCAAAAGAGCGATCGATCCACCATCAGTGACCAAGGCCACCCCCATGAAGCCACGCGATCATGCCGTCACGCTGCGGAATCGTTTTCGATCCGATGCCGATTTCGACTACCGAGCGTGATTGCAGCCTTGCCGTCCGCGGAGGTGTTCGTCGGCTTTTGTCCGCACCCTTCCCAGCGATCCGCGATGGCCGCCAGAATCACTGCGTACTACCACCCGTCCGGCGGGTTTCGGGGCGGCGCGTACGGGGAAAGATGCCGCTGAGGGCCATCCGGGTGGCCGCCGATCGAGCGTTGGGAGCACCATGCAACCGCACGTGGACGTCGAGGCTTCGGTCCAGCTCCGGCTGGTCGTGGCTGACGCCGACGCGGTCCCCCTGCCCGTCAGCCTCCGCTACAGCGCCAGTGACCCATATGCGGTCCGGGCGGTGTTCTCCGGCGACGGCATGGAGGTCGAGTGGGTTTTCGCCCGTGATCTGCTGCGCACGGGCCTGTCCACCCCCACGGGAGACGGCGACGTCCATGTCTGGCCGTCGTGGGGCACCGGACGCGAACTGCTGATGATCTCGCTGACGTCGCCGGACGGCCAGGCGGTCCTAGAGGCGACGGCGGACGATGTCCGTTCCTTCCTCGACCGGACCACCGCCGTCGTCGCCGACGGCGAGGAGAGCGCGCACCTGGATCTCGACGCCGCGCTGGCCCGTCTGCTCGCCTGATCTGCTCGTCGCCTCACCGCGCTCGGCCCGGCGTGGTGAGGCTCAGAGATGTGATGCGGCTCAGGGGTCGAGCCGCTGTGCCGCACGCCGCGCGAACAGGTGCGCGGCGGCCTGTCCCAGCTTCCCCCCGGCCAGTTCACGACCGTCCATGACCGACACCGGCTGGACATCCCGGGTCGAACTGGTGAGCACCACATCCTCGGCGGTGTCGAGGACGTCGAAGGGGACGTTCTCCTCCGCCACCGGCAGGCCATCCTCGGCCGCCCACTCCAGGAGCAGTGCGCGGGTCACGCCGGCCAGGCAGCCGGACGCCAGCGGCGGGGTCACCAGCCGGTCGCCGACCGCCACGAAGACGTTCGAGCCCGTCCCCTCGCACAACTGTCCCCGGGTGTTGGCCAGCAGAGCCTCATGGGCCCCCCGCACGTGCGCGGCGTTGAGCGCGACCACGTTCTCGGCGTACGAGGTGGTCTTCGCACCCGCGACGGCAGAGGTCTCATTGCGGGTCCAGGGCACGGTGGCCACACTGATCCGCGACGGCCAGGGCACGGCCGAGGACACCGCGACGATCAGGCCCGGGGCAGCCGTCCCGCGATCGGAGCCGAGGGGGCCGGCGCCACCCGTGACGGTGATCCGCAATCGGCCCAGCGGCAACGGCCCGGCTGCCGCCATGGTCTGTTCCACCGCAGCCCGGACCGCGCCGTCCCCCGGGCCGGTGATGCCGAGGATGTCCAGGGATCGGGTCAGTCGGCGCAGGTGCCTGGTGAGGGCGAAAGCCTGACCGTCGAGGACCTTGCAGGTCTCGAAGGCGCCGTCGCCGACGGTCAGCCCGTGGTCGAGAGCCGGCACCCGGGCCGCCTCCCCATCGAGAACCTGGCCGCCGACCCAGACCACCGTCGTCATGACCCCTCCTCGCCGTCCCTGCGCCATCCGTCGCCGGTGGCGGCCACCACCCTGCCAGCAGGCAACGGGCCGTGCGCATCCGGGCCCCCGGCACCTCCCCCGGACGCCAGCGCGACCAGCCGCCGCGCCTTCAGCCGGGTCTCCTCCCACTCCTGCAGCGGATCCGACCCCCAGGTGATCCCGGCACCGGTCCCAAAGCACAGCCGGTCGACATCCCACCAGAAGGTGCGGATCCCGACCGCCAGGCAGGCGGCCCCCCTGTCGGCGTCCACCCAGCCGACGGCACCGCAGTAGGGGCCGCGCGGAACAGGTTCCAGGTCGGCGATGGCCCGCAGGGCGCTGCTCTTCGGTGCGCCGGACACCGAGCCCGGCGGCATCGTGACGGCCAGCAGTTCGGGCCAGCCCGCGCCGTCGGCCAGCCGGCCCCGGACCGTCGACACCAGGTGCACCAGTCCCGGGTGGGGGTGCACGGCCAGGAGCTCGGGGACGTCGACCCCGCCGGGACGGCAGACCCGCTGCAGGTCATTGCGGACCAGGTCCACGATCATCACGTTCTCGGCCTCGTCCTTGGGCAGCAGGCCGTCGACGGTAGGAGCGGTGCCCTTGATCGGCCCGCTGCGCACGACGTCGCCGTCCCGGTCCAGGAAGAGCTCCGGCGAGGCGCTGACCAGCCGGGCGCCGGGTGCGCCGGGGCCGTCCGGGACGTCGATCACTCCGGCGTAGGGGGCCGGATTGCCCGCCGCGAGCACGGCGGCCAACGCCCACGGGCCGGCGTCCGGACGGACCGGGGCGGACATCACCCGGCAGAGGTTGACCTGGTAGACCTCCCCTTCGCGGATCCGCCGCCTGATCTCGCTCACCCCGCAGATGTACGCGTCCCGGCCCAGCGAACTCGTCCACGGGCCGGTCGCCGACGACGGCCAGGGCTGTTCCGGATCGGGCAGGTCGGCAGGGCGCACCCGGTCGAACCGCCACATCGACAACGTGCCCTCGAAGGTCATCACCACGGCCCACCAGCCGCCCCGGTCGAGGTCGGCGGGGTCATTCGACCAGCCGGTGACGCCCTCCGCGAGCAGACCACCGAACCAGGCCCTGCCCGGACCTCTGGTCATCCCGCCCGCCCCTCCTCGCAGCACTGGTCCGTCCGCAGCCGCCAGTCAGTTGCGGACCAGGCACGGTAGCGCCGGAGGAGGCCGCAGACAGGCCAGGGACGGTCCGTCGTCGTGTCCGCCCGGGGACTGCCCCACGGGACACGTTCAGAAAGCACCCTCCCCCGGACATGTCCAGGGGAGGCCAGGTGTCGGACCTGACCCAGGAGCAGCCGCGGCGGACAGGCAGCCGCGGCGGTGACGGACCTCGGGCACCAGGAGTTCCAGCCGGGTGCCCGAGCCCTGCGCGCGGACGAGGCGCGCCCGCGAGGCGCCAGGAGTCCCAGCGGCCCCAGCCGGCACCGGGGAACTCCCGCGCAGGGAGCGGCCGTCCCCCGGGTCGGGCATTTCGGATGGACCGTGAGGGCGCGCCCACCCGGCACGCCCTCGCGGAAGCCGGTTGGACTCACCCCGCCGGGGTCGGCTATGGTTCACAACGCGTGAGAGACACCGCCTAGCGGATCTCGGAAACGTGCGGACGTGGCTCAGTTGGTAGAGCATCACCTTGCCAAGGTGAGGGTCGCGGGTTCGAATCCCGTCGTCCGCTCGGAGGTCATAAGCCTCACGGTGGAGTGGCCGAGAGGCGAGGCAACGGCCTGCAAAGCCGTCTACACGGGTTCAAATCCCGTCTCCACCTCTGTCCCAGCTGAGGGCGATTAGCTCAGTGGGAGAGCGCTTCCTTGACACGGAAGAGGTCACTGGTTCAATCCCAGTATCGCCCACCAGGTGTTATGCCTGATCAGAGGCGCCTGAGTCATCAGACTCCGGCGCCTCTGGCGTTTCCGGGGGCTCCGGAGGCAGCGAGAAGGCAGCAAGAGCCCCGAGAACGCGGTCATCGACCCCTCCCATGACGTGCGTGTAGATGCTCAGCGTGGTCGTCGCCTGCTCGTGGCCCATGACGCGCTGCACGTCGTTGATCGCCACTCCGGCCGTGATCAACCACGTGGCGTAGGAGTGCCGCAGGTCGTGGAAGCGGGGCGCTCCCCCGGCGTTCCTGGCGACGTGGCGGACGGCCTGTGCGTGGGTGGTGAAGGTCTCCCGGTGCTCGGTGCCGTCGTCGTCCGTCCAGACCGCCGTGAACGCGCGGCGGCCCTCCTCCTTCACAGTGCCGAGGAGTCCTGCCCGGACCAGGGCGGGCCGCCAGATCCGGGAGCGGAACAGCGTCCGCCGGATCGGGCCGCCCGCCTCATTGGTGAAGACCTCCCCGGCCGCGCCGGTGCCGTACGTCTCCCGGTGCGCCTTCAGCAGCTCCACCACGAACGGAGGCAGCGGCACCGTCCGACGGCCCGCCCGGGACTTCGGGTAGGGCTTGGTCGTGACGTGCCCGGCGACCTCGACCGCCACCCGCTGTACGCGGACCTGGGACGCCGTGAGGTCGACGGAGTCCCACCGGAGCCCGATGCACTCGCCCCAGCGCAGGCCCGTTCCGCCGGCCAAGCCCACGAGCGCGCGGTAACGGGGCGGAACAGCCGCTAGAAGCCGCTCAGCGAAGTCCTCCCGGCTGATCAGCCGATCGGCTCCCGCCTGCCGCCGTTGGCGCGGCAGGCGGACTCCGTCGCAGGGGTTCACCGCGATCAGGCGGTCCCGAACGGCTGCCTTCAGGACGCCGGACATCAGTCGGTGGCACTGGGCGACCGACGCGGGGGCCAGCCGCTGCCCCAGGTCGGTCACCCAGTGCTGAACCGCGCTGTGATCGATCCGAGCCAGGGGCGTGGAACCCCAGTGCGGCAGCAGGTGGGTACGCATGATCGAGGCGTCCCGCGCCGTGGTCGCCAGCTCGTGATTGCGCGATTCGAGCCAGCGCCGGGCGTAGGCGTCGAAGGGCACGCGGCGGCCCGCGTGCGGGTCCACGTAGGTGCCGCGATTGACGGTGCTCTCGACCTCCGCGAGGAAGGCGGTCGCCTCTCTCTTGGTCTTGAAGGTCTTGGACGGCTGGCGGCCCGTGGCGTCGCGCCAGCAGGCGCGCCAGCTACCGGCCGGGGTCTTTCGGACGAAGCCCATTGGGGTTCTTCACCTTCCCTTGTTGGTGGTGCGGTCGAGCGCGTCGAGCGCGCGGTTGATCTCGGCGTCCGTGGCCTCGGGCAGGTTGTCCAGCCAGGCGTGAAAGCGGCGCTTGGGAATGACCCAGCGGGAGCCGAGCTTCAGGGCCGGAATCTCACCGGAGCGGACCATGGCGTAGGTGCTGCCGCGCGAGAGGCTGAGCATCTGCGACACCTCGGCGACGGTGTAGACGGCGCGGCGGACATCGAGCACCGTCGCCGTCGTTTCGTGAGCGGCGTCGGCAGGTTCGGAAGGTCGGACAGGGAGCGGGATGACGTTGCTCAACACGGGGTGAGCGGTTCCTTTCGGGGCGAGGCGTTCGTAGCTGAGGACGGGTCGGGATGGCTCGGACGGGGTTGGTGGGCCGCGTGGGCGTGGGGTGATAGCAGGAGCCGCGTGAGGGGTGCGGATTCGGCCACGGGGGCGGGTTTGGGGCTGTGGTGGCCGGAGGGTGCTATCTGCTAGCGGCCTGATCAGGGGCCGGATTGGGTGCTATCGGGGGTGCTACCGCTAGCAGGGGCGGGTGCTACCGCTAGCACCCCCGGGCGGGGTCGTCCGGAGCTGTCGCGGGCAGCTGCGGGCGACGGATCGACGCGGGCGCGAGTTAGGTCCGGGCGAACACTTCCGGGACCGTGTTCTGCGGGGGTCTGAGGTGCCCTCGGGTGGGGTGCCGGGGACCTAACTCGGCTAACTCGCGCAGGTCAGCGCCGGGATGCGCGGGCTAACTCGGCGAGTTAGGTTCCTAACTCGCCTGCCGGGACCTAACTCGGTGACCTAACTCGCCGATCGGCACCGTCTAGGCGGGCAGGGGTCAGGCGCGACCGGCAGACCCCGATGGTGGACCCGACGGCGCCTGTGCCTGGCACCGGTCAGGAAGCGACGGAATCGGGGCCGTCCGGTTGGTGGATGACCAACGTGATGACGCCTTCGGGCAGCCCGAAGTACCACTCCCGCCCGGGAGGGGCCTTGGGGTAGCTGCCGTGGACGATGTCGGTCAGTGCGTGGGCGAGCTGCACCACCGGGGCGGTCGGGAAGACGTCGGCACCTCTGAGGAAGATGGCTCTGCCGTCGATCACGACCCATTCAGCGGCCTCTTGGGCAGTGATGGCACCCCTGACGGTCAGGCGGGCCGCGGCCTGGGCCACCAGGGCCAGAAACTCCTCTTCATGCCCAGCACACCAGTCGTCCAGGTCGAACGCGAGGTTGCCTCCACAGACGGCGTGGACCCGCAGGTCCTCCTCTAGGTCATCCAGCCACGGCGACCGCTGCTCGACCGTGACCGCGGCGGCCTCCTCGGCCATCTGGGCGAACAGGATCGCCTGGGCCAGGTCGTACACCCAGAACGAGACGCCGCGATACTCCCCGGGCACCGTCTTGCTCACGGGCGCAGCCTGCCGTCCCGCTGTGGTTCCTCGCAACGAGGCCGTCCCGGCGGCCAGGCCGGTAGCGGCCGGGGTCGCGCTGCGGCTACTCGTGGCGGGGGTTGGTCGGGGTGGTCAGGTGGCCGGTGGTGCGGGCGCAGGGGTCGCACAGGCCGAACCCGAACAGCAGGGGGCCGATGGTGACCAGGCCGGAGTGGATCGGGTCGGCGAGGTGGCGGCACCGGTCGCAGGTCTGGTCCTCGGTGTCGGTCGGGGTGAGCATCGCGGTGGCGCAGCGGGTGCAGGCCAGGGTGCCGGGGCGCCAGGCGACGGCGTGGACGATCTGCGGGGCGTCGCCGATGTGGGGGCACAAGGTGATGGTCCGGTCGGCCATCCGGCGGTCGAGGTCGAGGAGTTGCGCGGCGAGCCAGGGTGAGGGCCGGGTGCCCCGGTGCGGGGTGGCGGTGAGGTCGGCGAGGCGTTCTACGACGGTGCGGGCGTGACGGGTGGCGGCGTCGGCCTGGTCGAGCATGGCGGTTGCGGCGGGGGTGGGCATGAGGGTGCGGGCGTCCTTCCGGGTGGGGGGTGATAGCGGGCTCGGCGGGGTGTGCCTGCCCGGGGGCTGTCCTGCGGGTTTGCGGTTTCGGGTGGGCCGGTCGGGGGCCGCTATCACCCGGGGCCTGGGCGGGTGTTCGCCCTGGTCGGGGCCGATAGCGGGGGGTGATAGAGGGGTCGCTATCGATAGCGGCCGGGCCGGGGGTGATAGCGGGGCCTGATAGCGGGCTGCAAGCGGGCTCGGCGCGGGCCGTCGCCGTGACCGTCGTCCTGCGGGTTTGTGCCCTGCGTTGGGGCGGGGTGGGGCCGCTTGCACGGCCCCTTCGGGGGCTGTCTGCCCTGCTCACGGAGTGCAAGCGAGGGGTGCAAGCGGGGGCGCTTGCGCAAGCGGGCCGGGCGGGGGTGCAAGCAGGGGTGCAAGCGGGCTCCGGCTGGCCCTGGCGGAGGGGCTGAGGTGCACCCCGCCCCGGTCGTGGTTCGCCCGGGGAAGCGGCGGGGGTGCATCTCGGGGTGCTGGGCGGGGGCTGAAACAGCGGGGGGTTGTGGGAGACTCCGCGACCATGACTGACCCTCAGGCGGGTACTGCCCCGGCGCCGACTCGTGGTCAACTGCGCCGGATATTGCTGGGGACGGTCGTGTTCAGTCTGGGCGGTGCGATTGGCGTGTGGGCGGCGCCGTCGGCGGGGGCTGTGCTCGGGGCCGGTATTGCGGTCGCCGGGTGGGGCCTGGCGGTGTCGGGCGGGGCCATGAAGCGCGGCGTTCCCCGATGGCCGCATGCCTTCATGGCCGAGGCTCGCACCGCGGAGCTACCGGCCTTGTTGGTCACGCTGGCCTACTACGGGGCCGGGCTTGCGTTTCTGGCCGGATTCGTGCGGCTGTGGACCGCGGGGCCGCGCTAGCCCCTCTGTTTCAGCCGCTCTCGGTCCTGGCACCGCGATCACGGTCCGTGAGGGCAAGGAGGGTAGTCGCGCCACCGGTTGGCCAGTCGCGCCAGTCGCGCCAGC
>DASTGO010000555.1:0-4822 GCA_035719045.1 Kineosporiaceae bacterium | reverse complement strand
GATGTCGTGGCCGCGCTGCGGGAGGGAGTCGGGCTGAGTGACTACCTGTCCGTCGTGCCCGAGCTCATCACCCACCTGACCACCGGCTTACCCCCACCTGCCGGGGTGGCCGTGGTGCGGGCGGTCGCCGACTGGTACTGCGCAGGCCTGAACCGTCCTGCCCCCAACGACCTTGTCCGCCAGCTGTACCCGACCTACCTGCCCGACGACGACGCCACCCTGCTCGACCTGTACGACGACGGGGTCCGGTGGGCTTGCACTCCAGTGTTTGGGGCCCGGTTGATCTCCCAGCGCACTGACGGGACGGGGTTCACCATCCACGATGCGGTCCTGGACCACTTCGCGAATGCTCTCCCATCCGGCCTACCCGCCTCCACCTGGACCGCCATCGCTGCCGCCATCGCAGACTCCCCCGACGACCTCGTTCAGGCCGGCGTCATCGCCTACATCACCCACCACGCATCAACGGCCGAGAACCTCCTCCGGTGTGCCGCAGACCTCGGCGACGTGATCGCGATGGCCGGCCTTGGATTCCTGCTGCGTGAGCGGGGGGATGCGGTGTCGGTGGGGGAGGCCGAGGCCTGGTGGCGGCGGGCGGCCGACCTCGGCCAAGCGGAGGCGATGACCAGCTTGGGGGTCCTGCTGCACGAGCGGGGGGATGCGGTGTCGGTGGGGGAGGCCGAGGCCTGGTACCGGCGGGCGGCCGACCTCGGCGACGAGGACGCAATGAACAACCTGGAGGTACTGCTCGAGGCAAGAGGGAACCCGACAGGATCTGCCTGACTCTCTTCGGCCTGCCTCAACATCTGCCTGTCCGAAGGCCCTGTCTGTCGGGTAACGAACGTTCGTGAGACACCTCAGCCGCCAGGGCATCGCCCCAGGCCTGGTGTGTAACGGAACTCGTTTGCGCCGCGAGGCGCTGTGTTTCGAGTGGAGGTGAGAGACCCCCACCGCTGGCCTGTCGCAGCAGGCTGGTGTAGCTGAGGGCAGCCTGACCCGGGTGGTGCCGGGGAGGGTGGGAGCAGCCCTGACAACGCTGGGACGTGCCAGCACTGCCAGATGGTGCGGGTCCGGCAAGCGTGACGGAGAGGAGTACGTGAGGAACCGACGTCGTTAAGTCCTTGACAGTTACACCGGCTCAAATCTGGCAGATATGGGCCGGGCGCGGTGCGCACCCTGACGCAGTGAGACAGGGAAACTCCGGCGGCGGTTTACGGATGCTGGCGTCGGAGGCCATGGGGAAGGTCTGCGGCGTACCCATGGCGAGGCCGCCGGGACACAGTCGGACTCCTCCTTCGACAAGCGAAACATGGTGAACGCGGGAACCACCCGTTCGTGGCTCCCGGGCGACCGGCGTCCAGTCGGTGGCCCGGGATAGGCGCACCGACCGCCGAACCGGCGGGTGGGACGGAGCCGTCGTAGTACTCCGAGCCGGGGAGAGCCCGTGCACATGGGGAAGGACGGCAGCGGTTTCGAGAAGGAACGGAGGCTGCAATGCCGGAAGACGCGCCGCCGGATGGTGGTGCTCCACGCGATGTGACCCTGGTGGGTCCGTTCGCGCGGGTATCGGGGATGCAGGCCAAGCTTCACCGTTGGGCGGCGGCTGATCCTGGCCGCCGGTTCGATGACCTGTTCAACTTCGTGTGCGACCCGGCGACGCTGATCGTGGCGTTTGACCGGGTCGCGGGTAACCGGGGCGCCCGTACGCCCGGCGTGGACGGCCGTACGGTCGCCGACGTCGAGGCGCAGGTGGGGGTTCCGGGGTTCCTGGACGACCTACGGGCCCAACTCAAGGCGGGCACGTTCCGGCCGTTGCCGGTGCGGGAACGCACGATCCCCAAGCCGGGCGGGTCGGGCAAGGTCAGGAGACTCGGGATACCGACGATCGCTGACCGGGTGGTCCAGGCCGCGTTGAAGCTGGTGCTGGAACCGATCTTCGAGGCCGACTTCCTGCCGGTCTCCTACGGGTTCCGGCCCCGGCGCAGGGTCCAGGACGCGATCGCCGAGACCCACCACTTCGGAACCTGCGGGTACCGGTGGGTGCTGGACGCCGACATCAAGGCCTGCTTCGACGAAATCGGGCATGTCCCCTTGATGGACCGAGTCCGGGAACGGGTCAAGGACAAGCGGGTCCTGGCGCTGGTGAAGGCGTTCCTGAAGGCCGGGATCATGACCGAGCTCGGTGACTATCAGGATACGCACACCGGCACCCCGGCCGGCGGCATCCTGTCCCCGCTACTGGCCAACGTGGCGCTGAGCGTGCTCGATGAGCACTTCCACGCGCCGTGGCGGCCAGGCGGGAGCATGTCGACCGGCTATCAGCGTGTACGCCTGCGCGCCAAGGGTGCGCCCACGTGGCGGATCGTCCGCTACGCGGACGATTTCGTGATCCTGGTCCATGGGACCCAGGACCACGCCCTGGCATTGCGGGAGGAGGTCACTGGTGTGCTCGCCGGGCTCGGCCTGCAACTGTCGGCCGAGAAGACTCGCGTGGTGCACATGAGTGAGGGGTTCGACTTCCTGGGGCGCCGCATCCAGTGGCGCCGCAAGCGGGGGACGAACAAGTGGTACGTGTACACCTTCATCGCGCCCCGGGCGATCCGGTCGGTGAAGGCGAAGATCCGTGCCCTGACCCACAGGAAATCGCAACGGGACCTGGAGTCCGTGCTGACCGGCCTGAACATGGTCATGCGCGGGTGGGCCAACCACTTCAAGCACGAGATCGCGAAGAACGTGTTCTCGATGCTGGACAACTTCGCCTGGTGGCGAGTGGTCCGGATGCTGCGAGTGAGGCACCACTGGAGATGGCAGGACATCCGAGCCCGGTTCACCACCACCCCCAGCGGGCGGTGGCAACCGATCAGCAAGGGCAACACCGAACTGCAGCGGATCGCGGCAATCAAGGTTACTCGGTATCGCTACCGCGGCAGCAGAATCCCCAACCCCTGGACCCTTCAGCCCACATGACGGCAGGAACCGTGGAGAGCCCGTTGCGCGGTGACGTGCACGGCGGGTTCGGCGAGAGGCTCGGGGAAACGGACCGGGAGCAATCCCGGCACCGCGCCCCGGGCCTACTCTGCGTCCGCGGCAATGTCACGCCGTCGGGGCTATCTGCGATGGCGGCCTGACAGCTGATCCCGGTGCTCCAGTGCTGAGTGGGCCTCCTGTCAGTCCAGGTCGTTCGCGGCATCGTCCTGCGGAAGGTCCCGTGTCGGTGAACGTGGGCTGAGATGATCGCTGGTCGTGAGGGGTCGGCTGCGTTCTGCCGTGGTGTTGGGGTGGGTGGGGCTGGTCTTGCTGTTCGTGGCCGGGGTGATCGGCTACGTGTTGTGGGGCGGGCCTTCGGGGGACAGGCCGAACCGGGCCCAGGTCTCCGGGACGTTGCTGGCCGCGGTGGTGATCGTCCCTCCCGTTGTGGTGTGGGCCTGGTCCCGCCGCAGCCCCCTGGTGCCGGCGGCGCCGTCGGTGGCGCAGACCGCGGCCGCGGCGCAGGCGTTGGCGGACCGGCAAGTGGCGGCCTGGCGGCGCCAGGTGCAGGTCCGGGGGATCCGGTTGCCGGCACCGGTGAAGGTGCGGTGGCGGTGGGCCGACCCCCAGGTGGCGGTACCCCGGGACGAGGTCGGGGCCACCTCCTCGGGCGGGGTGTCCGGTCCGGGGCCCGTGCGCGGCCTGCAGGTGGGGGAGCTGCTGGGGTCCGGGGTGGTGACCCGGCTGCACAACGAGGTGTACGGGCGGCTTCCGCGCGGGCGGCTGGTCCTGATCGGCGGGCCCGGTGCGGGCAAGACCGCCGCGATGATCCTGCTGCTGCTGCAAGCCCTGGAGCACCGCGAGCACCTCGCCCCGGAGGAGCGGGCGAAGGTGCCGGTCCCGGTGTGGCTGACCTTGGGGTCGTGGAACCCCGCCGAGCAGGGGCTGCGGGAATGGGCGGCCGCCACGATCGCCCGGGACCATCCCTACCTGCGGGCGGCCGAGTACGGGCCGGATGTGATCGGGGCACTGTTCGACACCGGGCAGGTCGCATTGTTCCTCGACGGCCTGGACGAGATGCCCGGCGCCCACCGCGTCCGGGCCATCCACCGGCTGCAGACCGAGGCCGGCGGGTTGCGGGTGGTGCTGACCAGCCGGCCCGCCGAGTACCAGGCCACCCTCGACGACGGCGCACAACTGCCCGCCACCGCGGTGCTCGAGCTGCGCCCCGTCGCAGTCGGCGCCGCGGCCGACTACCTGCTGGCCGATTGCACCGAACCGGTCCGGCGGGCCTGGGTCGTCGTCACCGACGAGATCCGTGCACGCCCTGACGGGGTCCTCGCCCGGACCTTGAACACCCCGCTGACCCTGTCCCTGGCCCGCGCCGCCCACCCGGTCGACCCCACCCCGCTGCTCGACCCGGCCCTGGACACCGAACAGGCCCTGCGCCGCCACCTGCTCGACCAGACCCTGATCACCGCCTACCCCGACCCGCGGGAACGCGAACACGCCACCTACTGGCTGGGTTGGATCGCCCACCACATGAACACCCCACCCACCGGCCCCACCCGCGACCTGCCCTGGTGGCACATCCCCAACTGGATCCCCAGCTGGCAACGCAGGCTCGTGTTCGGGCCAGGGGCCGGGCTCGTGTTCGGGTTCATATTCGGGCTCATAGCCGGGCCAGGGTCCGGGCTCGTGTTCGGGCTCGTGGTGGGGCTCGTGGCCGGGATCGTGGGCGGTCAGGAAGTCTCTGCTCCTCGTACGTTCGTCGTCCACCGGCCCTCCCACCGGGAACTGCAGTCCGTCCTCAGGGTCGGGATCTTCTTCGGGATCTTCTTGGGGATCTTCTTGG
>DASTGO010000554.1:0-15637 GCA_035719045.1 Kineosporiaceae bacterium | reverse complement strand
GTGGGGGACGAGGACAGCCCGCTCCTCCAGCTCGCGGGTGATCGCCCGGAACCGCTCGACCACCGCCGTGGCCCACTGCCCGTCCCGCTCGGCGGCCTCGGCGGCAGCCCGGTGGCCGGCGGCCGTGCGGGCCGGGCCGCTGAACACGGCCTCCTTGCCGCGGCGGGACTGGCGGCGTAGCCCGCCGGAGCGCTGCACGGCGTACAGCACGAGGCCGACCAGGACGAAGATCAGCACCACGAGGACGATCCGGGTGCCGTCGCCCTGCGGCAGGTCCGGCCCGTGCTGATTCAGCCAGTCCCAGATCGCCTGCAGGGCCCGCTGCAGCAGCCCCGGCCTGGCCACCTGGTACTCCCGGTGGGCCAGCTCCTCGACGGCCCAGCCGCGGGCGGTGTCCCGGTCGGGCCGGACGGGGACGTCGACCCGCACCGCGGCGGACGCCACGCCCGAGACCGCGGACAACGACGTGACCACGGACAACGGCATGGCCGTCAGAACCACGGCGATCGGCACCCGCCTGCGGCGGGCGGGGCTGCGCAAAGGCCTCTCACGCTCCGGTGCCGGATTCGGCCGCGCGCATCAGTTCGACGTCCAGGCCCTCCCGGCGCATCCGGACGTCGATGTACAGCAGCGTCGTGACGGCCGCGGTGAACGGGTAGAAGACCGCACCGGCGATCACCTCGCCGACTCCCCCGACGAGCAACTGGCCGATGTTGACCAGCACGTCCTGGTAGGGCCTGGACCCGGACAGCAGTTGCAGCAGCCCGCTGAGCAGCCCGAACGGGAACGAGATGAGCCCGCTGCCGAAGGACACGATGAGCTGGGTGAGCAGCAGGATCCCCAGCACCCGCCAGAAGCTGCCGCGGACCAGCCCGAACGAACGGCGCATCGCGGCGAACACCCGCTGCTCCTCCAGGAGCAGGGCGGGGGCGGAGAACGCCCACCTCGTCCCCAGGAAGATCACGAGGGCCAGTCCGCCGAAGAAGCCGAGGACCATGAGGACGACCCCGGCCACCCGCCCGCCGGGACCTGACGCCGCGATCAACGCCCCGGGAGCCATCGGCAGCACCAGCACCCCCGCCAGGGCCACCGTCTGGATCAGTGCCAGCCCGAAGACCGCGGGCAGGCGGCCCCGGACCCGCCGCCAGGCCTCACCCGGGGACATCCGGCGCCCCAGCACCGCGCTGCTGACGGCCAGCACCAGCATCGAGGTGACGATCTGCGTGGCGATCATGGTGAGCAGGAGGGAGACCGAGCCGCTCTCCAGAGAGCCGGACATCACCGTCATGACGTCCGCCGCCGTCGGCGAGGTCTTCGCCATCAGGTCGCCGTTGTCCCGCAGCCAGAACGCCTGCGGGATGGTCCCGATCACGGTGGTCACGGCCAGCACCACCGCGGACAGCCCGATCATCGTGCGCGGGTTGGACCGGATGGCCTGGAAGCCGCTGTCGAACATCTCGCCCAGCGTGATCGGGCGCAGCGGCATGATCCCGGGCTTCGGTCTCGGCGCCATCCAGCCCTGGACCGTCGGCGGTTGGCCCCAGATGGGTTGCTGCCCTCCGGCCGGCGACTGGCCCCAGGTGGGTTGTTGTCCCCAGCCCGGTTGCTGGCCCCAGGCGGGTTGCTGGCCCGCGGCCGGCTGGGGGGGCTGGGACTGGGCGGCCGGCGGCGGCTCTGCGGGCGAATGCCACGGCTGCGGGTCGGGCTGTCCCGGTGGATCCTGGGTCATCGCCTGCCCCCTCGTCCGGCGTTCCGGCGGGTCTCCGCCACGGCGCCGCCCATCCTTGCATGTCGTGCATGTCCCCGTGATCGGGCCGGAAGGCCGCCGGTCCCGGCTCAGCACGGTGCAGTGATGACCTACCTGGCCGCTTGCGTGCCACTCGCGCTGCCGCGGTGACAACATGTGGGCATGAGGGGACGCGTCCTGGTCGTCGACGACGACACGGCCCTGGCCGAAATGCTGGGGATCGTCCTGCGCGGCGAGGGTTTCGAACCCGTGTTCTGCGCGGACGGATCGGGTGCCCTGGAGGCGTTCCGGTCGACCCGGCCCGATCTGGTCCTGCTCGACCTCATGCTGCCCGGGCGGGACGGGATCGAGGTCTGCCGGATGATCCGGTCGGAGTCCGGGGTCCCGATCGTGATGCTCACGGCCAAGAGCGACACCGTGGACGTGGTCCTGGGCCTGGAGTCCGGGGCCGACGACTACGTGGTCAAGCCGTTCAAGCCGAAGGAACTGGTCGCGCGGGTGCGGGCCCGGCTGAGGCGCAGCGACGAGCCGGCTCCGGAGCAGTTGGACATCGGTGACCTGACCATCGACGTGGCCGGTCACTCGGTCCGCCGGGACGGGCAGGTCATCCCGCTCACCCCGCTGGAGTTCGACCTCCTGGTGGCGCTGGCCCGCAAGCCCTGGCAGGTGTTCACCCGCGAGGTGCTGCTGGAGCAGGTCTGGGGCTACCGGCATGCCGCGGACACCCGGCTGGTCAACGTCCATGTGCAGCGGTTGCGCTCGAAGATCGAGCGGGACCCGGAGAAGCCGGAGATCGTGATCACCGTTCGCGGGGTGGGTTACAAGGCGGGCCCGGCGTAGGTGGAGCGTGGAGCGCCGGTGAGCGTCCCGCCGGCAGGGACCCCGCCGGCCGGACTCGCCGCGCAGCCGTCGGTGGGTTCCGGCGGGCCCCGGTGGTGGGAGCGGACGCGCCGGTTCTGTCGGCGGTGGTGGCGACGGCGTGGTGCCGTGACCCGCCTGCTGCGACGGCGGTGGCGGCGCTCGCTGCAGATCCGGGTGGTGGCCACCACCGTGCTGCTCGGCCTGGTCGTGGTGTTCGCCGTGGGCAACTTCCTGTTGGCCCAGATCGGCAGCGGCCTGGTGGACTCCCGGCGCAAGGCCGCCGAGAACGAAGGCGCCAGCCTGTTCCAGACCGCCACCAAGTTCGTCCGCGGGTACGCCAACTCCGATCCCGGCCAGATGGCCACCGATCTGGTCCTCACCCTGCAGGGTCCGCCGGACAGCCCGCTGCGGCTGGTGATCCTGCTCGCTCCGCAGAGCGCCAAGGGCCCGGTGCCGGTGCAGAACCGGGCGTCCCCGGCGGTGCCTGCGGGAGTGGTGGCCACGATCATCCCGCCGGCACTGCGGCAACAGGTCAACCGGGACCAGAACCACCAGTCGAGTACGAACATCCGCTACCCGAAGGCGGACGATCTCGGGGGACCCACCGTCCCCGCGGTTGCCGTCGGTTCGATGATCGATCTCGGGCCGTCCGCCGGGGGCAACTACGAGCTGTACTTCATCTACCGGCTGGACCGCGAGGTGCAGATCCTCGAGCTGGTCCAGCAGACCTTCCTGATCGGTGGGGCGCTGCTGGTCCTGCTGGTCGGCGCGGTCGCGTTCGTGGTCACCCGGCAGGTGGTGGCACCGGTGCGGCAGGCGGCCAGCACCGCCGAGGAGCTCGCCTCCGGGCATCTGGACCGGCGGATGAAGGTCCGCGGCGACGACGACCTGGCACGGCTGGGCCGGGCGTTCAACGAGATGGCCGAGAGCCTCGAGCGGCAGATCCACCGGCTGGAGGAACTGTCCCGGGTGCAGCGGCAGTTCGTCTCGGACGTCTCCCATGAGCTGCGCACCCCGCTGACCACGATCCGGATGGCCGGCGAGGTGATGTACGAGGCCCGGTCCTCCTTCGAACCCGCCCTGGCCCGCAGCGCCGAACTGTTGCAGGCACAGCTCGACCGGTTCGAGCTGCTGCTGTCGGACCTGCTGGAGGTGAGCCGGTTCGACGCCGGTGCCGCGGTCCTGGAGGCGGAGCCGGTCGACGTCCGCGAGGTGGTCTCCCGGGTCGTGGACGGCCTCGGACCGCTGGCCGAGCGGCGTGGCTGCCCGGTGCTCACCCGCCTGCCCCTGGTGCCCTGCCTGGCGGAGATCGACCCCCGCCGGGTGGAGCGGATCGTGCGCAACCTGGTCGGCAATGCGATCGAGCACGGGGAGTCCCAACCCGTGGAGATCCTCGTCGCCGCGGACGCGCTCGCGGTGGCGGTCTCGGTCCGCGACCACGGTGTCGGTCTGCACGAGGACGAGCTCAGCCTGGTGTTCAACCGGTTCTGGCGCGCCGACCCGGCCCGGGCACGCAGCACCGGAGGGACCGGGCTCGGCCTGGCCATCGCCCTGGAGGACGCCCACCTGCACGAGGGGTGGCTGGACGTCTGGGGCCGGCCCGGGAAGGGGGCCTGCTTCCGGCTCACCCTGCCGCGGCGGGCCGGGATCGTGCTCACCGCCTCGCCGCTGCCCCTGGTGCCGGACGACGCCGGACCCGCCTGGGCCCGTACGCCCTGGTCCGGCGACGGGCGGCCCGGACCCGCGGCGCTGCCGCTCCCCCCGGAGCTCACCGATGCCGACGGCCACCTCGGGCCGGGGGGTGTCGCATGAACCGGCGTGACCGTCCGCGACGGCGCCAGGCGGCCGGACTGCTGCCGCTGCTGCTGGTGGCGGCGCTGGCCGGCTGCGCGGGGATCCCGGACTCCGGCCCGGTCGTCCCCGGCCGGCCGCTGGGGGACGTCCCCCGGGCCCCGCTGCTGATCCCCGGAGTGGCGCCGAAGGCCGGAGCCGTCCCGGAGGAGGTGGTCCGGGGCTTCCTGAGGGCGGCCGCGGACATCAGCGGTGACCGGACCGTGGCCAGGATGTACCTGACCGGCGTCCGGCAGGACTCCTGGCTGCCGGACGCCTCCGTGGTGATCTACGGCGCGGACTCGCAGCTGACCGCCGAGCAGAGCTCGCTGTCGGAACCGCCGCGGGCGACCCGGTCCGCGACCTCCGCCGCCGTGCCGTCACCCGTCTCACCAGCTCCACCGGCCACACCAGCCCCGGCCCCGGCCGGCACCGCGGACCGGACCTCTCCGGGCGTTGCGGGGTCGGTGGCCCGGGCCTCCCTTCCGCCCGACGGTGCGCGGGTCACCGTCACCGTCGAGGTGCCGGTGCAGGCCCGTGTCGACTCAGACGGGGAGTACCGGATCGCCGCCCCCGGTGACCTGGAGCGGCGCTCCTTCGGACTGGTCGCGCGGGCGGGGGAGTGGCGGATCGACTACCTGCCCGACGGCTCGATCCTCACCAAGGCCGACTTCGACACCACCTACAGCGACGTGCCGGTCTACTTCCCCGACCCGACGGGCAACTGGCTGGTCCCGGACATGCGCTGGTTCCCGATCGGTGCCCCGACGGCAACCGTCCTGGTCAAGGCGGTGCTGGGTGGACCGGCCGGGTGGCTGGCCCCGGCGGTGGTCACCGGTGCCCCGGCCGGGACCCGGCTGACCGCGTCCTCCGTCCCCGTGCAGCAGGGGACCGCCCTGGTGGACCTCACCCGGGAGGCGCGCCAGGCGGACCCGGTCCACCGGCAGATGCTCTACCAGCAGTTGCGCAAGACGCTGTCCGTGCTCGCGCTGATCTCCCCGACCCCGGTGGACGGGGTGACCATCACGGTCGAGGGCAGGGCCTTCGACATCCCCAGGTCGTCCGGACCGGCGGTCGGGGGACGTCCGAGCGAACCGAACCTGCCCCGGCTGTCCACCAGCGCCGTCGTGAGCGGTTCACCCCTCGTCGTCGACAAGGGCAAGCTCATGCTGCTCAGCGGCGAGCAGCTCACCCCGGTCGAGGGACTGGACGCGCTCAACCGCCAGCCGATCTCCTGGCCCGCCGCCGCCACCGACGGATCCGCCTACGCCGCACTGGCCGGGGGGAACGTCCTGCTCTACGCCGTCGCCGGTGGGGAGGCGCTGCCCCTGGTCTCCGGCCTGGGATCCCTGACCCCGCCCAGCTTCGACCCACTCGGCTGGGTCTGGACGGCCTCCACCTCGGGGCTGGTGCGGGCCGGCCGGCCCGGCAAGGAGACCGTGGCCGTCACGGTGGAGGGCTGGCCGGCCGGGCTGAGCGTGACCTCGCTGCGGATCAGCCGGGACGGCACCAGGGCCCTGGTCAGCGGGAACCGCAACGGCGCGGGGGAGTTGTTCGTCTGCGCCGTGATCCGGGACCGGGCGCAGGCCCCGGTCCGGCTCGGCCCGCCGAAGGCCGTGCTGCCGGACCTGGTGACGGCCCAGAGCGCCGCCTGGCTGGACCAGCGGCGGGTGGTCGTCCTCGGCCGCCGCGGGGTCGCTGCGGAGGAGCCCTGGGTGGTCGAGGTCGGCGGCGATGCCGAGCCCACCGCTGCGTCCCCGGGCGCGATCGGGGTGACCGCCGGGAACGGGGACATCTATCTGGCCACGACGGCGGGCACCCAGCAGCTTTCGGTGGTCTCGTGGCGCAATGTGAGTTCGGCCCACTGGCCGGCCCTGCCCGGCTGACCCCGGCGCCCCTCCGGCACCGGATGCTGCCCGAACATCCTCTCGTTCACGGGCCGGCAGCGACGCCTGCACCGACGAGTCGTCCCCAGCAGGCCTGCTGGTCCCATCGTCCACAGATCCCGGACCGGCCCACGGGGCCGGGCGGTCCGGCGGGCAGGCTGGCGGGTATGGGATGGCACAGCGGTGCGGCTCCGCGGCAGGCAGGCGCGGCTCGCGGGGGTCCCCGGTACGACGGCGGGGCTCTCCGGTACGACGGCGGGGCTCTCCGGTACAACGGTGGGGCTCTGCGGCGGTGCGGTGCGGTTCTCCGGCACGGCGGAGCGGGGCTGCTCGGGCTGGCCCTGCCGGTGGACTGCCCCGGCTGCGGACTGCCGGACGTCGCGCTCTGCCCGGCCTGCCGCTGCCTGCTGTCCGGTCCACCGCTCTGGGCGGACCCGCTGCCCCCGCTCGCCGGGCTACCCGCCGTCGCCGCAGCGGAGTACGCCGGTGCGCCCGGCCGGGTCGTGGTGGCCTGGAAGGACCGGGGCCGCCATGACCTGGTCCGCCCGCTGGGCACCGCCCTGTCGGTTGCGCTGCGTGCCCTGCTCGATCCCTCGGGGGACACCCGGCTGGCCGCCGCGTCGACCACCCCCGGGCCGGTGCTCCTGGTCCCGGTGCCGTCGGGACGGGCGGCTCGGTGCCGTCGCGGGGAGGACACGGTGCGCCGGCTGGCACTGGTGGCCGCCGGCCGGCTGCGCGTGCGGGGCCCGGCGGAGGGTCCGGGCCCGCGCGGTGGACCGGTCCCGGGGGTGCGCGTGACCGTGGCGCTGCGGCCGATCCGGCAGGTCGCCGACCAGGCAGGGCTGTCCTCGGCGGCCCGGCGGGCGAACCTCGACGGTGCGTTGCGGGTACACCCCGGCGCCCGCGAGGCCGTGACGGGCCGCGTCTGCGTGCTGATCGACGACGTGCTCACCACCGGGGCCACCCTGGGGGAGGCATCCCGGGCATTGCGCGAGGCGGGAGCCCTGGTCGGCGGGGTGGCGACCGTCTGCGTGACGCGGTTGAGACGCGCGTGTGACGCGCCGCCCAAGGGGGTGCCGGTCCCGGTCACGCTGCACTAGCGTGGAGCCGTAGGACGCACCCGCAGGCAATGACCGGGGGAGGCTGCGAAAGCGGGCCTGCGCCTGCGGGCGCATCCGTCGCAACGACAGGAGGTCCTTGCCGTGGAGATCGTGATCACCGGCCGTCGCACCGAGGTGCCGGACCGGTTCCGCCGTATCGCTGAGGAGAAGCTCGGAAAGATCGGGCAGCTGGCGCCCCGGGCCCACCGGGTGGACGTCGAACTGTCCTACGAGCGCAACCCGCGGCAATCCCAGACCTCGCAGAAGGTCGAGATCACGGTTCGGGACAAGGGTCCGGTGATCCGGGCCGAGGCCTCCGCTGACGACATGCTCGCCGCTCTCGACCTGGCGTTCGGCAAGCTCCTGGAGCGGCTGCGTCGCACCCGTGACCGTCGCAAGGTCCACCACGGGCGGCAGACCCCGCCGTCGGTGCGGGTGCCGGCCGCCGCCGAGGTCGCGGCCGCCGTCGCCCGGACCGTTCCCGGGGCGGTCGCCGAGCTCGACGGGGCCGCGGGAAGCGACCACGACGAGGGCCTCGAGGACAGCCCCGTGGTGATCCGGACCAAGGACCACGCGGCCATCCCGATGACCCTCGACCAGGCGCTGTACGAGATGGAACTGGTCGGCCACGACTTCTTCCTCTTCGTCGACGCCGACAGCGGGCTGCCGAGCGTGGTCTACCGGCGGCGTGGCTGGAACTACGGGCTGATCCGGCTCGTGGCCGGCGCCGAGATCGAGGAGCGCATCCCGGCGAGCCTGCACAGCTGATCCGGCGCGGCTCGTCCATCGCAGCACCGCCGCCCCACCGCCCGTCCGGTGGGGCGGCGGTGCTGCGTCGCGGAGCGCGTCCTGCGTCGCGGAGCGCGTGCTGCGTCGGGAGTGCGGTGTCGCGTCGGGAGTGCGGTGTCGCGTCGGTGCGGGGCGGCTACCGGCAGGAAAGTGTGTCCGGGCTGGGGGCGTCGTCGTGCCCGTCCTGCCCAGCCGCGGTGGCGGTGCTGCGCGGCGGGGGTTCTGTCGCAGGGCCCTGGCAGGATCACCCGCGTGTCCGCCGTCCGCACCCCCGCTCTGCGCAGCCCGGTCCGTGGCGGTGCCGCCACCGCCCGGGCGTCGTCACCGGCACAAGTGACGTTCACCCTGGCCCAGGCCCGCCGGATCGCCTTGGCCGCGCAGGGTTTCGGCACCGGACGGTTTCCGGGAGCGGTCACCCTGCGCCAGGTGCAGCGGGTGGTGGGCGCCGTCGGCGTGCTCCAGATCGACTCCGTGAACGTGCTCTCCCGCAGCCACTACCTGCCCGTGTTCAGCCGGCTCGGGCCCTACCCCCGGGCGCTGCTGGACCGGGCATGCTCGTCCGCACCCCGCCGGCTGGTCGAGTACTGGGCACATGAGGCGTCGTTCATCCCGCCGGCCACCCATCGTCTGCTGCGGTTCCGGATGGCCCGAGTCCACGACGAGGCCTGGGGCGGGATGGTCCGGATCGCCCGGGAGCAGCCCGCGCTGGTGGCCGCCGTACGGGACTACGTCGCGCAGGCGGGACCGGTGACGGCGGCCCAGATCGAGCGCGACCTGGCGCCCGAGGCCTGCCGGGACCGGTCCCGCTGGGGCTGGAACTGGACCGACACCAAGCGTGCGGTGTCCTTCCTGTTCTGGTCGGGGGAACTGTCCTCCGCGGGCCGGACCGCGCAGTTCGAGCGGCGCTACGACCTGCCGGAACGGGTGCTGCCGCCCGAGATCGCCGGCGCGCCCGACCCGTCCCCTCGGCAGGCCCACCATGACCTGGTGGAGATCGCGGCCCGGGCTCACGGTGTGGCGACCCTGCGCTGTCTGCGGGACTACTTCCGGCTGCGCCCCGAACCGGTCAAGGCCGCCGTGGCGGAACTGGTCGAGGAAGGCGTCCTGCGTCCGGTCACGGTCAAGGGCTGGAACCGGCCGGTCTACCTGCACACCGAGGCCCGGATCCCGCGGCGGATCAGCGCCCGGGCCCTGCTGTCCCCGTTCGACTCCCTGATCTGGGAGCGGCAGCGCACCGAGGAACTGTTCGGGTTCCGGTACCGGATCGAGATCTACACCCCGGCGGCCTCCCGGGTGCACGGCTACTACGTCCTGCCCTTCCTGCTCGGGGACCGGCTCGCCGCCCGGGTGGACCTCAAGGCGGACCGGTCACCGGGCGGGGGTGGGGTGCTGCGGGTGCAGGCGGCCTGGCGGGAGCCCGAGGCGGAGCCCGGCGTGGCCGGTGAGCTGGCCGAGGAGCTGCTGCTGATGGCGTGCTGGCTCGGGCTCGACGAGGTGCACGTCGCCGGCCGCGGGGACCTGGCTGCGGACCTCGCCGCGGCCCTGCCCGCCAAGTCCGGCTGACCGGCTGCCCGCGGGGTGACCGCGACCGCCCGCGGCGGAGCCGTCCGGCTGACCGGGGCGGGCTGTACCCGCAGCTCGGCGACCGCGCAGGGAAACCGCGGGGGTCAGCTGCCGGACCTGGGATCCCCGGCCAGGCGGGCGTGCAGGTGCTCGTCGGACCACCGCCCGTCGGACGGGTAGCGCATGGCACCCCGCATGGTGCCCTCCAGCCGGTAACCACAGCGACGGGCGACCGCGCAGGACCGCTCGTTCTCCACCGCATGCCGCAACTCGACCCGGTGCCAGCCCAGCGACCCGAGCACGAGTTCGCTGCCGATCCGGACCGCCGCCGACACCACGCCGTGCCCGCGGGCCGGTGGCAGCAGCCAGTACCCCACCATGCCGCAGCCGAGGGCGCGGTCGGTCAGGCCGAACCGGACCGACCCGAGCAGTGCACCCGGACCGTCCGAGATCGCCCACGCCGGTCCCTCCCCGGCGGCCCAGCCCGCCGCGTAGCGCTGGATGTGCAGCTCCGCCTCCGCCCGGTCCTTGACCAGGAACCCCGCATAGCGCACGACGAGCGGGTCCCGCATCGCCAGCAGCAGCCCCGCGGTGTCCGCGAGGGTCCAGGCCCGCAGCCGTAACCCGCCGGTCAGTTGGTACTCCGGCTGCCGCCGCCTCACCAACCGCGTGCCCCGGACACCCGCCAGGCACCGTCCGGCCGTGCACCGGTCTCGTCCCAGGATCCGTGGTCGGCACCGGGGACCGGCAGCCGGTCCAGGTCGGCGGCGATCAGCTCGAACCGCAGCAGGTCGGCCAGCGTCCCGTCCCGCAGCCGTTCCGCGCACCGGTCCCGGCCGGCCGGCCGGAACCCGGCCGACAGGGCCACCCGCTGGGAGGCCTCGTTCTCGGCGGCGGCCCGGATCACCAGCCGGGTCATGCCGAGCCCGCCCACCTCCAGCGGCAGCAGGGCGTGCCGCGCCGCCAGGCGGACCCCGGCCGTGGTCAGCCCGCGTCCCCGGCTGTCCGGGTGGGCCCAGTAGCCGAGTTCGCCGGAGCGGGACGGGCTGGACAAGCCGAACATTCCGATCTCCCCGACCAGCCGGGAGTCCCCGGGATCGGCCACCGCCCAGTACAGGGCGTGGCCACCCGCCTGCTGCTCCCGGATGTCCTCCAGATGGGCCGCGGCGTCGGCGGCGGTGTACGGCGACGGCTGGGCCGGCAGCCACTGCCGGGTGAGCGGGTCCCCGGCAGCCTCGACCATCCGGGGGAGGTCCTCTGGGCGGTGGGCCCGCAGTTGGACCCGTGCGTCCTGGATCACCGGCGGGGTGTGCCAGGAATGTGCCGGCGACAGCGGGTCGGTCCGGCGCAGCGACCCGATCCAGCCGTCCTGCCGGGATCCGCGGTCGGCCAGCAGCCCCCGGACCAGGCCCTCCACCCGGAACCCGACCGCCCAGGCCGCCCGCCGGCTCGGCCAGTTGCCGGCCGCCGCCCGCCAGTGCACGACCTCCAGTCCCAGCTCCCGGAAACCCCAGGGCAGGTACAGCCGCAGCGCCCGGCTCATCATGCCCTGGCCGCGGGCCCACGGTCCGAGCCCGTAGCCCACCTCGGCCGCCCCGGCACGATCCGGGCGGAAGTCGATCGATCCGGCGAACCGCCCCCCGCACTCGATCGCCAGCGCGAGGTTGCGGCCGGCCTCCCAGTCCGGGCGGCGGGAGCCGATCCACTCGGCGGCGTCCTGGTACCCGTACGGCGCGGGGACCGAGGTCCAGCGCTGCATCTGCTCGTCGCGCGCCTGCTCCAGCACGCCGTCGGCGTCGCCGGGCCGGTGCGCCCGCAGGGTGACCACCCCGTCGGTGAGGGTGGGCGCCCAAGGCGGAATGTCCATTCGGTGAGCCTGCCTGTTCGCAGCCCGTAGGGCAACGCAGACCCGGCGTGATCCGCGCCGTTTCCCCAGTGGCAGCCACCCCTGTCTACGATGGCGTGGGCACCTTCGGGTGTCCCTGTTCGTCTGCCCGGAAGGCGGCGTCACGGTGACGCCACGAGGCGGATCCTGAGAGTGCTGGGAGACCTGGTGAAGATCGTCGAGAGGCTGCTGCGTGCCGGCGAGGGGCGCGTCCTCAAGAAGCTGCAGGGGCTGGCGGCGCAGGTCAACGCCCTGGAGGATGACTTCGCCAAGCTGACCGACGCCGAGCTACGCGAGGAGACCGAGCGCTTCAAGACCCGGATCGCCGAGGGGGAGACCCTCGACGACCTGCTGCCGGAGGCCTTCGCCGCCGTCAGGGAGGCCGCCAAGCGGACCCTCGGCCAGCGGCACTTCGACGTCCAGCTGATGGGTGGTGCTGCCCTGCACCTGGGCAACATCGCCGAGATGAAGACCGGCGAGGGCAAGACCCTGGTCGCCACCGCACCGGCCTACCTCAACGCCCTGGCCGGCAAGGGTGTGCACGTCATCACCGTCAACGACTACCTGGCCTCCTACCAGTCGGAGCTGATGGGCCGGGTGTACCGGTTCCTCGGGCTGTCGGTGGGCTGCATCCTCGCCCAGATGACGCCGGAGCAGCGCCGCCAGCAGTACGCCGCGGACATCACCTACGGCACCAACAACGAGTTCGGCTTCGACTACCTGCGCGACAACATGGCCTGGTCCTCGGCGGACCTGGTGCAGCGCGGCCACTTCTTCGCGATCGTCGACGAGGTGGACTCCATCCTCGTCGACGAGGCCCGGACCCCGCTGATCATCTCCGGCCCGGCCGACCAGCCGACGAAGTGGTACACGGAGTTCGCCAAGATCGCCACGCGCCTGCGCCGCGACGTCGACTACGAGGTCGACGAGAAGAAGCGCACGGTCGGCGTGCTGGAGTCGGGGATCGCGCGGGTCGAGGACTACCTCGGCATCGAGAACCTCTACGAGAGCGTCAACACGCCGCTGGTCGGCTTCCTCAACAACGCCGTCAAGGCCAAGGAGCTGTTCAAGCGGGACAAGGACTACGTGGTCCTGGACGGCGAGGTGCTCATCGTCGACGAGCACACCGGCCGTCTGCTGCAGGGCCGCCGCTACAACGAGGGCATGCACCAGGCCATCGAGGCCAAGGAAGGCGTGCAGATCCAGAGCGAGAACCAGACCCTCGCCACGATCACCCTGCAGAACTACTTCCGGATGTACGACAAGCTCGCCGGGATGACCGGTACGGCGATGACCGAGGCCGCCGAGTTCATGTCGATCTACAAGCTCGGCGTGGTCCCGATCCCGACGAACAAGCCGATGGTCCGGGCCGACCAGCAGGACCTCATCTACAAGAGCGAGGTCGCCAAGTTCGACGCCGTCGTCGAGGACATCGCCGGGCGGCATGAGAACGGGCAGCCGGTCCTGGTCGGCACGACCAGCGTGGAGAAGAGCGAGTACCTCTCGGAGCAGCTGGCCAAGCGCGGCGTCCGGCACGAGGTGCTCAACGCCAAGCAGCATGCGCGTGAGGCGGCGATCGTCGCCCAGGCCGGTCGCCGGGGTGCGGTCACGGTCGCGACGAACATGGCGGGTCGTGGCACCGACATCATGCTCGGCGGCAATGCGGAGTTCATGGCCATCGCGGCCATGAAGGAGCGCGGGCTGGACCCGGTGGAGACCCCGGAGGACTACGAGGCGCTCTGGCCGGACGTGTTGAAGGAGGCGCAGGAGGCGGTCGCCGCCGAGCACGACGAGGTCAAGGACCTGGGCGGGCTGTATGTGCTGGGCACCGAGCGGCACGAGTCCCGCCGCATCGACAACCAGTTGCGCGGGCGGTCCGGCCGGCAGGGCGACCCGGGGGAGAGCCGGTTCTACCTGTCGCTGGCCGACGACCTCATGCGGCTGTTCAACTCCGGGATGGTCGAGAATTTCCTCAACGCCGCGAAGATCCCCGATGACGTGCCGATCGAGCACAAGATGGTGACCCGGGCGATCGCGAGCGCGCAGAGCCAGGTCGAGGCGCGCAACTTCGAGATCCGCAAGAACGTGCTCAAGTACGACGACGTGCTCAACCGGCAGCGTGAGGTGATCTACTCCGAGCGCCGCGAGGTGCTGGAGGGCGCGGACCTGCACGAGCAGATCCGGCACTTCATCGACGACGTCATCCGTGCCTACGTGATCGCCGCGACCGGCGAGGGCTACGCCGACGACTGGGACCTCGACCAGCTGTGGTCGGCGCTCAAGACGCTGTACCCGGTCGGGATCACCGTCGAGGACCTGGTCCAGGAGGCCGGCAACCGCACCGGGGTCACCCAGGACATGCTCGTCGCGGAGCTGACGTCGGACGCCCAGCTGGCCTACGACCGGCGCGAGGAGCAGATCGGCGCCGAGGTGATGCGCGAGCTGGAGCGCCGGGTCGTGCTGTCGGTGCTGGACCGCAAGTGGCGCGAGCACCTGTACGAGATGGACTACCTGCAGGAGGGCATCGGGCTGCGGGCGATGGCCCAGCGCGACCCGCTCGTGGAGTACCAGCGCGAGGGCTACCTGCTGTTCCAGGCGATGACGGAGGCCATCAAGGAGGAGTCCGTCGGGTACCTGTTCAACCTCGAGGTGCAGGTCGCGCCCGCCGAAGCCGAGGCGGCCGAGGAGGAGCACCCGCAGGTCCTGGTGGCCAAGGGACTGGTGGAGCCGCAGCGGCCCGCGCAGCTGCAGTACAGCGCGCCGACGGTGGACGGCGAGGGCGGGGTCGAGACGCACGCCGACGGGGCCCAGGCCGGGGCGAGCCCGAACCCGGAGGGCAACCGGGCCCAGCGCAGGTCGTCCGGCAAGAGGCGCCGCTGATCCGCCGGACCCGGACCTGGTCCGGGAAGTCCGAACCGCCCGCGTGTCCGGCACCTCAGGTGCCGGGCACGCGGCCGTCAACGGCCCTGGTCCGTCTCGCCCCTCGTTCCCGCCGGCTGCCGACGATCAGCCCAGCTCGAGGGAGGTCACCCGCCACCGGCCGTCCAGTCCCTCCATCCGCAGCGCGACCGCCCGGAACCTGACGCCGTCGCTGACCACCGCGCAGGCCTCGGCCACTCCGTCCCGCGGAATGCACACCCGGGTCGACCGGACGGTGCTGGGCTGGGCGGACTGTGCGCGGGGTGCCGCCCGCCGCGACATCCGGCGCGCCAGCTCGGCGCGGCGGGCCAGCCGGGTACGGATCTCGTCCGTGGTCCAGCGCACGAGCTGGCTGGCCGGGCGCAGGCCGGTGGTCACCTCGATCGCCGCCTGGACGAACTGCCGGGCCCAGTCCGCCGGGTCGGGCAGGGCGTGACCAGGGGTGCGGCGCCGGGCCGCGAAGTCGTCCCCGGTGTCGGCGTCGGGTATCACGCCGAGCGGCAGGGGCAGGGCCAGGACGGTCTGGGCGGGCGGGATCGGGGGACCGTCGTCACGCACCACCCGCAGGGCGGCCCGCGGCTGGCTGACGGGGACGGGCAGTCGGCGCAGCCGGGGTGCCCCGGCGGGCCCGGCACCGGGGTCGGCGGGGGTGAGGTGGGCCCGGTCGGGATCGGTGGGGGTGAGGTGGGCCCGGTCGGGGTCCGTGGGAGCGGGGCGCAGGCTGCCGGCCGGCCGGCGCCGGGCCGTGGCAGCCGCAGACTGGGGATAGGTGCCGGAGAAGGCCTCCCCTGCGGGGACGGCGCTCATGACCGCCCTCCCTTGCCCGTCACAGGTGCCCCGGGCTCAGCGGCACCGGAGGGGACTCCCGAGGCGGGCGGGGGCCGCAGCAGTTGGCCCGGGCGCAGCAGGTCCGGATCGGGGCCGATCACCCCCCGGTTGGCCTGGTACCAGCGATGCGATTCGGCGGCGATCTCGGCTGCCGTCGCCATGGGACCGAGCCGGCGGGCGGCCAGGTCCCACAGGCAGTCCCCGCGCCGGACCACGACCTGCTCCTCCT
>DASTGO010000553.1:0-4989 GCA_035719045.1 Kineosporiaceae bacterium | reverse complement strand
GGGCAGGCCCGCGGCGTCCTCGACCGGCAGACCCTGCAGCCCGGGCACCCACAGCGGCTCGGCCCGCCCGGGGACCGGCAGCGGGACCCCGCCCGCCGTGCAGACCAGCCCGGCGGAATCCACCACCAGGGGCTGGGCGGCCCCGACGGCGGGATCGGCGAGGGCGTCGACCAGCGGCTGCAGCCACGGACCGTCCACGACCACCTCGGGCCGGACCACGACCACGTACTCCCCGGTGGACTCCCGCAGGGCCCGGTTCGCCCCGAGCACCGGGCCGACATCGCGGCTGAACCGGGTGAGGCGGATCCCGGGACGGTGCGCCAGTGCCGCCGACAGCTGGGTCCAGGCCGGGCGCTGACCGCCGTTGTCGAGCACGACGATCTCCAGGTCGGCGTCCCCGGCATGGCGTTGCAGGTGGGTGATCGCGCGCAGGGCCGCCGAGGCCGGACCGCTGACCGGCAGCAGCACCGAGACCCGGCCGGCGACCCGGTCGGCGAGCCCGGCACGCAGCTCGTCCCAGCCCCCGAAGAGGTGGTTCTTCACGGCCTCGTCCCACCGGGCGGACTCCGAGGTGGAGATCCGCGGACCTGCCTCCTCGCGGGAGTCGTAGATCGTGCCGATGAACGGGAACAGCCGCAGCGGCTCGAGCCGGGCCAGCCGGACCACCAGGTCGTAGTCCACCATCCGGCGCAGGGCGGGGTCGAAGCCGCCGGCCAGCAGCAGCAGGTCCCGCCGGACCACCAGGACGTTGAGGTCGACGTGGTTGCCGTGCTCCAGGTCGGCGAGGTCGCCCTCGAAGGCCAGGTACCCGACCCGCAGGCCGTCGTGGATCTCCAGGGCGCCGTACCCCGCGCCGGTACCGGTGCCGTCCATCGCCGCCGTCATCAGCTGCAGGAAGTGCGGCGTCCACTGGTTGTCGGAGTCGAGGAAGGCGATGTACCGGCCCCGGGCGGCGGCGATGCCGGCGTTCCGGGCGGCGGACACCCCGCCGTGCGGGCGGCGCAGCAGCCGGATCCGGCGGTCGGCGGCAGCGACCAGTTCGACGGCCTGCGCGGTCCGGTCGGTGGACCCGTCGTCGACGACGAGCAGCTCCCAGTCGGTGAGGGTCTGGGCCTGCACCGAGGCGATCGCCGTGAGTACCTGGGTGGCCCGGTTGCGGACCGGGGTGATCACGCTGACCAGGGGACCGTCCCCGCCGGAGGGGGGCCGGACCGCCTGCCAGCGGCGGCGGAACTCCCGTTCGGCCCCGGCGTCCCAGACCCGGGTGACGCGCCGCCGGGCGCGGTCGTGGTCGGCCGTCCACACCGGCTCGGCCTCCTCAAGCAGCGCCACGGCCGCACCGAAGGTGAGTTCCGCCCCCGGAACGCGGGTCGGCAGCGGGGTGTCCGCGGTGGCGGTGGCCAGCAGGTGGCCCAGGCCGCGTCCGGGATGGTGGCGGGCGTCCGGGAAGTGCTTGACCCAGGCCCGCTCGTCGAACAGCGGCGAGGGGCCGTAGCTGCCCGGACCGTCGATCAGGTACCGGACCAGGGGGTCGAGCCCCTTGGCGTCCCAGCCCTGCGGATCGAACCAGGCGGGGTCGAACAGGGGTGAAGGGGCGTACCCCTGCCGCCGGCCGTGGCCGAGGTAGTGGCGCAGGGCGCCGTCCCGGTCCGCCGGGGCCTGCGGGACCTGCCGCCGGTACCACTCGGGGTCGAAGATCCCCGACCGGCGGACCATGCGCAGCTGCCGGCTGCGGTTCAGCCGGCGCAGCACGCGTTCTCCGCCGGGGACGCGCCGGCTCACCGTGCGCAGGATGCGGCGCATGTCAGCGGTACACCTTCCGCCGTACGCGGCCCAACCGCTCGTAGTCCGCGCGGGTCCGCTGCAGGTACTCCCGGACTCCGAAGAATGCCGCCGGGTGGGCTCGCTCGCAGGCCGAGAGCATGCGGTCCCCGTGGCGGTCGAGGTGGTAGGGATCGTCACGCAGGCTCTCGATCTTGACGAAGGGGAGCCGTCCGTCCAGGGCACGGTCCCACAGCGCGATCATCGGGTTGTAGGTCCCGCCCCTGGCCAGGAACGGCCGGGCCGCCTCCCAGGCCTGGCGCCGCCGCCGGAGCGGACCGGACGGGCCGGCAGCGGCGCCAGGGCTGCGCCGCGCGGCTGCTCTGGCCCGGCGGGTGCGGGCGACCAGGTCGTCCCATGAGGTCGGCCGGAAGTACGCCTGTGGTGGCATCCCGGCGATCCGCAGCATCCGGGACAGGCCCAGTTCGTAGCGCTCGATGGCTGCGCCGCGGTCCGGCGCCGGGGTCATCCCCAGCCAGAACGCGCGCAGCAGCGGGGAGCACAGGGTCGCTCCGGAGAAGCCCAGCAGGTACGACTGGACATGCGGCTCGGCCTCCGCGGTGGCGGTGATGCCCCAGGCGGTTGCGCCCCGGGCGGCGATCCCGTCGAGGATCTGCCGGTACCCGGTCAGCGGGCCGACCACGCTGTCGTTGGCGAGCAGCAGCAGGTCGGCCTTCCACCACGGTTCGAGCCGTTCCAGTCCGGCCTGCCAGGAGCAGAAGTCGTAGCCCTCATTCCCGCGCTCGACCAGCTCTCCCCGCCGGGTGAGGTCCTGCCGGGCGCCGGGAGTGAGGGTCGCAGTACTGACGATGATCAGACGGTTCACGGAGGTGGCCAGCGCATCGAGGTGGTACAGGACATGCGGGGCGACCTGTCCGTGCGGGTCATAGTGCGCGAACACGGCGAACGTCAGCATCAGGTGCGCGAGTCTACCAGCGCTCTCCGTGATCGCCTGATCACTTTGAGATATGACAGCTCGTGATCTCGTCCCGTCAGAGCGGGAAGATCCCCGTCCCGTACCGTCCGTAGGCAACCGCCGGGGGGTAGAGGGGCCGCCAGCCGGTGCAGGTCCAGGCGCCGGTCAGTCGCGGGTTGGGCCGCACGGCGACGTCTCCCCGGTTGGCCACCACCCGGGACGGGTCCCACAGGGCGACGGACGCCCCGTACACGTAGATCCCGGCCACCTGGTTTCCGGCGCCGACCACGTTCTCGACGGTCATCCCCATCGAGCGCCCGCGGGACGAGAAGGTCATCGAGGACAGCGCGAGCAGGTTGCCGACGATCCGGTTGTTGCGGACGTCCCCGAACATCCGGATCTGGGTGCCGCCGTTGACGATCGTGTTGAACCGCACGGTCACGTTCCAGGGGCCGGGTGCCCGCGGTGCCCCACCGTCGCCGAGCTTGATCCCCGCGCCGGAGGTGTGGTTGAAGATGAGGTTGCGCTCGATGGTCCCGCCGGACGCCGGGGTGCCGTGGAAGTTCACGTAGATGTTGTGGTCCTGCCACAGGTGCTTGACCCCGGCGTCGTGCACGCAGTTGCCGCTGAAGGCGAACCCGCTCGGGGCGCCGAAGGTGCTGGAGATCACCACATTGGCGTAGGCGCCGGTCTGCCGGGCGCCGAAGAACTCCGCGTCGGAGATGGCCCAGCCGGTGCCGGCGTCCATGTCGAGGGCGGGGGCCCCGGCGATCGTCGCCTGCACCCGCACCGAGCTCAGCCGCCAGTAGTCCGCGCCGACCAGTCGGACGTAGCCCTGCAGCAGCGGCCGGTTCACCGGGTCGAGGGCGGTCACGGTGACCGGTGCCGAGGCGGTGCCCGGGTGGAGGCCGTAGGGCCGCAGGTAGCCCACACGGTAGGTCCCCGGCCGCAGCTTGAGCACATCGCCGGGCTGCAGTTGGTCCAGCAGCCGGGTGAGGTCGTCGCCCGGACCCGCGATCAGCTCATGTCCGGTGACGGCGCGGGATCCGGTCCCTCCGGCTGCGGCAGGGGAGCCGTGCCCGACCGATGCGACGCCGGGCGAAGCCCCCACGGCCGCCACGCCGGGGGAGATTCCCCTGACCGCTGCGACGCCGGGGACCGGCAGCAGCACGGTGGTCAGGACCGCCACCGCCGGGGCGAGCAACCGGGCACCGCGGTGGCGTCGTGGCGGGGGTCCGGTGCGGGCGGCGGCAGGCAGCAGGGCAGGGGCGGGGCGGTGGGCGGCGGCCATGGGCGCGCTTCGGCATGCGGCCGGCCGGTCTTGAGTCACCGGCCGGAAGAACCACCTGATCGGCCGCCGCTCGCGGCCGTTCCCACCCGGCGCACCAGCACTCGCACCAGCCCCGCGCCGGGCGCCTGGTCCGGCACAGGTTCAGGTGGCAGCGGGGGGCGGGTCAGGAGTTGAGCTTGCGGTAGTAGGCCAGGCAGTCCTCGTAGTCCGGCAGCAGTCCCTCGGCCATCGCCTGCTCCAGGGTGGGGGCCGCGGTGTCCTTGGGCGACAGCAGGAGCTGGACGTCCTGCGGCCAGGCGATCGCCAGCTGGGGGTCCAGCGGGGTGATCCCGTGCTCGCCCGTCGGGTTGTAGCCCTCGCTGCACAGGTAGACCACGGTGGCGTCGTCGGTCAGCGCGACGAAGGCGTGGCCGAGGCCCTCGGACACGTAGATCCCCGCCCGGTCCTGGGTGTCCAGCAGCACGGTGTCCCAGGTGCCGAAGGTGGGGGAGCCCACCCGGATGTCCACGGCGATGTCCAGCACGGCGCCGTTGACGCAGGTCACGTACTTGGCCTGGCTCGGCGGGACGTCCGCGAAGTGGATCCCGCGCACCGTGCCCCTGCGGGACACCGAGCAGTTGGCCTGGGCCAACCGCAACGGGTGCCCGACCGCCTCGGCCAGCCGCTCGCGCCGGTACCACTCCAGGAACACCCCGCGGTCGTCGGGGAACTGACGGGGATGAACGGACCAGGCGCCGGGGACGGCGAGCTCACGGATCTCCACGACCCGCCAGGCTAGCGGGTGCCCCGGCGTGGTCCGGACGGCGGCACCCCGGACGGCGGCACCCCGGACGGCGGCACCCCCGACCGGTCCCCGGCCGCCGGGCGCGTACCCTGGTCGGCCATGGAACCGGGTGCCGACGCCGACCCCGGGCTGCCCCCGGTCAGCCTCGTGGTGTGCCTGCTCAACGAGGAGCGGCTT
>DASTGO010000552.1:0-2561 GCA_035719045.1 Kineosporiaceae bacterium | reverse complement strand
CCACCTGCCCGGCCACGACCGGCTGCGTCCCGGCGAACGCGCTGAGGTCGGCGGGATCCGGGTCCTCGCCCTGCCCGCCGGTGACCGTGACGGCCGTCCTGACCCGGGCCGGTCGGTCCTCGTGCTCGGCAGCGCCGGGCGGACCCTGCTGTGGGCCCCCGGGACCGGCCCGCTGCCGGACGTCACCCTCGACGCGCTGCGGGACGCCGGGCTCGACGCCGCCGTCCTCGACGCCCGGACCGCCGCCACCGGATCGGGTGCCCCGGGTTCCACCGACCCCGGTTCCGCCGACCCCGGTTCCGCCGGCACGATCTCGGACGCCACAGCGTCAGGGAGCACAGCGTCAGGCGCCACGGCACCCGGTGATGCGGGCGGCGGACTCGGCCTGGCCCATCAACTGGCCCGGCTGCGCCAGGTCAACGCCTTCGCCGCGGATGCCCGGGTGGTCGCTGCCGGGCTGCCGCATGAGGGGCCGCCGGCCGCCCGGTACGCCGAACTGTCCCGGCCGTGGGGGGTCGAGGTGCTGCCGGACGGCGCCCCGCTGTGGCCGGCCGGCGATCCCCACGCCCAGGCGTCGGCCGCCGGGTCATCGTGGGGCCCGGCGGCCCGGGACGGCAGCCGACGGCCGTGGCGGACGGTCGTGCTGGGGGCGGCGGCCTCGGGGAAGTCCCTGGTCGCGGAGTCCCTGCTGGCCGCGGAGCCGGAGGTGGTCTACGCCGCGACCGGTCCGCAGCCGGACGGGTCGGACCCGGCCTGGGCGGACCGGGTGGCCGCGCACCGGCGGCGCCGGCCCGACTGGTGGCGGACCGTCGAGGGCGCCGACCTGGCACAACTGCTCACCCGTCCCGGGGCGCCGCTGCTGGTGGACTCCCTGGGCACCTGGCTGGCCGCCGAACTGTCCGCGGCCGGGGCCTGGGACGATCGGGACGGCTGGCGGGACCGGCTGACCCCGCGGCTGGACGGACTGGTCGCGGCCTGGCGGCAGGCGGCGCGGCCGGTGGTGGCCGTGGTCGAGGAGGTCGGCTGGGGGGTGGTCCCGGCGACGGCGAGCGGGGGGCGGTTCCGCGACCTGCTCGGCACGCTGAGCCGGCGCCTGGCCGAACAGTCCGAGGCAGCACTGCTCGTGGTCGCGGGCCGGCCCCTGGACCTGGAACGGCTGGGCGGCAGCGACCCGGCGGGCGGCCCCTCGGTGCAGGAACCACGCTTTCACCACGAACCCGGCCGCAGCGAACCCGGACCCGACGAACCCGGACCCGACGAACAAGGACCCGACGAACAAGGACCCGACGAACAAGGACCTGACGGGCCCGGGCGTGCACGACCGAGGCGGGAGGAATGGTCATGACCGAGCCGACCGACGCGCAGTCCCCGTGGCCGCAACCGTACGGAGCACCGCCGTCCGGACCACGACCGCCCGCAGCAGAGCCGTCCGCAGCCGGTCACCAGGACCCGCTGCCCCGGCCCGGCGGTGACCCCGACCTGACCGCGACGGCGGGCACCCCGGGGACGGAGTACCTGGAGGCGATCGGCGACCAGGTGACCGGCCCGGACGTCGCGATGGCGACGGTGGCCCAGCAGGAACTGGACGACGCCGGCCGCGGGTACGGCTTGGGCCGGCTGGCGGAACTGGCCGTCTGGTGGGCCCAGGTCAGCGGCGACGTCAGGACCGGACGGGCTCGCGAGGTGGTCCTGGTCCGCCCCGCCCCGCGAGCCACGGCGACGGCGACCATCCCCCGGGACCCGGCGCCCGTGCGCACCCTGGCCCTCGACCCGCCGGCCGACCCGTCCGGGGCGGTGGCCTGGGGCATCGCCACCGCCGACGCCCTGGTCGACGCCGGCACCCAACTGATCCTGGTCAGTGCCCCGGACCTGATCGCCTCCCGGGTGCTCGCCGCCCAACTGATGGGCCTGGACGCCGTCGAGGCCAACGGCTGGCCCAGCGACTACGGCGTGGACGACCAGGCCTGGATGGAGCAGGTGACGGCGATCCGGGACGGCCTGCGAGGGGTGAAGGGTCTGCGCGGGCGTCCGGTGGAACTGTTGCAGGCCCTGGACAGTCCGGTTCTGGCGGCCGCGACCGGGCTGCTGCTGCGCTCGGCGGCTCGGCGGACCCCGGCGCTGCTGGACGGTGCAGGGGCGTCGGCGGCGGCACTGCTCGCCCAGCGGCTGTCCCCGTACGGCCGGGACTGGTGGCAGGTCGGACACCTGTCGGACCACCCGCTGCACGAGCGCTGCCTGTCCTCCCTGCGGCTGCGGGCGCTGACCCGGCTCGGGATGACCGCCGAGGACGGCACGGGCGCCCTGCTCGGCCTCGGGGTGCTGGACCTGGCCGCCGAACTGCTCCCGGACGCCGGATGACCCCGGACCAGGCCGGAGATCAGGCCAGGGACCAGGCCGGGCCCGGCGGCAGGGCGGCGGGCGGCGCCGACGGAGTGCTCGTCGACGGGCTGCGGCTGGCGCTCGGGACGCTGACCGCGCTGCCGGTCCGGCCGCCGTCGGCGGTGGACCGGGTCAGGGCCCGGGCCGGGATGCTGCTGGCCCCGCTGGTGGCCCTGCTGCCG
>DASTGO010000551.1:0-5117 GCA_035719045.1 Kineosporiaceae bacterium | reverse complement strand
CGTGCACGGTGCGCCCGAGGATCAGCCCCGTCGCCATCGCGGCGAGGATCCAGACGGGCAGGAACCGGTCCAGGGTGGACAGCCGGGCGACGACATGCGGGTGGGCGGGGTCCGCGGCGGCGTGGGCGGCGTGGGCGGCGTGGGCGGCGTGGGCGGCGTCGGAGGTCATCTCGGGCCTTTCCTGCTGCGGGGCCGTGAGGACGGACCCGTGGTGCGTGCGGGCCGGTGCGGTGGGGTCCGGGATGCACGGTAGGCGTGTCGACCCGGGGTGGGGCGGGACGTCCTGTCAGGTCCGGGTGGGACCTTCGGGCAGGAGCTCGGCGATGAGTTGCTCGACGCGGGCCTTGATGGCGTCCCGGATCGGGCGGACGGCGTCGAGGCCCTGTCCGGCGGGGTCGTCCAGGGGCCAGTCCAGGTAGCGGGTGCCCGGATAGTAGGGGCAGGTGTCCCCGCAGCCCATCGTGATGACGACGTCGCTGGCCTGGACCGTGTCCGCGGTGAGGACCTTCGGGGTGGCGGCGGTGATGTCGACGCCCACCTCCGCCATCGCCTGCACGGCGACCGGGTTCACCTGATCGGCGGGCGCGGTGCCGGCGGAGCGGACCTCAACCGCGTCCCCGGCCAGAGCGGCCAACCAGCCGGCGGCCATCTGAGACCTGCCGGCGTTGTGTACGCAGACGAACAACACCGACGGCTTCGCACCGTCGGTGGGTCGCGGTGCGGGCGGGGGCTGGGTCATGTCCGTCCCTTCGTGTGGGGGTGGGTCCGAGCGGGCGGCCGGTGGGCGGGTCCGGTGTGTGGTTTCAGGTGATGGTGGGGCTGCGGCGTTCCAGGAGCAGCACGTCGCGCCAGGTGCCGTGGAGGCGACCGAGGCGTTCGCGGCGGCCGACGATCCGGAACCCGCACCGCTGGTGGACGGCCACGCTGGCGGTGTTCTCGGGGAAGATCCCGGACTGCACCGTCCAGATCCCGGCAGCCTCGGCCTGCTGGAGCAGGGCCAGCAGCAGGGTCCGGCCGATCCCGCGGCCGTGGTGGGCGGGGTCGACGTAGACGCTGTTCTCGGCGACCCCGGCGTAGGCGCACCGGTCGGACACCGGCGCCAGCGCCGCCCACCCCACCACCGGCCCACCGGGAACGCTCGGGCTGCCGGTGCCCGGCGCCCCATCGGATGTGGCGTCCGGGGTGATGGCGACCAGGCGGTGGTCGGGCAGGTGGGTGGCGTCCCAGCGGTCCCAGGACGGCGCGGTGGTCTCGAAGGTGGCGTTGCCGGTGGCGATCCCCGCTTCGTAGATGGCCCGCACGGCCGGCCAGTCGCGGTCCGTCATCGCACGGACCGCGACCGGCTGCGGCCGGTGCCCCGGGGCGGGAGCAGGGGTCACGGCTTGGTGGCGCGCACGAACGCGCTGGCGACCGCCCCGTCCATGGCGTCGATGACCGCGTCGAGGTCGGTCCCGGCGGGGATCTCCTTGGGGTCCAGGGTGGCGGCCATGTCGACCAGGTCCTGGCGGGTGTAGGCGCGGGTGACCTCGACCGCGGCGTCGACGAACCCGGCCGCGGTCAGCTTGGCGACGTACTCGCTGTCCAGCAGGGCACCAGCCACGCAGCCGGTCCACAGCCGCATCGCCCGCCGCGCGAGCTCGGGCAGCGGCTTGAGCACGACGATGTCGGAGACCGCGAACCGCCCGCCGGGAGCCAGCACCCGGAACGCCTCGCGCAGCACGGGGTCCTTGTCGGCGGCCAGATTGATCACGCAGTTGGAGATGACCACGTCCACGCTGGCGTCCGGCAGCGGGACGTCCTCGATCGTGCCGGCCAGGAACTCGGCGTTCTCCACACCCGCCTCGGCCTGGTTGCGGCGGGCCAGTTCCAGCATCTCCGGGGTCATGTCCAGCCCGTAAGCCTTCCCGGACGGGCCCACCCGCCGCGCGGACAGCAGCACGTCCAGGCCACCGCCGGAGCCGAGGTCCAGCACACGTTCCCCGGCCTTGAGCTCGGCCAGGGCGGTCGGGTTCCCGCAGCCCAGCGACGCCGCCAACGCCCCCGCCGATGTCGCCTCGGCGTCGGCGTCGTAGAGGTCCTTGGTGATCGGGTCCACACTCGGCATCACCGCGGGGCCCGAACCGCAGCACGAGGTCACCGGCCCGCAACACGACGCCGGGGCCGACGAGGCGGCGTCGAGGTTATCGCTGGCCTGCCGGGCGGCTGCGGCGTACCGGTCGCGGACCGCCTCCCGCAACTGGTCGCCGTCGAGCTGGGTCGGGTCGAGGCTGGTGTCGGTCATCGTGATCCCTTCCAGAATCAGGTCACAGGGGTGTCGGGTAGTGGATGGGGCGGAGGCTGAGCAGGTCAGCGCGGCAGGCCGAGCCGCAACACCGCGATCCGGTCGCGGTCCCGCTGCGCCAACGCCCGGCAGGTCTGGGTACAGACCTGCCCGCAGGACTCGCAGAACGTGACGGTCGAACCGGAACCGGCCGACCATAACCGGCGGGCTAGGGAGCGCATCGCGTCCTCCTGAGGACAAGAACGGCTGGTTCGACGCATGTCTAACCAGTGCTCATCTTGCTCGCCATCTTCGAGGACTGTCAATATAGAGGCATGTCGAATCAGCCTGTGGAGCGGGCCACCTGCGCGCCGGCGGCGCCGATGGACAGCGCCTGCTGCGACCCGCTGACGGTGCGGGCCCTGACCGCCGAGCAGGCAGCCGTGATCGCGCCCATGTTCAAGGCCCTCGGCGACCCGGTCCGGCTGCGGCTGATGTCGATGATCGCCTCACGGCCCGAGGCCTGCGTCTGCGACCTGACCGGAGCCTTCGACGTGTCCGGGCCGACGATCTCCCACCACCTGCGGGTGCTGCGCGAAGCCGGCCTGGTCGACTGCGAACGCCGCGGCACCTGGGTCTACTACTGGGTCCGCCCCGAAGCCGTACAACGACTGGGGGCGCTGCTCGACCTCACTGACCCGGCGACGGCCTGACCCCCACGGTCGTCGCCGCACAAGGCCCGGCCGGCGCCCGGCGAAAAGCCAACGCTCAGTTGTCGATCATCTACGGCTCCGCTTGGGGTGACTCGTGGCCTGGTCGCGGGCCAGGGTGCGGTAGACGGTGGCTCGGAAGACGGAGAACATCTCGGCCAGGTCGGCGATGGAGTGCTCGCCGGCGGCGCGGAGCTGGACGAGGTGGTTCTGCTGGCGGGTGGACAGTTCGGGTGGTTTGACGCGCAGTCTGCCGCGGGCACGGGTGACGGCCATGCCTTCACGGGTGCGCATCCGCAGTAGGTCGACCTCGAACTCGGCAGATCAAGGTCGCACACCTCGCAGCGGCCCGAGAAGCGATCGAAGCTGCAGGCGGGATCGTCACCGAGCCCTTCGACTTTCCCGGTGGCCGGCGGTTCCACGTCACCGAACCGGGCGGAAATGAACTGGCGGCGTGGACCAAGGTCACAATGTCGTAGCCACGACGATTCCGCTGCTGGCTGGCCCCATCCTCCCCAACGATCGAGGATCAAGGCAGGCAAGGCCGCCGCCGCTACATGGCCGCCCCGAGGTCATTTAGCGGCGGAACAACACACACAGTCACATCCGTGACGCGCCTGGGCCCGGGGTGGGCCAGCACTTCCGTGACATCATTCGTGACGCGAAATGCTGACGAACCATATGACTGACGCTGCCCAATGGGGACAATCCGGTAAGCCATGGTGGCAATGTTGCTGGATACGGCCACTCCGGGCGGTTTCCTCAACCGTGGCAGAGGTTCGATTCCTCTCGGGGGAACCCTGCCCAGAGGCCCAGTCGTTTCCGGCCCGTCCTACCCGAAGACAGAGTCCTCCGGGTGGGCTCGGATTCCCGTGGGAACCAGGTCTGGCGGCTACCCGGTCTTCTTCGCCCTCGGCGAGGTGTCCCAGGCGCTCCGGGGCCTTCCCCCAAGGGCCTCCCACCCCGCCGCGGCAACCTCGCTAGGCCCCCACAGCCTGGCTAAGGCCCCCACAGCCTCGATGGGAGCGTTGCCACACCTGCAGGCCTGTCCCGCCGCCCAGCCCACAACGCTCCGGCGTGCAGACCGGCCCGGCTCAAGATGGGTGACAAGGCGAGCCGGGCCGGTCCCGGGAGGCCGACCTGGCCAACCGGCAACTCCCAATCACCCCAGCGCCGCCTGCGCCATGGTTGTTACAGGTCCCAACTGAGCCCGGGGAGCTGCGGAACTCCACCTAGCCACACGCCAGAAGGGACCCGCCACGCTCCACGAGGGCCTGACGGTCGTTGTCGAGAACGCCGCCCGGCGCCCGGTCATGGCGGCCCTCCTCCATCTGGCCTGAGTCGTGGCGATGTGGCGATGTGGCGTTCTTGAAAGTGTTGGTGGCGCCGACCTGGGTCCTTGTCGCCGATTGGGTGCGGAAGTGGTCACTAACGCCGGGTGACGAGAGTGGCCTTGGGGTATTCGCGGGGCAGGGAGGACCGCGTCCGGTGCGACCGCGTGCAGCTCGTACGGAAGTGGGGTCGACGGCGGTCGTCGGAGAGGTAGTGGCCGGGCACCTGGCTGAGGGAGAACGTTCCGTCGGATGCGAAGGTGACGGCTCCGCCCTCGGCTGCGCGCCAGGTCCCGGCGAGCTGCTCCGGCGTGAGCGTGACGGCGGTCCCCCAGCGACGCGCGCACTCGTTCTCCCCCCGTGATGACCATCCAGGCCAGGAACCCAAGGGCAGGAGCACGGCCACGAGGAAGACGAAGCAACCGACGAGGACCGGGCGACGCTTTCGCATCGGCAGTGACGCCCACCGAGTCGGCCCGACGCGCCGTGACAGCACCTGATCGCTTGCTGCGGCCGCAAACGTAGCGGCCAGACCAAGGAAACGCAGCCGCCCTGCGGCCATACCACGAGCACCGGCGCGAGTGGTCACCAAACCGCTACAGGTCAGGTCCAGCGCTGTGGCATACGGGGGTGGGGGCAAACGTGTTGGTGGCCGGCGCCCCGCGTGCGCGGGGCCCGGCCACCAACAGAAAGTTGTCCGGCGACGTCCTACTCTCCCACCCAGTACCCCGGGCAGTACCATCGGCGCTGACAGGCTTAGCTTCCGGGTTCGGAATGGAGCCGGGCGTTTCCCTGTCGCTATGGTCGCCGTAACTC
>DASTGO010000550.1:0-16517 GCA_035719045.1 Kineosporiaceae bacterium | reverse complement strand
CGGTCCGCTGACGCGGCCGGACGATCTGTCGCGGGGTGGGGCCGGTGACCTGGATCGTGATCGGCTCACGCAGGTCGATCCCCAGCGCGGGGCTTTGCGGGGCGGCCGGGCGGGTGAGCTGGGCGGCCATGGCGGTGACGTCGGGGTCGGTGAACCAGCAGAACCGGACCCGGGTCGGCTCCGGGACGCCGTCGAGGCGGACGTACCCGACGCCGGGCAGGGTGTGGGGGATCTCGTGGCAGCGTGCGCCGTTGTCCAGGGCGCCGTCGCCGAGGACCATGTCGACCTCGGAGTCCTCGGCCAGGCGCAGGGCGATCCGGGTGGGGAACAGGTTCCGGAAGGACAGGACCTCCTTGCGGGGGTCCTGCAGTGCGGCGACCACGGCGAACCCGGGTGCCCGGCCCTGGGACAGCAGCAGGGACAGGGCAGCCTTGACCCGTTCCCGCAGGCCCTTGTCGGTCAGGTAGGCGGTCAGGAACGCCAGTTCGTCGATGACGATGACCTCGAACGGGTCCCCCGGGGAGGGCACGAAGACCCGCTTGCCTTCGGCCTTGAGCCGGTCCCTGCGGGCGAGCATCCGGTCTACGGCCGCTTCCAGGCAGGTGACCATCTGTTCGCCGGACTCGTCGGCGTAGTGGGTGAACAGGTCCCGGGCCGGGTACAGCTCCATGCCGCCCTTGGGGTCCAGGCCGGTGACGGTGACCAGTCCGGCCCGGATGCCCGGGACCAGCGCGGAGCAGATGGACCAGACCGGGGAGGACTTCCCGGCCCCGGTCGCGCCCGCGATCAGCAGGTGCGTGCCGTACAGGGACAGCCGGTAGGTCATGCCTTCCTCGGTGCGCCCGACCGGCAACGCCGCCAGGTTCACCACCGGATCGGCCGCCAGCGGCAGCACCGGGGCCGTGAGCGGGTCACGGGCGTAGAAGCGGACCTCGACCCGCCCGGGGGCGATCTCGCGGACGGTGGCCCGGTAGGCGCCGAACACGTGCCGCAGGCCCTCGGCCTGGTCCTGCAAGTCGGCGGGGGTCTGCCCGTGCAGCAGCCGCACCGACACCGTGTCGACCCAGCGGGTCGAGGTGATCCGGGTGACCTTCGGGACGTACACCGCCGAGGCCGTCTGCCGGGACAGGCCCGTGCCGTCCATGGCCGCCCACCACAGGCGCCGGTACAGGCGGACACCCCGCAGCGCGCCCCGGCCCCGGCGGATCACCCAGGCGTCGAAGGTGACCGGGGAGGACTCCCGCCACACCCACGCGACGGCGACCAGTCCGGCGACCAGGCCGACCGGCCCCAACCAGCCGAACCGCAGCCACAGGGCCAGTCCGGCCAGCACCGGCACCGACACCGGCCACACCCGCACCAGCAGCCGGACCAGGCGGAGAAGCTGACGGACCACCCACCGGGCCGCGTAGAACGGCACGGTCACCTTCAGCGGGAGCACCGCCCGTTCCTTGGTCACCAGCCCGGCACCGACCAGGTCCGCGACCTGGACCCCGTTCACCCTGTGCACCTTCACGCCAGCCTCCCCGAAGCCGTCGCGGCCATGACCGCGCAATCCGTTGTGTCCGTGGTGGTTTCGGCCCTCCCGAGCCGGGTGAGGGCGGTGGTGAAGTCCCGGCCCGCGCGGCGGGCAGCTGTGGCCAGGACCCGGGCGTCATGGATGAGCGAGGCGTCCCCGCAGGCGTCGGCGAACCGGTCCAGGCCCCCGGCCACCTGCTGCATGCGGGCGATGACCGTCCCGACCGGTTCCGGGTCCGGCACCCGGCCCAGCAGTTCGGCCAGGTCTGCGACCCCGAACCCGGCAGCCGCCGTCACCGCGCACCAGCCAGCGACACCCGAGTACGGCTGGCGGGGCGTCGCAGCCAGGCCACGGCCGCGACGACCAGGACCAGGGCGACCAGGGGCGAGGCGTCGGTCAGGGAGATCCCCGGCGGGAGCAGCCCGTCGGGGAAGTCCGGACCCTCGCAGTCCGCCAGGACCAGCAGCGGCAGCACCAGCAGCAGGAGCAGGACGGCGGCCCGGTTCCGGCGCCCGGTCCGGGCCGGGGTCAGTCCGGGCAGGAACCGGCCGCCCTCACCGCGTAGCGGCAGCGGGACCAGCCCCGAGCAGTTCGGGCACTGCCCGTTCACGATCTGACCGGCCGGGAACGAGGCCCGGCAGGTCCGGCACTTCTTCTCGCGGCCCGTTCCCGGGCGCGGCGTAGCCTTGGCACGCATCGCGTGGCCTTCCTTGAGATGGGGGTTCGTCGTGGTGCGAGGGCCCCCGACCCGGTTGCAGCCAGGTCGGGGGCCACCCCTCAGATCGGAGGGGTCACGTCATCAGCAGGGAGCGAGGCGAGGGTCAGCCCTTGTCGCCCGGGGGCGGGGCCTGCCGACCAGTCGGGGCCTTCCCCTGCGCCACCACCCCGGCCGCCCGGATCGAGTACGCCAACCGCGCCCGGCCCCGGCCCTCGTTCACGTACGGGGTGATCGTCAGCCCGGTGAACTCCACCGCGTGCAGACCCGAGCCAGGCATGATCTCCCCCGGCAGCACCGGCTGAACCGGCGCCGTGACCTTCACCTTCACCTGCTTCTCCCGGGCCTCGGGGTCACGGTCGATCCCCGTCACCGTCCACACGAACTGACCATCCGCCTGCTTGTCGCGGCTGGCCGTCCGCCGCCCGGTCTTCTCGTCGTAGTCCATCGCCTGCTCCACGCCCATCGCGTAGAAGCCATGCGGGAACACATCCGCCATCGACACCGCGAACCGGTATCCGCCCTGCAGAGCCACGAGCTCCTCCTGAACCTCAGATCCGAGGACCTTATGTCCTCCACTCCTATATAGGAGCTTGACAGGAGGATCGTGACTGTTTGCCAGCCTGTTGTCAAGTCCTCTACAGGACTACCGTGGATGTGGGAGACCCTCCCGATGCAGTTCCGCCCCTGGCGAGCGACCAGGGCCTACCGAGTGGACCCCGCATGAGCGATGACCTCGGGGCGATGGCCCCCAAGTACCAGCGGATCGCATCGGCGCTCCGCAGCGACATCCGCGCCGGGACATACGGCCCCGGCGACCGCCTCCCGGCCGAGACCGCCCTGATGGAGCGGTTCAAGGTCAGCCTGCCCACCCTGCGGCAGGCCATCAGCCTGCTGCGGGCCGAGGGCCTGGTGGAGTCCCGGCACGGGATCGGCACCTTCGTGCGGGAGAACCGGCGGCTGACCCGCCGTTCCCGGCACCGCTACGGAGCTGCCCGGGGACGAGCCGGCCTGCTGAACGCCTACCTCCGGCACGAGATCACCTTCGCCGGCCGAGGTCCCCTGCCTGAGCGGATCGCCGAGGCCATGGACCTGCCGGCCGGTGAGGAGGTCGTGATCCGGCGGCGCCGGCTGTTCGACCGCGAGACCGGCCGGCTGGAGGAGATCGGCGCCAGCTACCTGCCGGTGTCCGTGGCCGGCGGGACCGTGCTGGAGAAGCCGGGCGTACTGCCGAAGGCCCTGTTCCGGTGCGTCGAGGAGTTCACCGGCCGCCGGTACACGACCGCCCTGGACCGTTGGATCGCCCGGCTGGCCAGCTCCGAGGAGGCCGGCGCGTTCGACCTGCCCTCCGGGGCGCCGGTGCTGCACGTCATCCACACCGCGCGCGCCGAGAACGGCGACGTCCTGGAGGTCTCCGAATCCATCTGGCCCGCGGACCGGGTGATGTTCCTCGACGAGTACGACATCCCCGCCGACGCCGAGCCCGAGGACCCGAAGGAGTCGCAGATCTGATGCCGTCCACGCCCTCAGGCATCCCGGACCGGGCCTACCCGGACGCCGACACACTCGCCGACCACTGGTGGTGGCGGCCCGGCTGGCAGGTCGGCACCCGCTTCTACGCCTGGCACATCACCGTCGCCGACCTTCCGGCCCTGGCCGAGCATGTCGCCACCCACCAGCAGGCGCTGTCCCGGTTCGGTTTCCTCGACCCCGTCCCGCGGGAATGGCTGCACATCACCGTCCAGGGCCTCGACCACATCCAGGCCGTCGACGACGCCACCCGCGACCGCGTCCTGGCCGAGGTCGGCCGACGGCTGGAGGGCATCACCGCGCCCACGCTGACGTTCGCCAGGCCGGTCCTGTTCACCGAGGCCATCGTCATCCCCCCAACCGACCCCGAGCCCCTCAGCGCCATCCGCGACGCGATCCGCGACGGCATCCAAGCCACCTACGGGACCCCGGAAGGCAAGCCCCCCAACCGGTTCCGGCCCCACGTCAGCGCCGCCTACGTCAACCAGGCAGCCGACCCCCGGCCGGTCCGGGAAGCGCTCGACGCCCTCGACGTCCCGCCCGTGCACGTCCCCGTCACCCACGTCTCCCTCATCGAGATGCACCGGGACAACCGGATGTACGAATGGACCAAGATCGCCGAGGTTCCCCTCCGCGTGAACCGCTGACGACGACCAGCCTCACCTGTCCAGGCCGAGCCGGCGCAGGTCCTCCACGTCGGCTCGGCTGAACAGGTCGACCAGGTTCACGCCCAGGGCCTCACACAGTCGCGGGAGATCATCCACGGCCGGACGCCGCCGGCCCGCCTCCAGATCCGCCAGGGTGCCCACCGACCAGCCCAGCCGCTCCGCGAGCTGCCGCTGAGTGATCCGCATCCGGGCCCGTTCGGCCCGCACGTTCGCCGCGACCACGTCACCGATGCTGGGCATGTCATGAACCTCTGCCCCTTTGCCACGGAAGTCGAGGCGATACCGCCTCTGAGCTGGTGTCCTCTGTACTCCTATGGTCTTTCCCCAGCAGCAGCGGGAATATCCATACATTGGCGCACGGTGTCCGGGCGGGGCAGGCATCCAGGGCCCTCCGCCCGGACACCCAGCCAGCGAGGAGATCCGCGATGACCGCCAAGCCCGGCAGACAGACACGGCAGGCCACGCCACCCCAGCAGGCACCCCGGCCCGTCGTGCTCAGCCTCGACCCACCCGCGACCGGACACCACCCCCGGACCACGCAGGCCGGCCCCGATCACGACACCGACCACCCGCGGACCAGGATCCGCACCGAGTGGAACGCCCGGATCGCCACCCCCGCCGACCGGGACACCCTCCAGGCCCCCGCAGGCACGGTCGTCCTGCACATCCGGCGCACCGTCATCGACACCCACGGCCGCGTCGTCAAAGTCATCACGACCGTCTGCCCCGCCGACCGGACCGTCCTGCACCACAGCTACCGGATCCCCTCCGCATGACCGCCCCTACGGCCCCACGGCCCGAAGACGAGGCGACAGACCCGGAACCTTCGACGGACCGGCCGCTCACCGGCAGGCAATGGCAACGCATCGTCAACCAAGTCCTCGGGCCGCCCTGGTGGGCCCACGACTACGACGAGCAGCGCCCGGAGCGACCCTCCCGCCCATGACTGGACACCAGACCGCTGCTCAGTCAATGTCACCGGGTGACGTGTCGTGGACACCCATGACCTGTGCCTCGATCCGTGCGGCTTGTCGCCCGACGCGCGACGCTTGCACTCTCTTGGCTGTGGAGTACCCGGCCAACTGCATCAACGCCCACTCCCGGCCACCATTCAGGACTAGGACCGGCGCGTAGGACGTGAACAGCTGCCCGCCGCTGACTACAGATACCGTCACCCGGTCCACCTCGGACCAGGCCATTCGGCGATTCCTGAACACCCCGTGATTGACCAGGCCCTCGGTGGTGAGCACCACCCGCACGAACGGCAGCCGAGCGACAACCCAGGCCCCAGGAAGCCCCATCAGGACGCCGCCGAACAAGGCCGAGGACAGGTCTCCGAAGGCGAACCCTGACAGTGAGACGAGCACGGCCCCGGCCCCCAGGAGCCATCCCCACACGAGCCACACCGGAGACCGCAGGACCTCACGTCTGTAGCGGTCGTGAAGCAGCAGTGTCGTAGCGGACTCGATCACGGATCGACTCTGCCGAATCTGGCTGTACTGGATCAAGGGCGGCCGCTACGCGGCCGCCAGCGCGCCGGGCGTGCGGCGCTGGGGCGCCGGTCCCGGCGCGCGCGGCACAGCGCTCAATCGGCGATGATGTCGGCACCCCACCAGCCGGGCTCGGTCTCGTGCCACTCCAGCGCTCTGCGAACGCCGAAGTCCTCGGCGAGGAGTTCGCCCATCACCCGTGAGGCCACTTCAAAGGTCGCATCCGGCGCAACGTCGACCAGCCATCCGCAGCCAACCCCCTGGTCAGGGTCGCTGAAGCGCAACGAGAAGCGCCAACGCTCCGAAGTCCGGTAGAGGACCACCCCTCGCACCTGCTCGCCGGTCACGCCTCACAGTGTGGCCGAGACAAGCTCCGTTCGGCCCGCGCGGGCCTTGGTCCTGTGGCCGGCGGGGCGACGCGCGAGGCCGATCACCTGAGGGGGCATGTCGCCTTCCGGTACCACGGCCAGACTCCCGGTCAAGCCCTACAGGTTGGGTGGGTGGTCGGGGAAGGTGCTCCGCACCTGTGCGTGGCTGGGTGCGCGGGTCGGGGGCTTGACCGCGAGCCTCCCTGGCCGAGGTACCTCCGGCCCGCCGTCAGGGGGCGAAACCGGCCCCCTGACGCGAGCACCACCAACACCCAAGGCCCCGGAGGCGACCGTGACACGCACCTCGATCACCCGGGCTCTGTTCCTCCTGCTGCGCGACGCCCGGGGCCGCTTCGCCCGGATCCGGGCCGCCGTCGCCGAGGAGCCTGCCCGGCGTCGGGTCCGTCGTCCTCGGCCCGTGGTGGCGTCCGTTCAGCTCGCCCTGTTCTGACCGATGGAGGAACCGACGATGAGCCAGCACCCCGCGACCCGGCTCGGGAACGCCGTCAAGGACGGCTTGACGCCCGACCGTCCCGCCGAGCAGGCCCCGACCCAGCGGCCGACCCGCCCCACCCGGCGCCGCAGGACGGCCGTGGAGAACACCGACTACGCAGCCTTCGCCACCCGGGTGATTCGGGGCCACGCCCGCCGCATCACGGAGGGGGACATCGACGGCTTGGCCGACCTGCTGCGCCTGTCCCGGGAGCTGGAGGCAGCCACCCAGCAGGCCGTCACCGGGCTGCGCGGGTTCGGGTACTCCTGGGCCGAGATCGCCGCCCAACTCGGCACCACCCGCCAGGCCGCCCAACAGCGGTGGGGTAGGTGACCACGCGACTGCGTTGGGAAGCCTGCCGCATACTGTCTCGCTTGTGGCCCGCTATCGGTGGCGTACCTCGGTGCGTAGGCACCTGCCATGGTTCCTCATCGACATTGGTGTGGCAGCCAAGGGTCGGCACGACTGCGGCGACCACGAGTGGTACAAGGCCACCGACGACGAAGACCGCTGCTACCACTGCTCGGTCGGCCGACGGCAGCCCAGCGGGTTCTCTTCCGGTCCGTCGTGACGGCCATGATCCGATGGGGTCCGGCGTGCAACCCGCGTGCAACAAGCACCGCGCGACAGGGGTATCGCACGGTCAATCACGGCCACTCCTTCGAGCACGATCAGCCAACATCAGCCCTCCCGAGTGGTTTTCCCAAGCTGACAGTGCGGGTTCGATTCCCGTCACCCGCTCCACCACGAAGGGCCAGGTCAGGGGCACAGTCCCCGAGCCTGGCCCTTGATCGTTGAGGCCCCATACCATCCGCCGTGCCATTGGCGTGCCAATAGCGCCAGTCACCCGAGGCTCACCCGGGAGCACATCCTCAATGAGGAGGTGCTTAGGAGGTAGCTCGACACGGTCGGAGGCGACTGAGGGAGCACTGGCCGCCTCCCGCTGGAGTTGGCTGCTCACGGGCGGCGCCGCATCTGCAGTCGCTCTGGTCTTCGTGCTTGTCGGGGACGGCACCGGAACCCGCGACCCGGGGAAGGCCATCATGGCGCCGCTTCGCCTGTTGCACGGGACCGTCTGGCTGTTTCTCGCCGCTGCGTTCCTGCTCGCGGGCATTCTCGATCGATGGCAGGTCGCCTCTGCCTGTCTGGCTGCTCTCGGCGGGAGCGCCTACATCGTCTACGTGGTGCTCCTCCTCAGGACCGGCCGCCCGTGATTGCCGCCGTCCCCCGTGAGTTCCTGGTCAAGCGCCTCGTGACGCGGGAGCAGGGAACCCGAGGGCCGGACGGGCAGGGCCCACCAGAGGTGCACAGCCTGGTAGGTCATCGGCAATCGGTGCGGCTGTTGCCTGGAGGCCCCGCCTCACCCGCATCGGGCTGACCCGGAGGGACGGACGGGGCGAAGATTCCCGCCCGCAACGGCCTCAAGATCCATGGATCACCCACCGATACCTGTACTGAGCAGGAATCAGTCCCTGGGCGGGGGCTCTGCTCGAGCCGCCCGGTCCCGGCCGTCCCGGGACCGGGCCGCCGCCCGTTCGGGATCACGGACGAGACCTCAGGCAGGGCGTCCGGCATGGGACCGACAGTCGGTGAGGCCGCCAGGTCGGGCGAGCGGCGCGAACCCTCCGTGACCGGCTCCCCATATGCCCGTCGGGCCTAGTTTCCGCCGATATGCTGCGGCGTCCTGTGGACCGAAGGCTTGAAAACATGAGGCTTTCGGCTTTCAACTTACAGTCCGGGCGGGATACCGTACCGGGTGTGCGGGACGAGCACCCCCCGTGGCTCGTTCCGCCAGGCCCGGCGCGTCATCCCCGTTGACGCGCCGGGCCGCCTCACTTTGACAGTGCGCAGGCGCCAGAACACTTACTGTCCGCGTCCACCCGTGGATGATCACGCACGCAAGGTGTCCAAGAGTTCACACTCTGCGGTCGCCGCCCCAGCATCTCGGGTGGACAGCCGCCGCCCGGACGGTGAGTCTTGGTCATCATGGCTGCCGGTCGGCCCACGATCGGATCAGGACCGGAGGTGCGAAGTGTTCAGCCACCGAGGCGTCACGCCGCCCCTTTCCCGGATACGCGGCTTCGTCCTGCACCTCCTCGGGCGCCTCGACGTCGACCGGGACCGGACCAGGCCGGCCACATTCCCGGTGCGGATGATCCTCGCGGTCGCCGGCCTGCTCGGCGTGGTCACCGACGTGTCCGGACCGGAGTCCGGGAGCACTGACGGCCTGTCCAGCTGGATGTTCGCTGCGGCCGCGGTCGGTGCCGCCGGCGTGGCCCGGGTCGCCCACCACGCTGCCGGGCTGGAGGGGATTCGGCTGCCCACGACCTCGGTCGGTACGGGATGGGGCTCGTGGACCCGGTGCACCTCCACCGTTCCGCTGTCGGGCACCGCGACCGGACACCCGGTTTCAGCGGTGATCCTCCAGGGCTCACGGTCCTACTCGTACCCCGCTCTGCGGTAACTGCTCCCGGCCATCGGCACGGAACGTCAGGTGGTTCAGCCGCGGTGAACGCGCCCGACGCCCGACGCCGGGCCGTCACCGGCCACCACCGGAGCCGTCCCACCGGTTCCGGCGACCGCACCCGGGCTCCGCGGGTCACGCGGCGGGCGGTGCGCGCGCAGGCTGAACGTCATCGGCAACCGGCGGCGGACCTGCTCCGGCAGCTTCGGGAACGCCTGCCAGTATTCGTCGGGGTGCTCGCCGAGCCGGTCCACCACCACCCCGGCCCCGGTCAGCGCCCCGAACACCTGGGCGATCGTCCACACCCGCTCGTACTTCTCCGGATGCTCCTCGGCCGGCCTGCCGAGGTCCCCGATGTACTGCGGGGTCCAGCCCCGGTGGATCTCGGCGTGGTGGAAGTAGTCCACCCCGGAGGGGGCCAGCCCGGGACTGTCCTGGTCGAACAGGAAGGCGGCCGGGTGGTCGTCGAACACGTGGAACACCCCGCCCGGACGCAACAGCCGGGCCACCACCCGGGCCCACGCGTCCAGGTCGTGCAGCCAGACCAGGGCTCCCCGGCCGGTGTAGACCAGATCTGCCGTGCCGTCGAGCTCCGCCGGGGTGTCCAGGACGTCGCAGCGGAACCAGCGCACCCGGTCGCCCCAGCCGAGATCGGCGGTCGTCCGCTCGGCATTGGCGATGTGCACGTCGGAGATGTCGACCCCGACGACCTGCCCGACCCCGGCATTGAGCAGGGACAGGGTGTCCCGGCCGGACGCGCACTGCAGGTGGACCGCCCTGGCGCACCAGGTGCCGAGCTCCCCCAGGGCCGCGGTCTCGATCGGGTGCAGGCTGATCCCGCCCCCGCGCAGGAAGTCGGCGCGCTGCCGGTCCGTCGCCGTGTACGCCGCGGCCGCGTCGTTCCAGGCGATCCGGTTCTGCTCATGGGCCCGGCGGACATCGTCGTCGATCACCGGGGGAGTCTGGCACGGGCGTTCGGGGACGGGCGCGACATTTCCCGGCACCCTCCACGGCGGGGAAGGCTCCCCGGACACCACGCGCCCGCACGACCCACCGAGGCACCTGCGGACCGCGACCACCCGCCGCCGGCTGACGGATCGCCCCGGAATCTTGCGCTTCTCGCCCCTGCCCCGCACGCTGTGGCGGTGACCACACCCTGGGCGGCGTGGCCGGCGGGAACTGATCCGGAGGAGCTGTACCGTCGGCTGGCTGCTGCGCGGGAACGGTTCCTGGCCACCGGACACGTCGGCCCGTCCCTGCGCCCGGTGGTGGCCCAGTCCTGGCGGCGCTGCCTGGAGTCCGGCATCGACCCGCAGGCGATCCGCCCCGAACCCGACCTCACCGACGCCGACCTCGGGGCCTACCGCGCCGACCATCCGCTGGCCGCCGTCATGCCTGTGGTCCGCAGACTGCTCGTGGAGGACGCCGGCGAGACCGGGCTCGTGGTGGCGGTGACCGACGCCGAGGGCCGGCTGCTCTGGGTCGAGGGGGCGTCCCGGATGCGGTCCCGGGCGGAGGGCATGCACTTCGTCGAGGGTGCCCGGTGGAGCGAGAGCGTGGCGGGCACGAACGCCCCGGGGACGGCGCTGGCCCTGGACCATGCCGTGCAGATCTACGGCTGCGAGCACCTGTCCGACCAGGTCACCCCGTGGAGCTGCGCCGCGGCACCCATCCACGACCCGCAGACCGGTGCCCTGCTCGGCGCCCTCGACCTGACCGGTGGTGACGACGTCGCCGCCCCGCAGGCGTTGACGCTGGTCAGGGCGGCAGCCGCGGCGGTGGAGGCGGAGCTGAGGCTGCACCGTCTCGGGCACGGTCCGCAGCCGGGCCCGGAACCGTACGGCGGACCCGAACCCCACCGCCCCCTGCGCCACCGCACCCCGCCACCCCGGCCCGCCGCGCGCAGCGGTCCCTGGCCGGCGACCCCGCTGCCGGCCCTGTCGGTCCTCGGCCGCGACCGCGGCGAGTTGCGGACATCCGCGGGCACCGTCCTGCTCAGCCCCCGGCACAGCGAACTGCTGCTCCTGCTCGCCCAGCACCCGGCCGGGCTGACCGCCGAGCAGCTCGCCGTCCACCTGCACGAGGGCGACACGGCCCTGGTCACCCTCCGGGCGGAGCTGTCCCGGCTGCGCACCCTGCTCGCCCCGCTCGGCGAGCCGGTGCTGGCCTCCCGGCCCTACCGGATCACCGGCCCGCTGCACACCGACGTCGACCTGCTCCGCCGGCTGCTCGACCGCGGAGCCTATCGCCGGGCCCTGACCGCCTACCCCGGGCCGGTGCTTCCCCAGTCGCAGTCCCCGGCGGTGCAGTCGCTGCGCCTACGCCTGGAACACGACCTGCGCGCCTGCCTGTTGGCCGGCCGGGACCCCGAACTGCTGTGGACCTTCGGGCAGCGGTCCTGCGCCGAGGACGACATCGAGCTCTGGCAGACCTGCCTGGACCGGCTGCCGCGCGGCTCCCACCGGCGCGCGATCGTCGCCGCCCGGCTTGACCGCCTGCACAGGGAGCTCACCGCGCGCTGATCCGGCTGTTGCGCCGCTCTCGCGCCTCCGCCCCGAAGTCCCGTCGCCCCACGCCCGGCCCTCATCCGCGGCGATTCCTCCTGGTCAGCGGCACTGCAACGTTGCTGCAACCTCACCCGACCTAGCGTGCTCCACATCACACCGGCACCCCGGAGCCCGGTCCGGACGCCGCCCCCCGCCCGCAAGGACGCGCACGAGGAGCAGAGACCCATGACCGTGTACGCCGCACCCGGACAGCCCGCAAGCCCCGTGACCTATGCGTCGCGTTACGACAACTGGATCGGTGGCGAGCGGGTCGCCCCGGTCCGGGGTCAGTACTTCGAGAACGTCAGCCCGGTCAACGGGAAACCGTTCACCGAGGTCGCCCGCAGCACCGCCGAGGACATCGAACTCGCCCTCGACGCCGCCCACGCCGCGGCGCCGTCGTGGGGCCGGGTGTCGGCGACCGAACGCTCCAACCTGCTGCTGCGGATCGCCGACCGGATGGAGGCCAACCTCGAACTGCTCGCCGTCGCCGAGACCTGGGACAACGGCAAGCCGGTCCGGGAGACCCTGGCCGCGGACATCCCGCTGGCGATCGACCACTTCCGGTACTTCGCCGGGGCGCTGCGGGCGCAGGAGGGGACGATCTCGCAGATCGACGACGACACCGTCGCGTACCACTTCCACGAGCCGCTGGGCGTGGTCGGTCAGATCATCCCGTGGAACTTCCCGTTGCTGATGGCGACCTGGAAACTGGCCCCCGCCCTGGCCGCCGGCAATGCCGTGGTGCTCAAGCCGGCCGAGCAGACCCCGGCGTCGATCATGGCGTGGATCGACCTCATCGCCGACCTGCTGCCACCCGGCGTGATCAACGTGGTCAACGGGTTCGGGGTCGAGGCGGGCAAGCCGCTGGCGTCCTCGGACCGGATCCGCAAGATCGCCTTCACCGGCGAGACCACCACCGGCAAGCTGATCATGCAGTACGCCAGCCAGAACCTCATCCCGGTCACCCTGGAACTGGGCGGCAAGAGCCCGAACATCTTCTTCGCCGACGTCGCCGCGGCCGACGACGACTTCTACGACAAGGCGCTGGAAGGGTTCACGATGTTCGCCCTCAACCAGGGCGAGGTGTGCACCTGCCCCTCACGGGCACTGATCCAGGAGCCCATCTACGACCGGTTCCTGTCCGACGCGCTGGCCCGCACCGGGAAGATCGTCCAGGGCAGCCCGCTGGACACCGAGACGATGATCGGCGCGCAGGCCAGCAACGAGCAACTGCAGAAGATCCTCTCGTACATCGAGATCGGCAAGGCCGAGGGGGCCCGGCTGGCCTGCGGGGGCGAGCAGGTCGACCTCGGCGGCGACCTCTCCGGCGGCTACTACGTCGCGCCCACGGTGTTCGAGGGTGACAACTCGATGCGGATCTTCCAGGAGGAGATCTTCGGCCCGGTGGTCTCGGTGACCCGGTTCACCGGCTTCGACGACGCCCTCAAGATCGCCAACGACACGTCGTACGGACTGGGCGCTGGGGTCTGGTCCCGGGACGCCAACACGCTGTTCCGGGCCGGCCGCGGGATCGAGGCCGGGCGGGTGTGGACGAACTGCTACCACGCCTACCCCGCACACGCGGCCTTCGGCGGCTACAAGGGCTCGGGGATCGGCCGGGAGACCCACCACATGATGCTGGAGCACTACCAGCAGACGAAGAACCTCCTGGTCAGCTACAGCCCGAAGAAGCTCGGCTTCTTCTGACCGGCTGCGGCGGCAGCAGTCGCCGCAGCCCCACCGACTCGGCGGGCCGGGTCCCCTCCGGGACGAGGGCCAGACCCGCCGGGAAGGGCACGCCGGGACCACGGCGCGCCGCTGCGGGAGGTCCCCGGTCCGTGTCGGGCCGGGGACCTGCCCGTCTGCCGGTGCCCCGGCGGGCTCGGCGCGGCGCCCGGCCTCCCCTGGGCTCGGTGACCCGAGGCCGCCGCGCGCTCCCCAGAATGGGACGGTCACGACGCCACGGTCAGGAGGCCGGAATGGGACAACTCTCAGTGGAGGTCGACCCCGCGGAGGTCGGCTTCGACCCCGGCCGGCTGGCCCGGATCGGCCGGGTGTTCGACCGCTACGTGGAGGCCGGCCGGCTGCCCGGCTGGCTGGTGCTGGTGGCACGGCACGGACGGATCGCCTACCTGGCGACCTCCGGCCGCCGCCACCTCGAGGCGGGCCTGCCGGTCGAGCCCGACACCCTGTGGCGGATCTTCTCGATGACCAAGCCGATCACCTCGGTGGCGACGATGATGCTCTACGAAGAGGGCGCCTTCGAGCTGACCGACCCGGTGAGCCGGTACCTCCCGGCCTTCGCCGACCAGCGGGTCTACACGGGCGGGTCGGACCAGAAGCCGGTCACCGTCCCCGCCACCGAACCGGTCCGGATCTGGCACCTGCTCACCCACACCGCGGGCCTGACCTACGGTTTCCACCGGACCCATCCCGTCGACGCGATGCTGCGGGCCAGGGGCTGGGAATGGGGAGCTCCGGCCGGGGTCGACCTGGCCGCCGCCGTGGACCAGTGGGCCTCTTTCCCGCTGCTGTTCCAGCCGGGCACGGAGTGGAACTACTCCTACGCCACGGACGTGCTCGGACGCCTGGTCGAGGTGGTCTCGGGCAGCCGCCTGGACGACTTCTTCGCCACCCGGATCCTGCGGCCGCTGGGGATGACCGAGACGGCCTTCCAGGTGGCGCCGGAGCAGGCGGACCGGCTGGCCCGGCTGTACCTGGCGATGCCCGGCGGCGGACTGGCTCCCGGGGACGTACTCGGGGACGTCGTGCTCAAGCCGCCGGCTCTGCTGTCCGGCGGGGGCGGGCTGGTGTCCACGGCCGGGGACTACCACCGGTTCGCCCAGTTCCTGCTCAACCAGGGGGAACTGGACGGGGTCCGCCTGCTCGGCTCCCGGACGGTCCGGTACATGACCCGCAACCATCTGCCGGGCGGGGCGGACCTGGAGCAGTTCGGCCGCCCGATCCACGCCGAGTCGCCGCTGCGAGGTGTCGGTTTCGGGCTCGGTTTCGCCGTCGTGCAGGACCCGGCGCGGTACCGCACGCTGTCCAGCGCCGGGGAGTTCAACTGGGGCGGGGCCGCCAGCACGGCCTTCTGGGTCGACCCGGCGGAGTCGCTGACGGCCGTGTTCATGACCCAGCTGATGCCGAGCACCACCCTGCCGCTGCGCACCCAGCTCCGGCAGCTGGTCTACCAGGCCCTCGTCGACCGGACCTGAGGCCGTCCCCGCCGGGACCGCCGGGACCGCCGGTCCGGCCCGCTACCGGTCGGCGCCCGCCGGCTCCGCGACCCGCACCGAGATCGCGGACCGGCGGGTGGCCAGGAAGGAGCCGAGCAGGACCAGCGGGAAACCCACGAGCAGCCCGGTCGTGACCGGCTCGCCGCGGACCGCGATCCCCAGGGTGACCGCCACCGCGGGATTGACGTAGGTGATCACGGTGGTGCGGGCCGGGCCGACCTCGGCGACCAGGGGGAACAGGAGCACGAAGGCCAGCGCGCTGCACAGCAGCCCGAGCACGGCGACCGCGATCCACCCGGACAGCCGGACCTCACCGGCCTGCGGCCGGGCCACCCAGGCGAACGGGGCGTAGAGCAGGGCGTTCAACCCCAGCGCCACCGCGTTCACCCCCACGCTGGGCAGGCCCGACAGCTTGGTGGACACGATGATCGGACCCATGGCGTAGCCGATCGCGGTGAGCCCCACCGCGCCGACGGACAGCAGGTCCCCGCCCTGGGTGTCCAGCCCGACCAGTGCCGCGACGCCCACCGCCCCGACCAGCAGCCCGATCAGCCGGCCCGGCTCCAGCCGCTCGTCCAGGCGCAGCAGCCGGGAGGTCACGGCGCCGACCAGGGGAACGGCCGCGACCAGCAGCCCGGCCAGCGAGGAGGAGATCCGCTGCTCGGCGTAGCCCAGCAGCGCCCACGGTCCGGCGATCTCGACCGCGGCGAACAGGGCGATCCACGGCAGGTGCGGCAGCAGCGGACGCAGTAGGCCGCGGGCGGCCGCCAGCGGGAGCAGCACGGCGGCAGCCAGGGCCGTCCGCCCGAAGACCATCATCACGGGCGCCATCTGCTCGACCGCGATCTTGATGAACAGGTACGGAATGCCCCAGATGACCCCGAGCAGTCCGAACAGCAGCCATCCGCGCCTGGTCACGGCGGTCACGCTATCGAGCGGCGCCGCCGGTCCGGCAGCGGGTCACCCGGTCATCCGACCATGTCCGAGCGCCGACATCTCCGGCAAACCTGGGTGATGTATGTGGATTTGACCGTAATCGCCCGTTTCGAGACGGTGGATGCGTCACTCGAAGCCGACAGGTCGGTCGTCCCCGACCTTGATGGGAGAACTCGTGCTCACCCTGACCCCGAACGCCACCACCGTGATCAAGGACCTCACCATGCAGCCGCAGGTCCCCGAGGGATCCGGACTGCGGATCGCACCCGCCCCCGACGGCAGCGGCGAACTCCAGCTCTCGCTGCAGCCGGAACCGACCCCCGGGGACGAGGTGATCGACAACGAAGGCGCTCGGGTGTTCCTCGAACCCGGGACCGCACACCTGCTCGCCGACCAGACCCTCGACGCTCAGGTCACCGACGGCGGCGCCGGCTTCTACCTCACGGCGCCCGACTGAGTCCGGACGTCACCGGCGGTCCCGGACATCACCGAGAACCCCGGCGCGGGGGCGGGGCCGGCGGTCAGAGCCCGGCGTCCGCCCCCGTC
>DASTGO010000549.1:0-8507 GCA_035719045.1 Kineosporiaceae bacterium | reverse complement strand
GGGCCCGGGTCGCGGGCCACCCGCCGGCTGGGCACCGGCTCCACCCGGCTGAAGGGGGCCCGGCTCGGCGCGGGCCTGACCACGGTCCCGCCGATCCCGCCGCTGGACCCGCAGCTGGCCATCATGACGGACCCCACGGTTCCCGAGGACCGTCGTTACTGCCCGGCCTGCGGCAGCCCGGTCGGCCGGTCCCGGGACGGGCGGCCCGGGCGCACCGAGGGCTTCTGCCCCAAGTGCCGCACGCCGTTCTCGTTCACCCCGAAGCTCAAGGCCGGCGACCTGGTCGGCGTGCAGTACGAGGTGGCCGGCTGCCTGGCCCACGGTGGGCTGGGCTGGATCTACCTGGCCCGGGACAAGAACGTGTCCGACCGCTGGGTCGTGCTCAAGGGCCTGCTGAACTCCGGGGACGCCGACGCCTACGCCGCCGCGGTGGCCGAGCGGCAGTTCCTGGCCCAGGTGGAGCACCCGCTCATCGTGGAGATCTACAACTTCGTCCACCACGAGGGCGCCGGCTACATCGTCATGGAGTACATCGGCGGCACCGCCCTGAAGACGATCCTCAAGAACCGGATGATCGCCAACAAGGGCCGCTACGACCCGATCCCGGTCGACCAGGCCGTCGCGTACCTCGTCGAGATCCTGCCCGCCTTCCAGTACCTGCACGACCTCGGGCTGCTGTACTGCGACTTCAAGCCCGACAACATCATCCAGATCGGGGACGCGGTCCGGCTGATCGACCTCGGCGGGGTCCGCCGGATCGACGACCTCGACTCGGCGATCTACGGCACGGTCGGGTACCAGGCGCCGGAGGTTCCCGAGGTCGGCCCGTCGATCGCCTCGGACATCTTCACCATCGGCCGCACCCTGGTCGTGCTCGCCATGGAGTTCCGCGGCTACCAGTCGACCTACGCGGCCACCCTGCCACCGGTCGCGGACGTCCCGCTGTTCCAGCGGTACGACTCGCTGTACCGCCTGCTGCTCAAGGCCTGCGCGCCGGATCCGGCCGACCGGTTCCAGTCGGCAGACGAGCTGCGGGTGCAGTTGCTCGGGGTGCTGCGCGAGATCGTCGCCCAGGACCGGCCGGAGTCCGGGGTGGCGCTGCACTCCTCGCCGTCGGTGCTGTTCGACCCGCCGGTGGTCGCCGCGCACACCCTCGACTGGGACCACCTGCCCGGGCTCAAGGTCGACACCGGGGACGCGATGGCCGCCTGGCTGGCTGCGCTGTCCATCCGCGAGCCGGTGGCCCGGATGGAGGCGCTGCAGCAGGCGCCGAAGGCCACCGTCGAGGTCCGCCTGGCGTTGATCCGGGCGGCCCTGGCCGCGGCCCGCTACGACATCGCCGACGCCACCGTGGCCGCCGTCCTGGCCGAGGACCCGTGGGAGTGGCGGGCGGTCTGGCTGCAGGCTCTGGCCTCGCTGGCCAAGAACGACCCGACCGCCGCCCGGGCTGCGTTCAACGCCGTCTACGGGCAGGTGCCGGGGGAACTGGCCCCGAAGCTGGCCCTGGCCCTGGCCTGCGAGGCCAGCGGCGAACTCGACGTCGCCGAGGCGATGTACGAGGTGTGCGCCCGCACCGACGCCAACTACACCGCACCTGCGGCGTTCGGCCTGACCCGGATCCGCATCGGCAGGGGCGACCTCGACGGCGCGCTGGCCTCGATCGACCTGGTTTCGGCCACCAGCAGTGCCTACGTCGAGGCCCGCCGGCAGCGGGCGGACCTGCTGGCCGCCTCCGGCCGCGGGCTGCCCAGCCTGGCGGAGGCGATGCGCAGCGTCGAGGCCGTCACCATCGACCCGATGGACCGTGCGCGGCTGACCACGCAGGTGCTGGACGCCGCGCTGACCACCGTCCTGGAGAAGGGGGAACAACCCACTGTGCGGATTGCCGGGTACAACGCCGACGAGCGCTCGCTGCGCGACGGCGTCGAGGCCGCCTACCGTGAGCTCGCCTCGCTGACCCATGAGCACGACGAGCGGGTCCGGCTGGTGGACGCCGCCAACCAGGTCCGGCGCTGGACGGTCCGGTGAACCCGGTGCTGCAGGTCTGCCCGGCCTGCCAGGCTCCGGTGTCCGCGGGTGAGCTGTTCTGCGAGGGCTGCGGCGCCGATCTCGCCGCGGCCGGGTCCGGGGCCGGGACGGGGATTGCCGTCCCGGTGCCCGGTGGGGCGTCCGCGCCCACGGAAGGGACCGGGTCCGGGTCCGGGTCCGGTGCGCCGTCGCCCGGCGATCCGGCCGCTGCGGGCGGGTCCGCGGTCCTGGTGGACGCGCCGGACCTCACCGCGCAGGCGTCCCTCTGCCCGTCCTGCGGCTCGTCGGAGGCACCGGACGGCTACTGCGGCCATTGCGGCACGCCGGTCCCGCTGCCCCGCGACCACTGGCGGGAGCAGCCGGCGCCGTGGGTCGCGGCGGTGTGTGACCGGGGGATCCGGCACCCGCACAACGAGGACGCCGTCGCCGTCGCCGCCACCACCGCTGCGGACGGGTTCGCCGCGCTGGTGGTCTGCGACGGGGTGTCCTCCTCCCGCGGGTCGGATGTTGCGAGCCTGGCCGCCGTCCGTGCCGCCCTCGACGTGCTGACCGGCCGGGTGAGCCGCCCCACGGCACCGGCACTGCCGGTACCGGCACCCGTATCGGCTCCGGGACTGCCGGTACCGGCTCCGGCCGTCCCGCCGGGGAGCGCGGCGGTGGAGGGCGCAGCCGCAGGGAACGCAGCCGTGGCGGGGGGGCCGGGATCGGCGGACCCCGGGCCGGGGTCCGGCTCCCCGAAGCCTGGGACGATCTCGGGGGCGAGCCGGGCCGGACAGCTCGCCGAGCTCCTGGTCCGGTCCGGGATCGCGGCCAACGACGCCGTGGTGGCGACCGCCGGTGACCCCCCGGCCGCCAATCCGCCGTCGTGCACCTTCGTCGCCGCCGTCGTGGAGGACGGTCTGCTGGTGGCGGGCTGGGCCGGGGACAGCCGGGCCTACTGGCTGCCCGACGACGGCCTGCCCGAGCAGGTGTCCGCCGACGACTCCTGGGCCGGGGAGGCGGTCGCGGCAGGCATCCCCCGGGAGGACGCCGAACGCGCTCCGCACGCCCATGCGATCACCCGCTGGCTGGGGGTCGACGCCCCGGACCCGGCACCGAGGACGGCGGCCCGTGCACTCGACCGCGCCGGCTGGGTACTGGTCTGCTCCGACGGGCTGTGGAACTACTGCTCGGCCGCCCCCGACCTGCGGGAGCTGGTCGCCGACACGGTGCGGCTGGCCGGGCCGGATCCGGCGCGGTTGGCGTCCGCCCTGGTGGACTGGGCCAAGCAGCAGGGCGGCCACGACAACATCACGGTGGCGCTGGCCCGGGTGACCCCGGCCCCGGCGGCGGGCTGAAGGACGAGGGAAGGAACGCAGATGGCCGAGTTCTCCACCGAGGTCTACCAGAACGAGTTCCTCCCCGCCGGCGGCACCGACGTGCACGCCGTCGTCTCGATCACCTGCAGTGGGGCGGGAGAGGCGGGGCGCGGCAGCGACGGCGAGGCCGCGGAGATCATCGTCATCGACACCTCGGGGTCGATGGCGGGGGACAAGGTGCGCGCCGCCCAGCAGGCCGCAGCCGCAGCGGTGGACCAGATCCTCGACGGCACGTGGTTCGCCATCGTCGTCGGCACCGACGGCGCCGACCGGCTGTTCCCCTACCCGAACGCGGTGTCCCCGATGGTCCGGATGGAGTCGGGCGCGCGGGCCGCGGCGAAGCAGGCGATCGGGCGGATCCAGGCGGGCGGCGGAACGGCGATCGGGTCCTGGCTGCGGCTGACCAAGCGGCTGTTCCAGTCCACGCCGCAGGCCACCCAGCGGCACGCCATCCTGCTCACGGACGGGCAGAACCAGAGCGAGACCGAGGCCGTGCTGGCCGCCGCGATCGCCGAGGCGAAGGGGCTCTTCCAGTGCGACTGCCGCGGGGTCGGTGCGGACTGGAACGTCGCGGAGCTGCGCGGGGTCGCCACCGCCCTGCTCGGCACCGTCGACCTCATCCCCAGCGCGGCCGACATGCCCGCGGCCTTCGAGACGCTGATGCGGCAGGCGATGGGCCGCGGGGTGTCCGACGCGACGCTGCGGGTCTGGGCGCCGCAGGGGGCCCAGGTGTTGTTCGTCCGGCAGGTGGCCCCGCAGGTGGAGGACCTGACCAACCGGCGGTTCGACGTCAACCCGCTGACCGTGGGGTTCCCGACCGGTGCCTGGGGCGACGAGAGCCGGGACTTCCACGTGGCGGTCCGCCTGGCGGCCAAGCCGATCGGCTCCGAGCAGCTCGCCGCCCGGGCCCAGCTCGTGGTCGCCGACCAGGTGGTGACGCAGGGGCTGGTCAAGGCGCTGTGGTCGGACGACGACGCGCTGACCACCCGGATCAACCCCGCGGTCGCCCACTACACCGGTCAGGCCGAGCTGGCCGAGGTCATCCAGGAGGGTCTGGCCGCCAAGGCCTCCGGGGACGAGGCCACCGCCACGGTGAAGCTGGGGCGTGCCGTTCAGCTGGCGCAGGCGACCGGCAACGACGAGGCCACGGCGCGCCTGCGCAAGGTCGTCGACGTGGAGGACGCGGGTGCCGGTACGGTGCGGCTGAAGCGGAACGTCGACAAGCTCGACGAGATGGCTCTGGACACCAGTTCGACGAAGACGACGAGGGTCAAGCGGTGACGAGTACCTGCCCGGCGGGCCACACGTCGGAATCGAACGACTACTGCGACGTCTGCGGCGCCCCCATCGGCGCGGGCGGGGGTACGGCCGGCGGGCCGGGCTCCGGCGGGGCGGGCGCTGCGGCATCCGGTGCCGCGGCATCCGGTGCCGCGCCATCCGGAACGGGGGGCGCTGCGGGGCAGGCCGGGAGTTCCGGGCCGGGCTCGCTGCTGGACCTGGACAGCCCCTCGGCCGCGGCGGGACGGGCCTGCCCGAACTGCGGGGCCCAGGCCATGCCGGGTGCCCTGTTCTGCGAGGACTGCGGCTACGACTTCACCACCGGACAACTGCCGCGCACCGACCCGCCGCCGCTGATCCCGCCGGCCGGGATGACCGACCCGCCGCAACTGCCCGTCGACCTGTCAGCGGCCGGGCCGTCCGCAGCGGTCCCGCCGCCGCTGCCGCCCACCGGATCCGGTCCGGTGACCGCCACCGGTGCTTCCCCTGCCGGGCCCACTCCTGCCGGGACCGCTGCGGCCGGGACCACTCCGGCTCAGGAGGGTCCGGTGGACTGGGTGGCCGAGGTCTGGGTAGACCCGGAGTGGCACGCCGCGCAGGAGGTCACCGAGCCCTGCCCGTCGCCTGGGATGCCGGTCGTCGTGCCGTTGCGCGGCACCACGCAGCTCGTCGGGCGTCGTTCGGCGAGCCGGAACATCCACCCGCAGATCGACGTCGGCGCGGACACCGGAGTGTCCCGGCGGCACGCCCAGCTCACCACCGACGGGCAGCGCTGGTGGGTGGAGGACCTGCAGTCGTCCAACGGCACGTTCGTCGGAACCGCGGGTGGCGGGCTGCCGGACACCCCGGTCCCGCCCGGCCAGCGGACCGAACTGCCGGACGACGCCCGGGTGTACGTGGGGGCCTGGACCCGCATCGTCGTCCGGTCCGCCACCGACGACGAGCGGGTCTCCGCCGGCTGACCCCGCCCAGCCGGGCACGGTGGCACATCGCGCCCGAAAAGCGGGCGCGATGTGCCACCGTGCCCGCGGTCGGCGGGAGCGTTCCTCCGTGCCGGCTCCAGAGACCACGGGGGCGAGGAGGAACGGCCCCGGTCTGTCCGCCCACCGTGCCGATCTGTCCGGTCGCCGGACGGGGCAAGGTCGACACTCCGGACGCGCCGTAGGTCACACCGGGTGGCAGGAGGTGATCCGGGAGGACTCGATAGCCTCGACCCCGGACCTCACCAGGACACGCATCTGCGTCGCGATCACGCGCGGCGCATCCCGACCACGAGGGGACTGTAATGGCGCGCAAGGGCACGGTGACCGTCGTCGGAGCCGGCTTCTACGGCTCGACCACCGCGCAGCGACTGGCCGAGTACGACATCTTCGAGAAGGTCGTGCTGACCGACATCCGGGACGGCTGGGCTGAGGGGATCGCCCTCGACCTCAACCAGTCCCGCCCGATCGAGGGCTTCGAGACCCAGGTCGTCGGCAAGACCACCGGTACCGACGGTTCCGGCTACGAGGTCATCGAGGGCTCCGACGTCGTCGTCATCACGGCGGGGCTGCCCCGCAAGCCCGGGATGAGCCGGATGGACCTGCTCGGGGTCAACGGCGGGATCGTCCGCGGCGTCGCCGAGAACGTGGCGCGTCACGCTCCCGATGCCGTGATCGTCGTGGTGTCCAACCCGCTGGACGAGATGACCACCCTCGCCCAGCTCGCCAGCGGCTTCCCCCACCAGCGGGTGATCGGCCAGGCCGGCATGCTCGACACGGCGCGGTTCTCCTACTTCGTGGCCGAGACCCTCGCGGTGCCGGTGGGTGCGGTGCGGACGCTGACCCTCGGCTCGCACGGCGACACCATGGTCCCGGTGCCGAGTGCCTGCACCGTGAACGGCAAGCCGCTCGCCGACCTGCTCCCCGCGGACAAGGTCGAGGAGCTCGTCGTGCGCACCCGCAACGGGGGTGCCGAGGTGGTCGCGCTGCTGAAGAGCGGCTCGGCGTTCTACGCCCCGTCGGCTGCCGCCGCCCGGATGGCCAAGGCCGTCGCCGAGGACTCCGGCACCGTGATGCCGGTCTGCGCGTGGGTGGACGGCCAGTACGGCATCGAGGGCGTGTACCTCGGCGTCGAGGCCGAACTGGGCAAGGGCGGCGTCCGCAAGGTCGTCGAGCGCGACCTCACCGAGACCGAGGTGACCGGGCTGCGGGAGGCCGCCGCCGCGGTGAAGGCCAAGGCCGCGGACGTCGCGAGCCTCTGACCCTTCCGCGCTACCCGTCAGGGCGACCCATCCGGCAGTCCGCAGGGCGCCGCCATCCGTCACCGGGTGGCGGCGCCCTGCCGTTCCGCTGCCCGGCTCCCGCAGTGTCCGCGACCGGGCGGTGACCCCGGCCGGGGCCCGGCGAGGGTGACCTCAGCCCGGCTGGCGGGCGGCGTAGGCGGCGGGCGTGGTGCCGAGCACCGCCCGGAACTCCCGGACCAGATGGGCCTGGTCGCTGTACCCCAGTTCGGCGGCGATCTCCGCCCAGGTGCCGGCTGCGTGGGTGCCGTCCGGCCCACCGCTGCCCGCCCGGTCGGCGCGGGCCCGCTCGGCCGCCTCGATCACCCGCCAGCGCCGGATCACCCAGGCCGGCGAGGCTCCCACGTACTCGGCGAACAGGCGCTGCAGGGTCCGCACGCTCACCCCCGCGGCCGCCGCGAGCTGCTCCGGGCGGGTCACCGCGGGATCGTGTTCGGCCAGCCGGGCGACCGCCGCCAGTTCCCGCGCCTGGGCCACCCGGCGGGGGGCGCGGCCGTGGAGCACCTCCTCCAGGGCCGTTCGCAGCAGATCGATCCGCTCCGGTTCGCCGCTGCAGGCGGACACCCGGTCGACCAGGCTCGTGCCGTCCAGGTCGAGTGCCTGGTCCAGAGTGGCCCGGGCGTCGGTGAGCGTCCCGGCCGGACCGGTGATCAGCGCCCCCAGCCCGCCGACCGTGGTCTTGGCGGCGACCGTCCAGCCGTCACCGATCAGCCGGCGCTCGGACACGCCCCGGTGCACCCCGTAGACCCGGCCCAGCGGTCGCCCGGGAGCGGCGGCGACGTCGTCCACCGTGCCGATGCTGATGTTCGCACCCGGAGGGTTGAGCACGGGCTGGACGTGTTCGTGGCCCTCCGGCAGTTGCCAGGACACCGCCCAGAACCAGTCCACGATCCCGTCCAGGACGGCACCCGCGGGATACCGGTGGAGTGCGACGTGGCGCTGCATCACGGCGGGGTCGATGATCCCCCGCAGGTCGGTGGGCGCCGGGGGGAGGGACGGTGCGGGGACGGACCGTGCGGGGGCGGTCCAGGACGGCGACCGGTTCACTCCGGCACGGTAACCGGCGCCGGTGACATCGGCCCGGCCCGGACCGCGGCGGCCGGTGGGGGTGTTGATGCCCGGACCGTGGCCGCGCTCAGGTTCTGCCGCTGCCCGGTCCGGTGTCGCGATTGTTCAAGCCGCTCGACCTCGAGCTGGCTACCGTCCGTGTCTATGACGACGACCAACAGTGCATCAGGCGAGGCTTCCGCTCCCGTCGAGCCCACCGCCGCCTCGCCGGACGCCCCGTTCTTCCCTGCTCCGGTGCTGCCCGAACTGGCCGACCCGGCATCGGCCCGGGAGTTGATCGCCGGCACGCTGCAGGCCCTGGCAGAGGTCGTGGACGTGCCGGGGGACGCGGCGGGCCGGCCGACGCCGTGTGAGCAGTACACCGTGCGCGAACTGCGTGACCACGTGCTGGGCTGGCTGCAGTTCTTCGCCGCGGCCTTCGCCGACCCGGACGCCACGGCGGCACGCCCCGACCCGGAGAGCTACCACGTCGCCGACAGCGGTGCCCGGGAAGA
>DASTGO010000548.1:0-17085 GCA_035719045.1 Kineosporiaceae bacterium | reverse complement strand
GGGCCCGGCCGACGACGGGGCGTCCCGGTGCGCGATGAGGTACGAGATGACACACGGAAGGCTCCGTGCCCGTCGGGCCGGAGCCTGAAGTCGTTGTGCCGCAAGGGATCGTCGCCGCGGTGATCGCCGCTGCGCCGGGCCGGCGGGAAGGTCAGGAGCACCGGGCGTTGCCGTCGTGTGACGGCAGCGCCCGGGCGCCCTGATCCCCGTATGAGTCGTCGCGTCCGCTCAGCTGAGCGGCGTTCTCCCGTAGGTGGTGCTCACTCCTCTGCGGCCACCGCGCGCCGGGCGTCGGCGTTGAGCACGCCCCAGGCGATGAGCTGCTCGGCGAGCACTGCGGGCGGCACGTCGTAGATCACCGCGAGGGTCCGCAGGTCATCGGTGCGGATGGACAGCACCTTGCCGTTGTAGTCCCCGCGCTGACCCTGGATGGTCGCCGCGTAGCGGGCCAGGGGCCCGGCCTTCTCGGCTGGGACGGACTGCAGCCGCTCCAGGTCGAGGACGAGCTTGGGGGGAGGCTCGCTGCTGCCGGTCGGGGCTGCGTCGGGAAGCAGCGCTTGGACCGGAACCCCGTAGAAGTCAGCGAGCTCCGCGAGTCGCTGGACGGTCACGGCGCGGTCTCCACGTTCGTAGGAGCCGACGACGACCGCCTTCCAGCGGCCCTCGGACTTCTCCTCGACACCGTGCAGGGAGAGCCCCTGCTGGGTGCGGATTGCGCGGAGGCGGGCGCCGAGCGCCCGGGCGTAGTCGGAGGCCATGCGGTGATGGTCACGGAGCGTGACTTCTTTCGTCAAGCCGGAACGCCGAATCGGTGCTGTGGATCACTCGACCGGCACCCAGTTCATCACCATTTGGGCTAGATAATGCCCCCGCCGTTCGGGTGAGGGTGTGACCAGCTCGTGCCGCCCGCCGTCCCGCCCGCCACCTGCTCTCCTGTCGCTCCGGAATGGTCCGGCCGGACCTCGGTGGACGCCCCCGGGGTCCTTGCCGGCCCCTGGGCCGGCGGTCGCGGGCCGTCGTGGACCTCCTGCGGCGCCGGGTAACGGTCCGGCCGGCCGGACCGCGGCGCCGGTGGCGTGGGGTGCATCCCACGGCCGGGGCGTTACGGTCCCGACCGCGGCTAACGTCCCCAACATCCGTTCCGGTGGGCCCCGTCCGGATCCGGGGACCCTGTCCGGGACCCCGCCGGACCGCCCGTCCGAGGGCCCCCGGGAAGCATTCCCCGCACCCGCTCCGGACCCGCTCGCGGCGGGCCCGGAGCGGCGCGAGGAGGGGGCCCACCGGATGCCGGGAACGCCGTGGCTGCCCTGGTAGCCTCCCGGATGCGGCCCGGGGTTCTGGCCGCGAAGCCGATCCTTTAACGACCCGTCCCGTGAGGCGGGGAAGGAGCTGCGGCGTGTCGTCCGCGCGCACTGTCCTGGAGTCCACCGAGATCGGGCGGGCCCTCACCCGTATCGCCCACGAGGTCCTCGAGCGCAACAAGGGCGCCGACGACCTCGTCGTCCTGGGGATCCCGACCCGCGGGGTGACCCTGGCCCGGCGCCTGGCGCGCCGGCTGTCCGAGATCGAGGGCCGGGAGGTCCCGGTCGGCTGGCTCGACGTCACGATGTACCGGGACGACCTGCGCCGTCAGCCCACCCGCCCGCTGGAGACCACCCAACTGCCCGACGGCGGGATCGACGACAAGGTCGTGGTCCTGGTCGACGACGTGCTCTACTCCGGCCGCACCATCCGCGCCGCGCTCGACGCCCTGTCCGATCTCGGACGCCCGCGCGCGGTCCGTCTGGCGGTGCTGGTGGACCGCGGGCACCGTGAGCTGCCGATCCGGGCCGACCACGTGGGGAAGAACCTGCCGACATCGGCGACCGAGCGGGTCCGGGTCAACCTCGACGAGGTCGACGGCCGTGACGAGGTGCGGATCGAGGGGGACCGGTGAAGCGACACCTGCTGTCCGCGGCGGACCTGGACCGGGACGACGCCGTCCAGGTGCTCGACGTGGCCGAACAGATGGCGGCCACCCAGCAGCGCGAGATCAAGAAGCTGCCCACCCTGCGCGGGCGCACCGTGGTGAACCTGTTCTACGAGGACTCCACCCGGACCCGGATCTCCTTCGAGGCGGCGGCCAAGCGGCTGTCCGCCGACGTCATCAACTTCTCCGCGAAGGGGTCCAGCGTCTCCAAGGGCGAGAGCCTGAAGGACACCGCGCTGACCCTGCAGGCGATGGGCGCCGACGCCGTGGTGGTCCGGCACCACTCCTCCGGCGCGCCGCACCGGCTGGCCCATGCCGGGTGGACCCGGGGCAGCGTGGTCAACGCCGGTGACGGCACCCACGAGCACCCGACCCAGGCACTGCTCGACGCGTTCACCCTGCGCCGCCACCTGGTCGGCGGGGGCGGTGCCGCGACCGGCGCGGACCTGTCCGGCCGGCGGATCGCGATCGTCGGGGACATCCTGCACAGCCGGGTCGCCCGGTCGAACGTGCTGCTGCTGCACGCCCTCGGCGCACAGGTGGTGCTGGTCGCCCCACCGACCCTGCTCCCGGTCGGACTGGACTCCTGGCCCTGCGCCCACTCCTACGACCTGGACGGGGTGCTCGGCGGAGGGTTCGGCGACCTGGACGCGGTGATGATGCTGCGGGTCCAGGCCGAGCGGATGAACGCCGCCTACTTCCCCAGCGAGCGGGAGTACTCCCGGCGCTACGGCCTGGACGCCCGGCGGTCCGGGATGCTGCCGGAGCACGCGATCGTCATGCACCCCGGCCCGATGAACCGGGGCCTGGAGATCACCGCCGACGCGGCCGACGGCCCCCGCTCGGTGGTCGTCGAGCAGGTCTCCAACGGCGTCGCCGTCCGGATGGCCGTGCTGTACCTGCTGCTGGCCGGTGAAGGAGGCGAGGGCTGATGGGCGGCTACGACCCGAGGGAGGGGGACGCCATGGAGCGCGGACATGGCCCGGTGCTGATCCGCGGGGCCCGGCCGCTGGGTGCGGCGCCGACGGACCTGCTGCTGCGCGACGGGGTGATCGCCGAGACCGGCAGCGGGCTGTCGGCGGCGGGCGCCCAGGTGGTCGACGCCGACGGGCTGATCGCCCTGCCCGGACTGGTGGACCTGCACACCCACCTGCGCGAACCCGGCCGGGAGAACGCCGAGACCGTCGCCAGCGGGTCCGCCGCGGCGGCACTGGGCGGGTACACCGCCGTGCACGCGATGGCCAACACCGAACCGGTCGCCGACACCGCGGGCGTGGTCGAGCAGGTCTGGCGGCTGGGCCGGCGGGCCGGGCTGGTGGACGTCCGGCCTGTGGGCGCCGTGACGATCGGGCTGCGCGGGGAACGGCTGGCCGAGCTGGGGGCGATGGCGGACTCCGCGGCGGCGGTCCGGGTGTTCTCCGACGACGGCCGGTGCGTGTCCGACGCCGTGCTCATGCGCCGGGCGCTGGAGTACGTCAAGGCGTTCGACGGGGTGGTCGCCCAGCATGCCCAGGAGCCGCGGCTGACCGAGGACGCCCAGATGCACGAGGGCGAGGTGTCGGCCGTCCTCGGGCTGCGGGGCTGGCCGGCGGCGGCCGAGGAGGCGATCATCGCCCGGGACGTCCTGCTCGCCGGGCACGTCGGTTCCCGGCTGCACGTCTGCCATGTGTCCACCGCGGGCTCGGTGGAGATCGTGCGCTGGGCGAAGTCGCGTGGGATCGATGTCACCGCCGAGGTGACCCCGCACCACCTGCTGCTGACCGACGAGCTGGTCCGCAGCTACGACCCGGTCTACAAGGTGAACCCGCCGCTGCGCACCGAGCAGGACGTCACCGCCCTGCGGCAGGCGCTGGCCGACGGCACGATCGACGTCGTCGCCACCGACCACGCGCCGCACCCCGCCGAGGACAAGGACTGCGAGTGGGCGGTCGCGGCGATGGGGATGACCGGGCTGGAGACCGCGCTGTCCGTCGTCCAGCAGACGATGGTGGAGACCGGTCTGCTGGACTGGGCGGGGGTGGCGAGCCGGATGTCCACGGTGCCGGCCCGGATCGGGCGGCTGGACGGTCACGGCTGCCCGCTCACCGCGGGGGAGCCGGCCAACCTGACCCTGGTCGACCCCGCCGCCCGGTGGACGGTCGACCCGGCCGGAATGGCCACGGCGGGCCGCAACACGCCGTTCCGGGGGATGCAGCTGCCCGGCCGCGTGATCGCGACGTTCCTGCGCGGTCGGCCGACGGTGCTCGACGAGAAGCTGGTGGAGGTGGTCGCGTGAGCGCGGCAGGCGTGAGCCCGGCCGTGGCCGCGGGGGTCGGAGAGCCCGCCCTGTTCGTCCTGGAGGACGGCCGGGTCTGGCGCGGCCAGGCCTACGGTGCGGTCGGTACGGCGCTGGGCGAGGCGGTGTTCTCCACCGGGATGACCGGCTACCAGGAGACGCTGACCGACCCGTCGTACCACCGGCAGGTGGTCGTGATGACCGCGCCGCACATCGGCAACACGGGCGTGAACGACGAGGACCCGGAGTCCGGCCGGATCTGGGTGGCCGGTTACGTGGTGCGCGACCCGGCCCGCCGGGCCTCGAACTGGCGGTCCCGGCGGCAGCTGGCCGACGAGCTGGCCGCCCAGGGCGTGGTCGGGATCAGCGGGGTGGACACCCGGGCGATCACCCGGCACCTGCGTGAGCGGGGCGCGATGCGGGTCGGGGTGTTCTCCGGTGACGCCGCCCGGCGCGGGGTCGGCGAGCTGGTCGCCCAGGTGCAGGCCGCACCGGGGATGGCCGGGGCGGACCTGTACGGCGAGGTGTCCACGCAGCGGCCGTACCTGGTCCCGGCGATCGGCGCGAAGCGGTTCACCGTCGCGGCGATCGACCTGGGGATCAAGGCGATGACCCCGCACCGGATGGCCGAGCGCGGGATGGACGTGCACGTGCTGCCCGCGGCCTCCACGATCGAGGACGTCCTCGCGGTCGACCCCGACGGGGTGTTCTTCTCCAACGGGCCCGGTGACCCCGCGACCGCCGACGCACCTGTCGCCCTGCTGCGTGAGCTGCTGGCCCGGCGGATCCCGTTCTTCGGGATCTGCTTCGGCAACCAGCTGCTGGGCCGGGCGCTCGGCTTCGGGACCTACAAGCTCGGCTACGGCCACCGCGGGATCAACCAGCCGGTGCAGGACCGGACCACGGGCCGGGTCGAGGTCACCGCGCACAACCACGGGTTCGCCGTCGACGCCCCCCTGGACGCGGTCTCGCAGACCCCGTTCGGGCGGGCCGAGGTCAGCCACGTGTGCCTCAACGACCGGGTCGTGGAGGGGCTGCAGTGCCTCGACGTGCCCGCGTTCTCCGTCCAGTACCACCCCGAAGCGGCGGCCGGTCCGCATGACGCGGCGTACCTGTTCGACCGGTTCGCCGCGCTGATGGCCGGCACCGGACCGTCCGGGGCGTCGAAGGCCGGAACATCGAAAGAAGGTGCTCGCTGATGCCGAGACGGACGGATCTGTCCAGCGTCCTGGTGATCGGGTCGGGCCCGATCGTCATCGGCCAGGCCTGCGAGTTCGACTACTCCGGGACCCAGGCGTGCCGGGTGCTGCGCGCCGAGGGACTGCGGGTCGTCCTGGTGAACTCCAACCCGGCGACGATCATGACCGACCCGGAGTTCGCCGACGCGACCTACGTCGAGCCGATCACCCCCGAGGTGGTCGAGGCGATCATCGCCAGGGAACGCCCGGACGCCCTGCTGGCCACCCTCGGCGGGCAGACCGCGCTGAACACGGCGATGGCCCTGCACGCCGCCGGGGTGCTGGAGAAGTACGGGGTCGAGCTGATCGGCGCCAACGTCGCGGCGATCGAGGCGGGCGAGGACCGGCAGCAGTTCAAGGGCGTGGTCGAGCGCTGCGTGGCCAAGCTCGGCCTGGACCCCGGCCAGGTCGGGGTGGCCCGGTCGGTGATCTGCCACTCGATGGACGACTGCCTGGCCGCCGTCGCCGACCTCGGCTACCCCGTGGTGGTCCGGCCGTCGTTCACCATGGGCGGGCTCGGCTCCGGGATCGCCCACGACGAGGCCGACCTGCACCGGATCGCCGGGGCCGGGCTGCACTACTCGCCGACCACCGAGGTGCTCCTGGAGGAGTCGATCCTCGGCTGGAAGGAGTTCGAGCTGGAGCTCATGCGCGACCGCCACGACAACGTGGTGGTGGTCTGCTCCATCGAGAACCTCGACCCGATGGGCGTGCACACCGGTGACTCCGTCACCGTCGCACCGGCGCTGACCCTCACCGACCGGGAGTACCAGCGGCTGCGCGACATCGGCATCGCCGTGATCCGCGAGGTCGGCGTCGACACCGGCGGCTGCAACATCCAGTTCGCGGTGCACCCCGACGACGGCCGGGTGGTCGTCATCGAGATGAACCCGCGGGTGTCGCGGTCCTCGGCCCTGGCCAGCAAGGCGACCGGCTTCCCGATCGCCAAGATCGCCGCGCGGCTGGCCGTCGGCTACACCCTGGACGAGATCCCCAACGACATCACGCGCAAGACCCCGGCCAGCTTCGAGCCGACGCTGGACTACGTCGTGGTCAAGGTGCCGCGGTTCGCCTTCGAGAAGTTCCCGGCGGCCGACCCGACGCTGACCACGACGATGAAGAGCGTCGGCGAGGCGATGGCGATCGGCCGGAACTTCACCGAGGCCCTGCAGAAGGCGCTGCGCTCGCTGGAGCAGCGCGGGGCGACCTTCCACTGGGACGGGCCCGCCCCGACCCCGCAGGAGACCGCCGAGCTGCTGCAGGCGGTCCGCCGGCCGACCGAGCAGCGGCTGCTGCAGGTCCAGCAGGCGATCCGCGGCGGGGCGAGCGTCGAGCAGCTGTACGAGGCCACCCGGATCGACCCCTGGTTCCTGGACCAGCTGATGCTCATCGACGAGGTGGCCACCGCGGTCCGCGACGCCGAGGCACTCACCCCGCAGCTGCTCGCCCTGGCCAAGCGGCACGGGTTCAGCGACGTCCAGTTGGGGTCGCTGCGGCGGATGCCGGAGGACGTCGTCCGCGGGGTCCGGCATGCGCTCGGGGTCCGGCCGGTCTACAAGACGGTCGACACCTGCGCCGCCGAGTTCGCCGCGAGCACCCCGTACCACTACTCGTCCTACGACGAGGAGGACGAGGTCACCGTCTCCGGGCGGCGGAAGGTGATCATCCTCGGCTCGGGGCCGAACCGGATCGGCCAGGGCGTGGAGTTCGACTACTCCTGCGTGCACGCGTCCTTCGCGCTGCGCGACGCCGGTTTCGAGACCGTGATGGTCAACTGCAACCCGGAGACCGTCTCCACCGACTACGACACCTCCGACCGGCTCTACTTCGAGCCGCTCACCTGCGAGGACGTCCTGGAGGTGGTGCACGCCGAGCAGCGCTCCGGCGAGGTGGCCGGGGTGATCGTGCAGCTCGGCGGGCAGACCCCGCTCGGCCTGGCGGCCCGGCTGAAGGCGGCCGGGGTGCCGATCGTGGGGACCAGCCCGGAGGCGATCCACCTGGCCGAGGAGCGCGGCGCCTTCGGGCGGGTGCTGGCCAGGGCGGGGCTGCCGGCGCCCAAGCACGGGACCGCGTCCAGTTTCCCCGAGGCCAAGCAGATCGCCGACGAGATCGGCTACCCGGTCCTGGTCCGCCCGTCGTACGTGCTGGGCGGGCGCGGGATGGAGATCGTCTACGACGAGGCGATGCTCGCCGACTACATCGGCCGGGCGACCCGGGTCAGCCCGGAGCATCCGGTACTGGTGGACCGGTTCCTCGACGACGCCATCGAGATCGACGTCGACGCGCTGTTCGACGGCGAGCAGATGTACCTCGGCGGGATCATGGAGCACATCGAGGAGGCCGGGATCCACTCCGGCGACTCCGCCTGCGTGCTGCCGCCGGTCACCCTCGGGGCCAAGGAGCTCCAGCGGGTCCGCGAGTCCACCGAGGCGATCGCCCGCGGTGTCGGCGTGCTCGGGCTGCTCAACGTGCAGTTCGCGCTGGCTTCCGGGGTGCTCTACGTGCTGGAGGCCAACCCCCGGGCCAGCCGGACCGCGCCCTTCGTGTCCAAGGCGACCGCCGTCCCTCTGGCGAAGGCGGCCGCCCGGATCATGCTCGGGGCGACCATCCCGGAGCTGCGGGCCGAGGGCCTGCTGCCGCCCACCGGCGACGGCGGGACCCTGCCGCAGGACGCCCCCGTCTCGGTGAAGGAGGCGGTGCTGCCCTTCAAGCGGTTCCGCACCCCCGAGGGCAAGGTGGTCGACACCCTGCTCGGTCCGGAGATGCGCTCCACCGGCGAGGTGATGGGCATCGACGGGGACTTCCCGCGGGCGTTCGCCAAGTCCCAGACCGCGGCGTACGGCGGGTTGCCGGACAGCGGCCGGGTGTTCGTGTCCGTGGCCGACGGCGACAAGCGGGCGATGATCTTCCCGGTCAAGCGGCTGGCCGACCTCGGGTTCGAGGTGCTGGCCACCGAGGGCACCGCGCAGGTGCTGCGCCGCAACGGGATCCCCAGCACCGTGGTCCGCAAGCACAGCCAGGGCCGGGGCCCGGACGGCGAGCCGACCATCGTCGACCGGATCACCGCCGGCGAGGTCGCCATGGTGGTGAACACCCCGAGCGGTCCGGCGGCCCGGCAGGACGGCTACGAGATCCGGGCGGCCACCACGGCCGTCGACTCGCCGATCATCACCACCGTCCAGCAGCTCGCGGCGGCCGTGCAGGCGATCGAGGCCGCCCGCAACGAGCCGGTGCGGGTGGCGTCGCTGCAGGAGCATGCGGCCCGGCTGCGGGCGCACCGGGAGGGCATCGCCGGGGCGGTGCAGGCGTGAGCGAGCGCAGCGAGCGAACCGATGAGCAGGGTGCGGGGCTCATGGCGGCGACGAGCGCCGGCGAGGAGTCGGCATGAGCGAGGCGAACCAGCCCGTGCAGGTCCGCACCGCGAAGGTGGTCTCGGTCACCCCGGCCGGTGCCTACGCCCATCTCGTCCTGGACGCCCCGCAGATCGCCGAACGGGCCCGGCCCGGGCAGTTCGTCGCGCTGGCGGTGGGGGAGGAGCCGACGCCGACGCTGCTGCGCCGGGCGTTCTCCCTGCACCGTGCGGGCGACGGGCGGATCGAGATCGTGGTGGCCGCGCACGGCGTGGGCAGCACTTGGGTGACCCGGCGGCGTCCCGGCGACGAGGTCGACGTGGTCGGCCCGCTCGGCCGGCCGTTCCCGGCCCCGCGGGAGCGGGCCAGGGCGGTCCTGGTCGGCGGGGGGTACGGGGCGGCGCCGCTGCCCTGGTTCGCCGAGGAGCTGCTCGCCGCGGGCGGCGAGGTTGACGTGGTGGTCGGCGCGGCGACCGAGGTCCGGCTGTTCGGAGTGGCGGAGTCCGCGAAGGTGGTCGGCGCCGACCGGGTGCAGGTGACCACCGACGACGGGTCCGCGGGGACCCGGGGCCTGGTCACCGACGCGCTGCGCTCGCTGCTCGCCGCTCCCGCCGACCCGCCGGCCGAGGTGTACGCCTGCGGGCCGATGGCCATGCTGCGGGCGGTGACCGCCGTGGCGGCCGAGCACGGGGCGGTCATCTGGTGCGCCGTCGAGGAGGCGATGGCCTGCGGCATCGGGGTCTGCATGACCTGCGTGCTGCCGATCCGGGGCGCTGACGGGGTGACCCGGATGACCCGGTCCTGCACCGAGGGCCCGACCTTCGCCGGGGACACCGTCCGCTGGGACCACGTGTGTGCGGGCCCGGGTGGCCGGGGCAGTCTCGTCCCCGGCGACTGCCTGGGGGCCCCGAAGCCGCAGGGAGGCCACTGATGACCACGGATCCGGTGACTACGGAACCCGTGACCACGGATCTCGTGACCGCAGATCTGCCGGTGGACCTGTCCACGTCGATCGCCGGACTGCGGCTGGCCAACCCGGTGATGACCGCGAGCGGCTGCGCCGCGGCCGGCCGGGAGCTCGCGCCGTTCCTCGACGTCGCCGCGCTCGGGGCCGTGGTCACCAAGTCGATCCTGCGCGAGCCGAGATCGGGCCGGCCCACCCCGCGGATGGCGGAGACCCCGTCGGGGATGCTCAACTCGATCGGGCTGCAGGGGCCGGGGATCGACGCGTTCCTGGCCCACGACCTGCCCTGGCTGCGTGAGCAGGGGGCCACCGTGGTGGTCTCGGTGGCCGGCAACGACCCGGCCGAGTTCGGCGAACTGGCCGGCCGGTTGGCGGGCGAGGACGGCGTCGGGGCGATCGAGGTGAACATCTCCTGCCCGAACGTGGCCAACCGCGGGCTGGTGTTCGCCTGCGACCCGGGGTCGAGCACCGACGTGGTGACCGCCGTGACCGAGACCGTCGGGGGGCGGGTACCGGTGCTGGCGAAGCTGTCGCCGGACGTCACCGACCTGGTCTCGATCGCCCGGGCATGCCTGGTCGCCGGCGCCGACGGCCTGTCGATGATCAACACCGTGCTCGGGATGGTGATCGACACCACGACCCTGCGCCCCGCCCTGGCCGGGATCACCGGCGGCCTGTCCGGCCCGGCGATCCGCCCGGTCGCCGTCCGGTGCATCTGGCAGGTGCATGCGGCGATGCGCGCCGGGGTGCTGCCGCAGGCCCCGATCGTCGGGATCGGCGGGGTGGCCGGCGGTCTGGACGCCCTGCAGTTGGTCCTCGCCGGGGCCAGCGCCGTCCAGGTCGGCACGGCGACCTTCCACGACCCGGGAGCCCCGGCCCGGGTCCGCACCGAACTCGCCGAGGCGCTGGCCGCCCGCGGCTTCACCCGGTTCACCGACGCGGTGGGGTACGCCCACCGTCAGGAGGAGGCGTGACTGTGTCCGAGACCACCGCGGGTGCGGCGAGCACCGGGACTGTGCCTGCACGGGCACCCTTCGGGGCACGGCTGCGGGCCGCCATGGACGACCGCGGGCCACTGTGCGTGGGGATCGACCCCCACCCCGGCCTGCTGCGCGAGTGGGGCCTGGCCGACGATGTCGCCGGGCTGGAGCGGTTCGCGCTCACGGTGGTCGAGGCACTGGCCGACCGGGTCGCGGTGTTCAAGCCGCAGGCGGCGTTCTTCGAGCGGCACGGCTCCCGGGGCGTCGCCGTTTTGGAACGGGTGCTCGCCGAGGCGGCCGGTGCCGGGGCGCTGACCATCGCCGACGCCAAGCGCGGGGACATCGGCTCGACGATGGCCGCCTATGCGGACGCCTTCGCCGGGGAGGGCTCACCACTGGCCGCGGATGCCGTGACCGCCTCGCCGTACCTGGGGTTCGGCTCCCTGCGGCCCCTGCTGGACCTGGCCCGGGACACCGGCCGCGGCGTCTTCGTGCTGGCCCTGACCTCGAATCCGGAAGGCCCGCAGGTCCAGCACGCCACCGGTGCCGACGGCCGGACGGTCGCGCAGTCGATCCTGGACGCGGTGGCCGCAGAGAACGCCGGCGCGCAGCCGCTGGGGTCCGTGGGCGCGGTCGTGGGGGCCACTGTGGGGGCCGCAGGGACCGGGCACCGGTTGGACGTCAACGGGCCGCTGCTGGCCCCGGGAATCGGCGCCCAGGGGGCCACCGCGGAGGATCTGCGGGCGGTCTTCGGTGCGGCACTGGGGAACGTGCTGCCCAGTTCCAGCCGTGAGGTGCTGCGGGGCGGGCCGGGTGCCGCGGGACTCCGGGCGGCCGCCGACCGGACCCTGGACCAGATCCGCGAGGCCCTGGCGGCCGCGGCGGACCGCTGAACCGCGTTGTGCCCCCCCTACCGAGGGGTCACGTTGCCGCAGGACAGGACGACTCGATAGGTTCATCGCCTGCGGCCGGAGACAAACCGGAAACGCGCAACAGACCTCCCCGAACGACTGAGGTGACCCTGTGGCACTGCCTCCCCTAACCGACGAGCAGCGTGCTGCGGCCCTGGCGAAAGCTGCCGAGGCCCGTCGCGCCCGCGCCGAGGTCAAGAACCGGCTCAAGTACTCGCAGGGCTCCCTGGCGGAAGTGATCCGTGAGGGCCAGGCCGACGAGGTCATCGGCAAGATGAAGGTGTCGGCCCTGCTCGAGGCCCTCCCGGGGGTCGGCAAGGTCCGGGCCCGTCAGATCATGGAGGAGATCGGGATCTCCGAGTCCCGCCGCGTCCGTGGGCTGGGCACGAACCAGATCGCAGCGCTCATCGAGCGCTTCGCCCGGTAGCCTGCCGGCGTGAGCGAGTGGGGCATCCCGCCGATGCGGCGGTTGACCGTTCTCGCCGGGCCGACCGCCGTCGGCAAGGGGACCGTGTCAGCGGACATCCGTGAGCGGTACCCGGAGGTGTGGCTCTCGGTCTCGGCGACCACCCGTCCGGCGAGACCCGGCGAGATCCACGGCATTCACTACCTCTTCGTCAGCGAGGCGCAGTTCGATGCCATGATCGCTGCGGGGGAGTTCCTGGAGTGGGCCGTCGTGCACGGCCGGCACCGGTACGGAACCCCCCGCCGGCAGGTCCTGGAGGCCCTCGCCGCGGACAAGCCGGCCCTCCTGGAGATCGATCTCCAGGGGGCCCGGCAGGTCCGGGAGACGATGCCCGAGGCACTGTTCGTCTTCCTCGCCCCGCCGTCCTTCGAGGAGCTGGTCCGACGGCTCGTCGGCCGGGGGACCGAGACCGAGGAGGAGCGGGAGCGCCGGCTGGCCACAGCGCACCGCGAGTTGGCCGCGGAGCCCGAGTTCGACGTGACGATCGTCAACGAGGACGTCAGGACCGCCACGGACCAGCTCGTACAATGCATGGGACTGAGTCCACGTCCACTTACTCCGCGTTGACCCGTCGGCTCCGCCGACGTCCGGCCGACGCCGAACCGGGAGAAACTGCGTGTCCGGTACCACCGCGACGCCCGAGGGCATCACGAACCCCCCGATCGACGACCTGCTGAAGGCAGCCGACTCCAAGTACGCACTGGTCATCTTTGCGGCCAAGCGTGCTCGGCAGATCAACGCCTACTACTCCCAGCTCGGTGAGGGCCTGCTGGAGTACGTCGGCCCCCTGGTCGAGACCCATGTGCAGGAGAAGCCACTGTCGGTGGCCATGCGCGAGATCAACGAGGGTCTGCTCGTCGCCGAGCCCGTCGAGCAGTGACCACTCACGAGGACGACGTGCGGCGCCCGCGCGTCGTCCTCGGCGTGTCCGGGGGGATCGCCGCCTACAAGGCCTGCAGTCTGCTGCGGAGCCTGAGCGAGGGCGGCTGCGACGTCCGGGTCGTCCCCACCGCCTCGGCACTGCGCTTCGTCGGCGCCCCCACCTGGGCGGCGCTGTCCGGTCATCGCGTCGCCACCGACGTCTGGACGGACGTCGAGGAGGTCCCGCACGTCCGGCTGGGCCAGGAGGCCGACCTCGTGGTGGTCGCACCGGCCACCGCCGACCTGCTCGCGCGGGCGGCCCAGGGCCGGGCCGACGACCTGCTCACCAGCGTCCTGCTGACCGCGCGGTGCCCGGTGCTGATGGCCCCGGCGATGCACACCGAGATGTGGGAGCACCCCGCGACCCGGGCCAATGCGGCCACCCTGCGCGAGCGGGGGGTGGTCCTCCTGGAACCGGCCAGCGGGCGACTGACCGGCAAGGACACCGGGCCGGGCCGGCTGCCCGAACCCGAGGCGATCGCCGCGGCAGCCCGCAGGCTGCTCGCCCGTGGCCGGCAGGCCCTGCCGGACCTGGCAGGCCGGCATGTCGTGGTCTCCGCCGGCGGCACCCGGGAGCCGCTGGACCCGGTCCGGTACCTGGGCAACCGGTCCTCCGGGCGGCAGGGGTTCGCCCTGGCCGTCACGGCCGCCGCCCGGGGCGCCCGGGTCACCCTCGTCGCGGCGAACACCGAGCTTCCGGCCCCGGCCGGCGTCGAGGTGATCCCCGTCGGCACCGCGCTGGATCTGCGGGACGCGGTGCTGAAGACCGCGGAAGGCGCCGACGCCGTGGTGATGGCCGCCGCGGTCGCCGACTTCCGGCCCGCCGAGGTGGCCGCCCACAAGATCAAGAAGACCGACGACCCGGACGATGCGCCCGTGGTCCGGTTGGTCCGCAACCCCGACGTGCTGGCCGAACTGGTGGGCCGCCGGGCCGGGCAGCAGGTGGTGGTCGGGTTCGCCGCCGAGACCGGGGACGAGGCCGGTGACGTCCTCGACCACGCCCGGCGCAAACTGCACCGCAAGGGCTGTGACCTGCTGGTGGTGAACGACGTGTCCGGGGGCAAGGTGTTCGGGGAACACCACAACCGGGTCACCGTTCTCGACCGCGACGGTGGCAGCACCGAGGTGCCCGAGGGGGACAAGGCGCAGGTGGCCGACGCGATCTGGGACGCGGTGGTGCGCCTGCTGCCCGTGGACGGCACCCGTCCGCCCGTCTCGCTACAGTGACCGAATTGCGCCGGGCGTGGACGCTCGTCGCGCCGCCAGCAGCCGCTGCATGACAGGAGCACCGTGAGCTACAGACTGTTCACGTCCGAGTCCGTGACCGAGGGCCACCCGGACAAGATCTGCGACCAGATCAGCGACGGCGTGCTGGACGCGCTGCTCGCCCAGGACCCGCGCAGCCGGGTCGCCGTGGAGACCATGGTCACCACGGGCCTGGTGCACGTCGCCGGCGAGGTGACCACCGAGGCGTACGTCGACATCCCGACCATCGTCCGCAAGACGATCCTCGACATCGGGTACGACTCCTCGACGAAGGGCTTTGACGGGGCCTCCTGTGGGGTCGGCATCTCCATCGGCAGCCAGTCCCCGGACATCGCCCAGGGTGTCGACAAGGCCTATGAGGCCCGGGTCGAGGCGGGGGAGGACCCGCTGGACCTGCAGGGCGCCGGGGACCAGGGCCTGATGTTCGGCTACGCCGACGACACCACCCCGGAACTGATGCCGCTGCCGATCTGGCTGGCCCACCGGCTCGCCGAGCGGCTGAGCGAGGTCCGCAAGAGCGGCGAGGTCCCGTACCTGCGCCCGGACGGCAAGACGCAGGTCACCATCGCCTACGAGGGCGACCGCGCGGTCCGGCTGGACACCGTCGTGGTGTCCACCCAGCACGCGGCGGACGTGTCCCTGGAGAACCTGCTGCAGCCCGACATCGTCGACCACGTGATCAAGCCCGTCCTGGACGGCCTCGAGTTGGACACCACCGGGCACCGGCTGCTGGTGAACCCGACCGGGCGGTTCGAGGTCGGGGGGCCGATGGGTGACGCGGGCCTGACCGGCCGGAAGATCATCGTCGACACCTACGGCGGTTTCGCCCGGCACGGCGGCGGCGCCTTCTCCGGCAAGGACCCGTCGAAGGTGGACCGGTCCGCGGCGTACGCGCTGCGCTGGGTGGCCAAGAACGTGGTCGCCGCCGGGCTGGCCCGCCGGTGCGAGGTCCAGGTGGCCTACGCGATCGGCAAGGCGCACCCGGTCGGGCTGTACGTGGAGACCTTCGGCACCGAAACCGTGGACCCCGCGAAGCTGACCGCCGCGATCAAGGAGGTCTTCGACCTGCGGCCGGCGGCGATCATCCGCGACCTGGACCTGCTCCGGCCGATCTACCAGCGGACCGCCGCCTACGGACACTTCGGGCGGGAGCTCCCGGAGTTCACCTGGGAGCGCACCGACCGGGTCGAGGCGCTGCGCTCCGCGGTCGGCTGAGCCGCCTGCCGGAACCGCCGGCCGCACCGTCCACCGAGGACGGGGTGGCCGGCGGTGCCATGTCCGAACAGGGTCCGCGGGCGGGAGGGCCGTCGGAGGCCGGGCAGCCGTCCGGGGCCGGGCAGCCGTCGGCGCCGGAGCAGTTCACCGCGGGCGAGCAGCTGGAGCTGCTGCGGACGGCCACCCGGGGCCGGCGTCCGCGTACCGTCCCGACGGCCTCGCAACTGCCGGTCGCCAGGGTCGCCGTCGACGTTTCGCTGTCCCATCTGGACCGGCTGTTCGACTACACGGTGCCGGAACCGATGTCCGCGGCGGCCCGGCCGGGGGTGCGGGTCCGGGTCCGGTTCGGGGGCCAGGACGTCGACGGCTTCGTCGTGGAGCGGGTGGCCGCCAGCGAGCACGGCGGACGGCTGATGCCGCTGCGCCGGGTGGTGTCCGCCGAGCAGGTGCTCACCCCGGAGGTGCTGCGGCTGGCCCGGGCCGTCGCCGACCGGTACGCCGGGACCCTGTCGGACGTGCTGCGGCTGGCCGTGCCCCCGCGGCACGCCGAGGTGGAGAAGCGCACTGCGGTCCCGCCCGCCGCCCCGGAGGGTGACCCCGCGGCCGGAGGCAAGGGGGACGGGCCGGTTCCGGCCGGAGGCCGGGGGGAGGCGTCGAGGCGCGGACCCGGACCGTGGGCGGCCTATCCGGCGGGCCAGGCCTTCCTGCAGCGGCTGGCGGCCGGGCAGTCGCCGCGGGCGGTCTGGACGGCGCTGCCCGGGCCGCACTGGACGGCTGCGATCGCCGAGGCCGTCGCGGTCTGCGTGCGCTCCGGGCGAGGGGCCCTCGTCGTGGTCCCGGACCGGCGTGATGCGCAGGCCCTCGAACCGGCACTGGCCCAGGCGCTCGGACCGGACCGGTACGCGCGCCTGGAGGCGGACCTGGGACCGGCGGACCGGTACGCGGCCTACCTCGCCGTGCTGCGCGGGCAGGTCCCGGTGGCGGTGGGGACCCGCGCCGCCGCCTTCGCCCCGGTCGGGGGTCTCGGGCTGGTCGTGATCTGGGACGACGGCGACGAGCTGCACGCCGAACCCCGGGCCCCCTATCCGCATGCCCGTGAGGTGCTCGCCCTGCGTGCCGAGCAGTCCGGGGCCGCCATGCTGCTCGGTGGCTGGTCCCGCACGGCCGAGGCGCAGCAGTTGGTCGCCTCGGGCTGGGCACGGGAGATCGACGCCGACCGGTCCACGCTGCGCCGCAACTGGCCCCGGGTCGCGGTGTCGGGGTCCGACCAGTGGCCTGAGTCAGGCACCCCGGCGGCAGCGGCACGGATCCCTCCGGTGGCCTGGCGGGCGGTCCAGGACGGCCTGCGCCGGGGGAGTGTCCTGGTCCAGGTGCCCCGGGCCGGCTACCTGCCCGGCCTGTCCTGCGGGCGGTGCCGCCGCCCCGCCCGCTGCCCGGCCTGCCAGGGGCCGCTGCGGTTGTCCGCCCCGGTGGCCGGTGGACCGGGGCAGGGGTCCCCGCCACCGTCCGGTACCCCTTCCTGCGGCTGGT
>DASTGO010000547.1:0-11518 GCA_035719045.1 Kineosporiaceae bacterium | reverse complement strand
TGTTCTCGGTGGAGAACGTGGCCGGGCGGGTGCTGTTCGTCGATGCCCAGAACAACAGCATGGACGCGGGCGGCTACCTGGACACGGCCGCGGACGTGCAGTACCTGCGGTTGGACGACCTGGCGATGCCACGGGAGGTGGCCGACTTCGTCGAAGTCCCCGACCAGTACACCGAACTGATCGCGGCCGCCCCTTCCCGCACACGACTAGCCGACACCGGCACCGCGCCCGACCAGCACGCACCCGACCAGTCCAACCACGCTGCGCCTGGTGAGTGGGTGCTTGAGCGTGCTGCGCCCGGTCAGTACAACCACACCGTGCCCGGCCAGCCTGCCCCTGACCGGCCGGCACCCGAGCGCACCGCACCTGACCGGCCGGCACCTGACCGCACCGCACCTGAGCGCACCGCACTTGAGCCTCTGGTGTCTGAGGGGCTGGTGTCTGGTGGGGGTCGGGCTGGGGTGGTGGTGGGTGGGGTGCCGCCGCAGGTGTTGCGGTTGGAGCGGGAGTGGAGGATCGGCCGGCGGTTGGGTGGTGGGGGGTTAGGACAGGTCTACGAGGCCACCAGCCCTGATGGGACTGCCGCTGCAGTGAAGCTCGTGAAGAAGATTCCGGGGGCGGAGCGGGAGTTGTTGTTCGTGGACCTGCCGGGGGTCCGCAATGTGATCTCGGTGATCGATTCGGGAGAGACCGCGGACTCCTGGGTGATCGTGATGCCCAAGGCCCAGGGCTCACTGCGCGACCGGCTCAACGCGGACTGGGGCGGGCTACCGCTGACCGACGCGGTGAAGGCGCTCACGGATGTCGCCGAGACCCTGGAAGACCTGCAGGGCAGCATCGCCCACCGTGACCTGAAACCCGAGAACGTCCTGTACCTGGACGGCAAGTGGTGTCTGGCCGATTTCGGGATCTCCCGCTACGCCGAGGCCACCACCGCGTTCCAGACCTTCAAGGGCGCCCTGACCATGGCATACGCGGCGCCGGAGAGGTGGCGCAACGAGCGCGCCACCTCCGCCGCCGACATCTACGCCCTGGCAGTGAGCGGCTACGAACTCCTCACCGGAGATCTGCCCTTCGACAGTCTCAACCTGAAATACCACCACCTCAACAGCCCACCGCCCGACCTGCCGACCACTGTCCCCAAGCCCCTGGCCGCCGTCCTGCGTCAAGGAATGGCCAAGAATCCCGCCGCCCGCCCCGACGCCACCGCCATGCTCACCGTCCTACGCCAGTTCGGCCAAGGCGCGCACGCCCCACGCACGACGCAACCCACCCCGACGCGCAGTGCCCAGGTGTATCGGCCGGACAACGGCCAGTCGAGCCGGCAGGACGCCGCCGGGCTCGGCGAGGACGCGGCCGATGCCTACGACATGTCGTCAGTGACACGGGCCCAGCCTGCTCCGCGTGCGTCGGCAGGTGCCAGGGGCGTGGCGGCAAGATCAGGACACCCACAGCGGGCGCAGGAACAGCGTGTGGCATCACACGACCACAGCGTCCAGCACCGGAGTGCTGTCGTAGAGAAGAAGGTCGCCGGGGGGTCGACCTCAACACCGCAGAACCAACTGCCGGCGTCGGAGCCGGCCATGCCCGGGGACAGGGACTCCTCGGGCATGAACTCCTCGTGGTTGAACCAGATTGCGGGAGGGGCGAGTCGGCTTGGGCGGGGGTGGGCTGGGCCGCGTTGGTGGGATCGCAGCCGTCAGGATTGGGGGGCGGTCAACGGAGAGAGTGAGGTTGACCGGGCATCGGTGGAGGTGGCTGGGTGGTTGTCCGGGACCTCTGTGGAAGTGGCTGCGGAGATCGCGGACTCGATCAGTAGGCCGTCGGCGAGGTCCCGGGCGTTGGCGTCGGTCGCGGAGACATTGTGGGCGACCGATGCGAGGCGTGCGAAAGAGTTGTTGGATGACGCCGAGGCCGCCGCGTTGAGCATGACGGAGCCGACCGCGAAGGCGTGGACACTCGCTGCGGTCGCGGCGACGGTGCCCGTGTCGAAGGCCAGGGTTGCGGCCCGGTTGCTGGCTGAGGCGAAGACGGCGGCTGCTGAGATCAGCGATCGGACCGCGAGGGCGCGTACGTCGACGATGATCGCGGACGTCATGTCACAGAGCGATCCGACCCGGGCTGGTCGGATGCTGGCACGGGCGGAGTCTCGTGCTGCGAGGTTGTCGGACGGGCAGTCGAAGGCGTTGACGTTGACCGGGATCGCGGCCACGGTGACGAAGACTATGGCGGACAGCGCCGATACCCGTGGCAGGGCTCAGGGGTTGTTGTTCGAGGCTGCTGATCTGGCGGCGGCGGTCACTGATCCGGTGTCCAAGGCAGTGACCTTGACTGCGGTGGCGCAGGCGCTGGGCGAGGCCGATCCAGGGCTGACGAACAAGTTGCTGACTGAGGCGAGTGAGATCGCCGCGGATCTGTCTGATGAGTCGTCGAGGGCGCGGGTGCTGACAGGGATCGCCGAGGCGACCCTGCGGATCGATCCGACCGGCGCGCAGGCGTTGTATGAAGAGGTTACGGATATCGCCTGGGGCAGCAGGGATCCGGCGGCGAAGGTCGGCATGTTGACCGAATTGGCCGCAAGCCTAGCGGCGAGCGGCTTTCGTCTGGCGGATGAGGCGCTGCTCGAGGCGGAGGAGACTCTCCCCAAGGTCGGTGATCCGCTGGTCAGGGCTGACCTCCAGGCTGCGATGGCGCGGACCGTGGCGGTTTCGGACCCAGCTCGCGCCAGGGGACTACTGAGCGAGGCCGTGACCATCCGGAGAACGGTTTCCGTGCCCGGGCGCGAGTCGTCTGAGCCGGTGACCCATGTGACGCACAGCGACCTGGCGTCGTCTGTGAGAGCGGACCCGCCATCGCTTCGTCCGCCGGGGCGTACCGGGCCGTCGTCGTCGGCGTCGGGCCGTTCCCAGCGGCAGCCCGAGCCGGAGGTGCCTCGACCGGATCGCGGCGTGGATGGCCAGGGGCCGACCGGGTCCGGGAAACTGGCGCAGGAGACGGCGCTGGAGGAGCGGCAGCAACGCAGTGAGCTCTCGTGGTGGGACCGCAGCAGGCAGGACTGGGGGGCGATCGCCGGGGAGAGCGAGATCTCGCGGGCGTCGGTGGAGGTCGCCCGGTGGACGGCAGCAACCCGGCCCGAGAGCGCCGTTCAGTTCGCCGGGACGATAGCGGAGCCATCCGCCCGGGCTCGAGCGCTGGCGTCGGTTGCGGCGACGATGATGGTGACAGACCCGGAGCAGGCCGGGGTGTTGGTGGGGCAGGCGGAGACCGCCGCCATGGGCATCACTGACCCCACCGCGAAGGCGTGGAGCCTGACGGCGGTCGCAGGGACGATCACTGACAGCCGCCGGTCCATTCGGTTGCTCGGCCAGGCTGAGGAGGTCGCGGGCAGCATCGTCGATGCGAATGCCAAGGCGCGTACGTTGACCGCGATTGCCGCCACGATGCCGGTCAACAGGGCAGGTCGGGTCGAGGATCTGTTGGCCCAGGCGGTCAGTATCGCCTCGGACCTGCCGTCCGGGGTCTCCAAGGCGCTGACGGTGACCGGGATTGCTGCCACGATCGCGATGACGGCACCCAGCACATTTGCCAACCGGATCCGAGTCGGCCAGTTGCTGTCGAAGGCGGTCAGTATCGCCTCCGGCCTGCCGACCGGTGCGGCGAGGGCACAAACGTTGGCAGCGGTGGCACAGGTGATGTCGAACGCCGACGCCCGCCGCGCAAGCACCTTGCGGGACGAGGCGACACGTATCGCCAGGGGGCTGCCCGACGGGGTGTCGAAGGTGTACACGCTGGCGTCGATCGCCGAGGCGGTTCAGGACGTCGACAGCGGGAGCGCGGAGACCCTGTATCAGCGGGCTGCAGACATCGCGTTCGAGATCGAGGACGTGCCCACCAAGGTTCGGGTCCTGAGCGAGGTGGCGGGTGTCGTGGCGGGCGTCAACCCGGAGTTGAGCGCGCTGGCGTTGTCTGAGGCGGTGAACGGTGCCGCTGGGATCGGTGACCTGTGGACCAAGGCGGACCTGCTGGCGGTGGTGGCGCAGGCGAGCGTCTCGTCCGACGCCGGCCGTGCGACGCAGTTGCTCGCGGAGGCTGTGGAGACCCGGACGACGGCATCGGTGGAGGGGGGTGGTTGGGTCGGGGGCCGCTGGGACGCACAGGAGGCGCAGTCGGAGACCGAGGGGACGTGGTGGACGCCGGAGGAACAGGCTTGGGGAGGCTTCGCAGACGAGGATCAGTCCGCCCTGGCATCGTTGGAGGTGGCGAGATCCGTGGCGGCTTCCGACCCGGACCAGGCAGCAGGCCTGGCGCGCGCGATTCCGGCGTCGACGGCGAAGGTTCGCGCGCTGGCCGCGGTCGCGACGGCGATGACGGTGACCGATTCCCGGCGGGCGAGCGATCTGCTCGGTGAGGCCGAGACTGCCGCGGCTGACATCAGCGCCGCAGCGGCCAAGGCACACGCCCTGACAGTGATTGCTTCCGGGATGACGGATGTCAGGCGTTCTGCGAGGTTGCTGGCAGCGGCGGAGAATGCCGCCGGCAACATCAGTGATGGGACCGCGAGGGCGCGCACGTTGAGTGTCATCGCGACGGCTTTGAGGGCCACGAACCCGCGTCGGTCAGGGCAACTTCTGGCGGAGGCATCGCGACTGGCGTCCCGCCTGCCGTCCGGGCCGTCGAAGGTGTGGACCCTGGCAGGGATCGCGGCGACGATGGGGACGGATACGGGCACCCACCAGAATCAGGTCACCGCGCTGCTGTCGGAGGCTGCGCGCGTCGCTTCCACGCTGCCGTACGGCTCCTCGAAGGCTCGGGCGCTGGCAGGGGTGTCCATGGTGATGTCGCTCAGGGAGGCCAGCCGTGCCGCTGCGCTTCGGGATGAGGCCGCCAAGATTGCTGCGAGCCTGCCGGTGGGGCGGTCCAAGGCGCAGGCACTGACCACGGTTGCTCAGGCAATGCGGACGGTGGATCCGGCCCGTGCACGAACGCTGTACGACCAAGCCGCCGACATGATGTGGAGTATCGCCGAGCCGACCGCCAAAGTGGGCGCCCTGACCGAGTTGGCCCGCAGCCTGGCGGCCACCAGTCCGGGCCTTGCCAATCAGGCGCTTTCCGAGGCGGAGCACACTGCCCGGTCCGTCGATGAGCCGGCGGCGAGGGGGGCGCTGCTGGCCATGATCGCCCGGACGGTGGCGGAGGATGACCTGGGCCGTGCCAGGGAACTCCTCGCGGAGGCTGTCACCGTCGGCAAGGAAGCCTTGGCTGCGGGGGGCGGCGCCGCTGCTGGCCGTTCCGAGGGGGCCGTCACCGATCGGGGCTCCCGGGCGACGTCGCACAGGCGCAGCGGACAGGGCCGGGATGTTGGCGGTCGCGACGGTGACGCCCCCTGCTACGCGAGAACGGTGCGGGTGGGGATGTCCGTGCTCGAGGAAGCGGAAGTGCCCTGGTGGGAGCGGTCCGTCCAGGGCTGGGGGAGCATCGCTGAGGAAGCCGAGGTCTCGAAGGCGTCGGTGGAGGTGTCGCGCGTGACGACGACTCAGACGGACCGAGAGGACATCGTCGACGGGATCTCTGAGAAGACGGCCAAGGCGCGGGGGCTGGCGGTGGTGGCTTCGATGGGCACCTCCGCCGATCGGGAGCAGGCCGCGGAACGAATTGCAGAGGCCCGCAGCCTCGCTGCAGCAATCAGCGACCCGATGGCACGGGCATGGACTCTGACGGAGATGGCGGCCACGCTGATGTCCAGCGATCCCAACGGGGCCCGCCGGATGCTGGCCGAAGCCGGTCAGGCCGCGACCGACATCAGCAACAGGACAGGCCAGGCGCGAACGCTGACGGTGATAGCGCGGACAATGGCTCGCTCGAACGCGCGTCGCGCCAGCGGGCTGGTCTCCCAGGCGTCCGACATCGCGGCGACGTTGCCGGACGGCCCCTCGAAGGCGTGGACCTTGGCCGGCATTGCGCACGTGATGACGGCACTCAACCAGCCTCGGGCCAGTCAAATGGTGTCCGAGGCTGCCCGGGTCTCGTCCGTCATCGGGAACCGGTTGTCGAAGGCTCGGGCTCTTTCCGCGGTCGCACAGGCCATGGAAGGGATTGATCCGGACCGCTCGATGCGGCTCCTGACAGAAGCGGAACGCATTTCCGCCAGCGTCTCTGACGGGCCGTCGAAGGCCCAGGCGTACATGGAACTCGGGCTGGCGCTCGAAGCGAGTAATCCCCATCGTGCCGATGCGCTCTACGGCAAAGCCACAACCATTGCGCTGAACATTGGTGACCACGCCTCGAGGGCATGGTGCTTGACCGAGTTGGCCCGAACGGTGGCGGCGACGGACCAGGTCCGGGGTGGGCAGTTGCTGTCAGAAGCTCAGCAGGGCGCTTCGTTGGTCTCCGATCAGCAGAGCAAGGCCGATCTCTTGGCTGCGGTCGCGCAGACGATGGCTGTGCTCGACCCCGCCAGAGCATCCCAGGTGCTGACCGACGCCGTCCTCGCCGAAGCGAGGGCTGTGCCCGTGGAAGGGGCCTCTGACGTCCGCAGCGGTCATGTGGACGATGGCAGGCAGAGCCAGGTCTCGTCGCAGCGACGCAGTCAGAACTGGGGGGTCGTCGCGGTCGAAGTCGGCAGAACGGCTGCCACCGACCCGGCCCGGGCAGAGGCACTCGCCAACGCCATCGTCGACACGGCATGGAAGGGCTACGCGCTGCTGACGATCGCTGGGACGGTCACGGCCGCCGACCCCGCTCGGGCACGGCGACTGCTCGCCTACGCGAATACCCTCGTTGACACCGGAACAGAGTTGCCGGCCTTCCCCCGATCCGCTGACCGGGGGAAGGCCGTGGCGACGCCGAGCGTGGGAGTGAGGGGGTCTGTTCCGTCGGGTGCGGCGACGCCGAGCGTGGGAGTGAGGGGGTCTGTTCCGTCGGGTGCGGCGACGCCGAGCGTGGGAGTGAGGGGGTCTGTTCCGTCGGGTGTGGCGACGCCGAGCGTGGGGCATGCGACTCCGCCGCGGGACGGCACCGGGCAACGCTCACAGGCGGATGCGCCGGGGTTCGTCTGGCCGACTGCTGTCACCAACCCGAGCGATGCGGAGAAGGTCGCCCGGAGTGTTGCGGATGACACGGAGCGGGCGTGGGCGCTGGTGTCGGCGGTAGCGACGATGGCGTCGACTGACGCAGCCCGGGCGGAGAGCATCGCGCGGGAGATCCGACCGGATTCGGCGCGGGCGATGGCGCTGGCATCGGTCGCGCAGGCGCTTGTGGCCGCTGACCCCGAGAGGGCCTGGGATCTGTTCGAGGAAGCGGAATACTCAGCGAGGGCGGTGTCGGACAAGGCATCGCAGGCGTGGACGTTGAGGGCGCTCGGGACGACCATGGCGGTCACCCATCCCGAGGAAGCGGTGCAACTGATCGCCGATGCCGAACGGATCGAGCCCACGGGTACGGATCCCGTTGTCGCAGTTGTCGTGACGGCAGCGGCCAGCGATCCCGAGCGGGCCACCACCGTTGCCAGGACTATCCCCGATTCACCGGTGTCGAAGGCATGGGCGCTGGTGGCGGTCGCGGCCGCGGTCGCCACCACGGACAGGGCTCGCACCGTTGCCTTGATCGATGAGGCGCGGACCGTTGCCGGGATCGAGGACACCCCGCTCTCGCAGACGGTTCGTGCCGCGGCGGCTACCGACCCGGTCGGCACGGCGCGTTTCGTTCGGAGTATCGCCGACGCGACCTCGAGGGCATGGACGCAGGTGGAGATGGCCAAGGCACTGGCGGGGTCTGCCCCGTCCCGGGCCGCTGAGTTGCTCACCGACGCCCTGAAGGACCGGCCCACGAGGACCGCTGACGCCGGCCGGGCACCAGCCTCGTCGGCCAGGCCCCGATCCGAGAGCGGCAGGCCGGCTGCTGCTGCGACCGGGATACCCGCCCCGTCGGGGTCGAGTTCGGGTCGACGACCTGGGGCGGAGCAGGGGGCGTCGGCGGGGGCTGACCAGGGAGCCGCAGGCCGGGAACCCCGCAGGCGGGGTGAGTCGGCGGATCCACAGGTGACCATGGCACGAGCGCGGTCGCTGGCAGCCACCGCTCCGGGCGAGGCGGCAGACCTCGTACGGGACCTCCCGGATGCGGAGCAGCGGGCGTTGGCCCTGACCCAGGTGGCCGAGGCGGCCGCGCCGAGCGATCCAGTGGTGGCGGCGTCGTTGTGGACCGAAGCCGAGCGCACGGCCCGGAAGATTGTCAACGGTGGTTCGCATGCGAGATCCCTGGCGACCGTGGCACAGTCGATGGTGAGCAGCGATCCAGGCCGAGCGGAAAGCATCGTCTACAGCCTTCTGGACCCGACCCACCGAACGGCGGCGTTGCTGGGACTGGTCGAGAAGATCACGAACACCGAGCCGGAGTTGGCCGCGCATCTGCTCAAAGAGGCCGAAGGGGCCGCCCGGAAGATCGGGGATGAGGCGAGGCGGACCTGGATGCAGGGGATGGTCGGGCGGGCGATGACAGCCTCGAACCTCGTCGACACAATCCGTGAGACTGATGAAGATCGCTGGGATCCGACCAGCGATGAAGATGTCAAGGCACTGCATCAGCAGGTGGAGTCGTTGGCGGCCACCGACCCGGCCAAGGCGGAGCAGATTGCGCGCACCATCCAATCCCCGTCGTGGCGGACGTCAGCCTTGGCGCAGATCGCGAAGACTGTGGCGCCCACCAATGCGGCCTACGCCTCCAGGCTGTTCACCCAGGCGGAACGAATCGCGCGCAGTATCCAGGATGAGCGTGCTCGGAGCAGGGAGCTGTACCGCGTGTCGAGGTTGGCGGCGCCGAGCGACAGGGCCAGAGCCGAGAGCATCATCCATGGGATCTCCCACATGGGGATCAGGGCGGCATCGCTGGGGGTGCTCGCGCAGGAGGTGATGGAATCCCATCCGGGTGAGGCGTCACGCCTGGCGACACAGTGCGAAGTGATCGCTCGCAATATCACGAATGAGGATGAGCGGGCGAAGGTCTTGGCTTGGGCGAAAACGGTCAAGCGTGGTGCGGCCCGGACAGTGGAGCGCTCCGAAGAGTTTTCGTCAACATGGGCCCTGATGCGGGATGCCTGGCAGGCGGGGGCGGGTGATCCCCGACAAGTGGCTCAGTTGCTCGACAAGGCGGAGACATCCGTCCGCGGGATCGGTGACCTGTCTACGCGGGTGTGGACGCTGACAGTGCTGTCACAGATCGCTGCAGCTTCGAACCAGGCCAGGGGCGCACGGCTACTGACCGAGGCAGCGCGAGTGGCTCGCGGCCTGCCTGAGGATGGTGGGAGAGAGTTCGCCTTGGCTGCGGTTGCGCAGGCTACGCGGGGAGAAGACGTCATGGGCACCCAGTGGCCGAGGCCACTCACTGAGCCTGTCCGTCGGGACGCGAGCGGGTCAGCCGTTGCAGGGACGCCGGGTCGGGCCAAGCGCAGGACCTCCTGGTCCGACGATGCCGCTGTGGGGAACTGGGAAACCGTCGGTGCTGCCGCACGGATGGTGGCCGCGACGGATCCGGACATGGCCGAACGAATTGCCACCGCGATCGATGACGAGACGGGCCGTTCGTGGGCGCTGACCGAGGTGGCCCTGACGTTGGCGGGTACCGACCTTGACCGGGCCGTCGACGTGACCAAGAACATCCCCGACGAATTGGCGCGAGTGAACGCCTTGGAACAACTCGGCGATGCTGCTGCCGCCACGAGTGCATCGCAGGCAACCACGCTCTACGCGGAAGCAGATCGAGTTGCCCGGAGCTACCTGAGGACGATGGCCGCTGACTCGCCGGAGGCCGCTGCGGAGCTGGCACGTACTGTGCCCGACGAGACGACTCGGGCCTGGGCTCTGGTGGAGGTCGCGGGCGCCACGGCCGAGCAGGACACCCGACTGGCCGAGCGGCTGATCTCAGAAGCACAGTCCATGGTCGGTGTTCAGGAGGACCCGGTGTCGGAGATGGCGCGGGCGGTGACTGCGGCGGCCCCCGAGAAGGCCGAGTCGATCGCCAGAAGAATCTCCGACAACGTAGCCCGGGCCTGGGCGCTGGTCGCTGTTGCCAAGATGATGCTTGCCGACGATCAAGCGGGTGCCGCGAGACTGCTCACCGACGCCGCCGACACTCAGGCACGGGTCGTCTTGGACGGAGAGCCGGCTAGTCGCTCGCGTTGGCGGTCCTCCTACGATGCGGCCTACGAGAAGGTCTCGGCCTGGACGACCGAACAGGCGCCGATGGCGGCAGCCGAGGAGATGTTCTCCGGCTGGGACCGGCCTGAACCCGACGCAGCCCCTGCCGGTAAATCCGGCAAGGTCGTCCGGCCCCATCGGTCAGCTGAGTGGTATTCCTACAAGGCCAAGGCAAAGCCGGTAGGGGACGCGGCCGGAACGAGCGGAGCGGACACTCGCCCCGTGTTCACCACCAATGTGATCCGCCCGAAGCCTCGCGGCATCGAAACCGGGCACGGCGTCACGCCCGCACCGGTCCTGACCGAAGAGGAACGGCAACTTCAGACCGAGGTGGACACTCTCGCCCAAGAGCGCGACCGAGGCCTGAACCGCACGCAATCACAGCGGATCCTGGGCGCGACCGCGAATCGGACGCTCCAAGCAGAAGAGGCCCGGACCAGGAAAGAGAACCCGCTCGTGAAATGGTCCTCGGTCCGGTCGGAAGTAGGCACAGAGCGTACCCGCACGCCCCAGAAGACGTCCTGGTTCAAGAGACTCGAGGGGATGCTCGCTCCCGGCCGGTCTCCTCACAGGTCCAGTAGATGGAGGGAACCGATCGGATTACGCGGAGGGGAAGGAAGCGGAGAAGGCAACCGCGGGGAGGAGAGCGGACGGCACCAGGGAAGCGGGAGTTCAGGTGGCTTCACGACCCGCCCTGGTTGGTCCAGGCGGGACTACGAGTGGAAGGGCTGAGCCAAGTAGCGGAGGGAACTGGCCCTGGCGCAGGCCCTGGCGCAGGCCCTGGCGCAGGCCTCTACGACCCATCGGTCGCGGCAGGGACCGGGGCGCCGCTCAGATCCCAGCGCGCGGGAATACCGCACGGGGTTCCTGTCTCGGGTAGTGGCGGTGAGCGGACTTCGGGAAGGGCGCCTGTCAACCTGGGTGAGACAAGAAAGCGCGGGGTATGTGACCGAGTGTCTGATTGGTCTGATATGCCGTTGTACTGACGGGTTGTCCTAGTGTGATGTTTGGTGGTTATCCCTCGTTTAGGTCTGGATGGGGCCATATCGCGTGATGGTGGCTGTGTCGGCCCATCTAAGACACCGGTGGCCTTGTGGTGGTGGCCGGTCGGGTAAGGGGCCGGTCTGGCCTGCCTGGTGGTTTCGCGGGGATGGGGGTCGGCCGGCTGTTGTTGGTGGTGGGTTGTGGGTCTTGAGGTTCCGCCGTGGGCGGCGGAGATGTTCCATGTGCTGACCGGTGATGGGTGGCCGGCGGTGGATGAGGACGAGATCGAGGATCTGGCGCGGTTGTGGTTGGCGGCCGGGGCCGGGTTCATGCAGGTCGCGCCGGAG
>DASTGO010000546.1:0-7682 GCA_035719045.1 Kineosporiaceae bacterium | reverse complement strand
CCAGGGCGGCGGGTAGGGGCGCCCACCCGGCACCGTCCGGAACCGGGAAGCACCACCGTCCTGGCGCCGCCGCGGGGCACGGCCCTGAGGAGCACGGCGCCCTGCCGCCCCTGCTCGGGTTGCGCCACGCCTGGGTGCCCGTCGAGGGCCGGGTGGAGGACGTGATGCTGGCCGCTGTCCGGGCGCTGGCCGCCTCGAACCGCCCCCGGCCTCCGGCCGCCGGATCCCACTCGTCCCGGAATATTCTTCAACGCTCAACCAGTTGCTAGGGTGGTCGGGACGGACCATCGGGAGGACCGGATGAGCGAGCAGCACGCGGCCACGGGCGGCACGGCCGTCGGCGGCCCCGGGCGGATGCCGAGCCTCTACCTCGGGCACGGTGCCCCGCCGCTGGTGGACGACGCCCTGTGGGTGTCGCAGCTGCAGACCTGGTCCCGGGAACTGCCCCGCCCGACGGCGATCCTCGTGGTGAGCGCCCACTGGGAGTCGGCGCCGCTGACCATCGGGGCGACCGAGCCGGTCGGGCTGGTCCACGACTTCTGGGGCTTCCCCGAGAAGTACTACCGGGTGACCTATCCGGCGCCCGGCGCCCCCGACCTGGCCGCACAGGTGGTCGCGCTGATGCCGGACGGTGAACCGGTCGCGCACAAGCCCCGGCGCGGGCTGGACCACGGCGCCTACGTCCCGCTGACCGTGATGTACCCACGGGCGGACATCCCCGTGCTGCAGATCTCCCTGCCCTCGCAGGACCCGTGGCGGCTGATCGAGCTGGGCCGCCGGCTGGCACCGCTGCGCGACCAGGGCGTGCTCATCGTCGGCAGCGGGTTCATGACCCACGGCCTGCCCTTCCTCAACTCCTTCGACGTCGACCAGCCGCCCCCCGGCTGGTCCCGGGAGTTCGACGCCTGGGCCGCCGAGGCGCTGGCCGCAGGCGACGTGGAGACCCTGGCCGACTTCCGGCACCGGGCTCCGGCCGTGGGGTACGCGCACCCGACCGCCGACCACTTCACGCCGCTGTTCGTCATCCTCGGCACCGGCACACAGTTGTCCGCCGCACCACGGACGAGGGTCGACGGCTACTGGATCGGCCTGTCCAAGCGCTCGGTCGAGGTGGCCTGACCCGGACCGCCGCTGCCTGATCGAACGCCCCTGGTGCCGGTCGCTCTCAGCCCGCGGAGACGTCCACCGGGGGTTCGGCCCGGGCGCCGCCGGTCCCCTCGGGGCCGTCGAGCATCTCCAGATGCTGGACCACCTTGCGCAGCGCCCGGGTCATGACCTCCAGCTCCTGCGGGTCGAGGGTGGCCAGGGCCTGCGCCTCATGCCGGTTGAACTCGGGGAACAGGTCCTCCATGAGCTGACGGGCCTTCGGGGTGAGGGACAGCAGGACCCGGCGGCCGTCGGCCGGGTAGGGACGGCGGCGCAGCAGGCCACGGTTCTGCAGGGTCCCGGCGACCCCGGTCAGGGTCGACTTGGAGATCCCCGCCTCGGAGGCGGCATGCCGGGTCTCGATGTCCTCCCAGACCCAGACCACCCAGAGCACGACCCAGGCCGTCCAGGTCAGGCCCTGTTCGGCGAGCACGGTCCGCTCGAAGTGATTGCGGACCACGCCGGCCGCCCGGTACAGGTTGCTCACCGCAGCCATCGCCCCGAGGTCGACCGGCAGCCCGGCGAGCCGCTCGGTGACGGCGCGCTCGGTCTGGCCCAGGGTGTACTGGCCGGTCACGCGGGCTCCCTCCGGCCACTGGCGTGGCATCTGGCCAGCGGCATGGCGTGGATCACCCTGCTGGCCGGTTGCTGCTGCCGGGATGGTAGCCCGCTCCCGCAAGCCGGGGTCCGGCGTGCACACGCCGTCGCCCGCCGCGCACCGGCTCCCGCCCGCCCGGTGGGGTGCGGGAGGATCACCGGCGTGAACACCACTGCCGCGTCGGCCGCCGGCCGTGCCCGCTCCCGGCTGCTGGAGGCCTTCGAGGGGGCCCTGGGCGGCGCGCTGACCTGGCTGTCGATCTGCGTCTGGACGGCCGGCTGGGGCTGGAACCGCCTGCCGCTGTCCGGGGTGTCCTGGCACTTCTTCGTGGACGGGACCGCGGCGCTGTTCGGCGGGTCGGGGCTGCACCTGTACGCCGACCATCCGGACCTGCAGATCGGTCCGCTGGCCTTCGGTGTGCTGGAGGTGCTGGGCCCGCTGCCGTCCGGGGCGCAGAAGGCCGCCGCCCAACTGCTGATGACGGCGGTCGCCCCGCTGCTGCTGTGGCTGCTGGCGCCGCTGGTCCCCGGGGACCTTCCGGTGCGCCGGCTGCGGCTGATGCTCGCCGGGCTGGTGCTGGCCCCGGTCTGGACGGTGCTGTCGGTCCGCTGGATGCACCTGGAGGACGTGCTGGCCCTGCTGCTGTCGGTGCTGGCGGTCCGCCTCGTCGGGCTCGGGCGACGTGACGGCGGTCCGGACTGGGCCGGTCCGGCCGCGGGGCTGGCGCTCGGGGCGGCGATGACCGCCAAGCCCTGGGCGATCGGGTTCGTCCCGGTCCTGCTGGCCCTGCCGCTGTGGTCCCTGGTGTCCGGGCTGGTCGTCGCCGGGGTGGCCACCCTCGCCGGCTGGGGCCCGTTCCTGCTGGCCGACGGCCGGACCCTGGACGCCCTGCGCCCACCGGTCGGCGTCTCCGACTCCTCCGGCCTGTGGACCCTCGGCTACCACGGTGCGGTGGTGCCGTCCTGGGGCCGGACCGCGCAGCTGGTCGGGGCTCCGCTGGCCGGGCTGCTGGCGGCCCTGCGCAGACGCTGGCCGGGCGTGCTGCTCGCGGCGATCGCGGTCCGGCTCGCCCTGGACCCGCAGGACATCGCGTACTACGCCGCGGGTGCGGTGGTCGCGGCGCTGGTGTTCGACCTGCTGCTCAGCCGGCGGACGATCCCGTGGACGGCGCTGGTGACCGCGGTCGTGCTCTGGCAGCCGTTCTCCGAGGACTTCGCCCACCGGTTCACCAGCGAGCACGGGCTGAATCTCTGGTGGTTCCAGCACCCGGGTGTCGTCGGGACGGTCCACCTGATCTGGTCGGCAGCCATGGTCCTGCTCGTGGTGGCCGCTCCCGCCCGATGGCTGGGGACCGACGCCAGCCGTTGATCCCCAAGCTGTTCCGCCTCTTCGGCGGGCGGCGTTCTGCGGTGGGTGGTGCCCGGCCGTGCGCCGTTGAACGGCCGGACACCTGTCCGGGGGCAAGGTACCGAACGATAAGTCCGGATCATCCGCCCCTTCAAGATCTCGGCCGCATCGAAGGGCTCCCCTCCCTCCCCCTCTCCGCTCAATGGACTGTGGTCCAAGTCTCGATTCCGCCCACCTGGTCAGGCATATTGAGGCATCCGGCTTGGATGTCCCACAGACGACGAGGTGGTCGCCGTGCTCAGCACCATGCAGAACGTCCCGCTGCTGATCTCCCGGATCCTGGAGTTCGGCTCGACCGTGCACGGCTCGTCCGAGGTCGTGACCTGGACCGCCGACGGTCCCCGGCGTTCCACCTACGCCGACGTCGGCAGGGACTGCAAGCGGCTGGCCAACGCCCTGCGCCGGCTCGGGGTGGACGGCGACCAGCGGGTCGGCACGTTCATGTGGAACAACGAGGAACACCTCGAGCTGTACCTGGCGGTCCCGAGCATGGGCGCCGTCCTGCACACGATCAACATCCGGCTGTTCCCGCAGCAGATCGTCTACGTGGTCAACCACGCCGAGGACGACATCATCGTCGTGGACAACTCCCTGGCGGCGCCGTTCAGCCAACTGCTGGCGCACATGCCGGTGGTCAAGCATGTGATCGTCAACGGCCCGGTCCCGGACGAGGTCCGCGCCGCGCTGGGTGCCGACGGCCGCCAGGTGCACGACTACCGGACCCTGCTGGACGCGCAGGAGCCGGACTTCGCCTGGCCGGAGCTGGACGAGAACAGTGCGGCGGCGATGTGCTACACCTCCGGGACCACGGGGAACCCGAAGGGTGTCGTCTACTCGCACCGGTCGAACTACCTGCACTCCATGCAGCTGTGCATGATGAGCGCCCTCGGGGTCCGGCAGGGGGACCGGCTGCTCGCCGTGGTCCCGATGTTCCACGCCAACGCCTGGGGGATGCCGTACGGCGCGTTCATGGCCGGGGCGTCGCTCATCCAGCCGGACCGGTTCCTGCAGGCCGAGCCGCTGGCCCGGATGATCCAGGACGAGAAGGTCACCGGCGGCGGAGCGGTCCCGACCGTCTGGGGCGACCTGCTGCGCTACCTCGACGAGCACCCGGAGATCGACACCTCCACGGTCCGGGACGTGATCATCGGAGGCTCCGCCTGCCCGCCGGCCATGATGCGGGCCTTCCACGACCGGCACGGGATCAACGTGCTGCACGGCTGGGGGATGACCGAGATGTCCCCGCTCGGGACGATCTCGGTCCCGCCTGCGGACGCGACCGGTGAGGACCGCTGGCGCTACCAGGAGGCCCAGGGCCGGCTGGTCTGCTCCGTCGAGGGTCGGCTCGTCGGCCCGGACGGCGAGGAGGTTCCCTGGGACGGCGAGAGCGTGGGCGAGCTGGAGGTCCGCGGCCCGTGGATCACCGGTTCGTACTACAGGGACGACGACCCGGAGAGGTTCGACGGCGGCTGGCTGCGGACCGGCGACGTCGGCCAGCTCACCCCGGACGGCTTCCTCCGGCTCACCGACCGGGCCAAGGACGTCATCAAGTCCGGCGGGGAGTGGATCAGCTCGGTCGAGCTGGAGAACCACCTGATGGCCCACCCGGGGGTCAGGGAGGCCAGCGTGGTCGGTGTCCCGGACGAGAAGTGGGGTGAGCGCCCGCTGGCCACGGTGGTGGTCGAGGACGGTGTCGAGCTGACCGTGGACGAGCTGGCCGCCTTCCTGGCCGGGCGGGTCGCCAGGTGGCAGCTGCCGGAGCGGTGGGCGTTCATCACCGAGGTGCCCAAGACCAGCGTGGGCAAGTTCGACAAGAAGGTCCTGCGCAGGCGCTACGCCGACGGCGAGCTCGAGGTGGTCGGCCTGCCCCAGTCCCAGCCGGCGAGCTGAACTCCTGACCGACGACGAGCCTGACCGGCGACGAGGGGGCCACCCGGGTGGGTGGCCCCCTCGTTCAGGTTCGGTTCCGTCCGGATCGGGCCGCCCGGGCTCAGTTCCGGCGGGCCCGCGCCGGCCTCAGCAGACCGACTGCAGATCCGTCGCGGCGGAGCTGTCCACGGGCTTCGTCGGGGCCGGGGTGGTCTTCGTCGTCGGCTTCTTCTTGCCCGGCGAGGCGGTGGCCGTGGCGGTCGGCGTCGGCGTCGTGGTGGGCGTCGAGTTCGCCGAGGCCGGAGCGTTGATGGCCTCCTGGACCAGTTCGTGCATCTTGTCGGTGTCCGGGCGCGTGGTGTCGATGAGCTGGTTGGTGAAGGCGAGGCTGCGCACCTTGGACTTCTTCACCCGCTCCGCCAGGACCACCCAGGCGTCGACGTCCTTGAGCGGGATCGAGGTGAGGAAGTTCTTCGCCAGGGTCTTCATGATCGCCGAGAAGCCGAGGGCGAGCGAGACCGGGTTCGCCTGCTGCACCACGGCCCCGATCACGCAGCGCTGGCGCCGGATCCGGTCGAAGTCGTCGGTGGACCACCGGGACCGGGCGTACCACAGCGAGTAGTACCCGTTGAGGTGCTGCATGCCGGGCTTGAGCCAGGCCGAGGCGACCGGGTGCTCGACGTTGCCGCCGACCGGGAGCTTCTGCTTGACGTTGATGTCCAGGCCGCCGATGGCGTCGATGAAGTCCTCGAACCCGCGCAGGTTGAGCATCACGTACTGGTCCATGCTCAGGCCGGTGAGCTGCTCGATGCCCTCGACGGTCGCGGTCAGGCCGGGGGTCTTGGAGTCCTGGAAGTACGAGGCGTGCTGGTCGCCCCAGGTCCACAGGGCGTTGAGCAGGCACTCGGTGTTCGCGTTCGCCGAGGTGTTGAAGCAGTAGAACCCGTTGGGGAACATCGCCCGGGCGGCCTTGCGCTTCGGCGAGAACGGCACCCGCTGCAGGTTGCGCGGCAGGCTGATCAGCACGGTGTCGCCGGTGTGCGTGTCGATGCTGGCGACGATCATGGTGTCGGGGCGGATGCCGATCCGGTCCAGGCCGGAGTCGCCGCCCATCAGCAGCACGTTGACCCGGGGGGTGTCCGCCCAGGGGTCGGCCTTGCTGCTGTCGGGCCCCTTGGCGTCCTTGTTCAGGGGGGCGCCGCTCGACTTGAACATCGTCAGCAGGGTGTCCCGGGCCAGCAGGGCGTTCTGGGCCACATAGGCGGTGGGCACGACGGCCGCACCGAGGATGGCCAGGACCAGCAGGGTCGCCAGGAAGCGCTGGCCGCGGGTGAGGTTGCTGTACTGCCGGGCGGAGGCGTGCGTGGCCAGGACCACGACCACCCAGCCGAGGACCAGGGCGAGCATCCCCGCGGCGAGCATGACGATCTTGTCCGGTGATCCGATCAGCGAGGCCACGAACTCCGTGGGCTTGATCACCAGGGCGGCGCCCGCGGCGGCCAGTCCCAGCAGCACGGTCACCGTGAGCACGAAACCGCCGAACCCGCGGCGGCCGGCGGCGATCAGCCCGGAACCGGGGATGAGGCTGCCCAGCAGGGTCCAGCCGATGACGCGGCCGAAACCCTGACCCCGGGGGGTGGCATGCCGGCCGCGGGCGTCCTCGTCGCTCAGGTCTCCGTCCGGCTCGCCGAGGCCGTGGTGAACGGCGTATCGGGGGTTCGGTCCGGGCTGTCCCTGTCGCGAGGAGGGCGACGTCAACTGGGTCACCTACTCCTCCTGTTCTCGACGGACGCCGTCACGGCCCCCGCATTCTCCCATGAAGACGCCTCGCCCCGGCCCCGCGTTGCCGGGATTCACGCTGGTCCGATCGGTGGACCTGCGGCACGGTACCTCCTCGTCCTGGGTGTCGCGCCGTGCGACTTTGCTCCGCCTCGGCCTGGCCCGCTAACCTGGCCCGGTTGCGTGAGGAGGCGTCGCCTAGTCCGGTCTATGGCGCCCGCCTGCTAAGCGGGTTGGGGGTTCAAAGCCCCCTCGCGGGTTCAAATCCCGCCGCCTCCGCTTCCACGAGGGCCCCGGTCGACCGACCGGGGCCCTCGCTCGTGGGGCCCCGCCCGTCCGCGATAGCCCGATGACGGGCCAAGAGCAGTGGGTACTGGCGGGAGAGCGCGCGTCAGCGGTTTCCTGCCGGAGCCAGTGGTTGCTGCAGGAAGACGTGCAGAGGGGCTCCGCGGTAAGGGTGTTACCGCGGAGCCCCTCTGGTCGCCGTCCGGTTGCGGAGCGTGTCCGCAGTCCGGGGCGGACCGGCCGGTGACGTGGCGGGCGGGTGGCGCCCACCACGGCTTCCGGACCGGTGGTCTTGCTACCCGATCCCCAGTCGGGACCTCAGCACGGCGAGCTGATCGCGCAGTGCGGTCGGGGTCCGGTCGCCGATCGTGGCGAACCAGGTCTCGATGAGGCCGACCTCCCCGTGCCACTCCGCGGGATGGACCGCCAGGGCCGCCGCGAGGTCCTCCTGCGCGGTGTCCAGGCCGGTGGTGTCGAGGGAGGCGGGGGTCGGGACCAGGCCGATCGGGGTGTCGACGGCTTCCGCGTCGCCCTCGATCCGCTCGATGATCCACTTCAGGACGCGGCTGTTCTCGCCGTAGCCGGGCCACAGGAAGCG
>DASTGO010000545.1:0-31026 GCA_035719045.1 Kineosporiaceae bacterium | reverse complement strand
ACCCCCCGGGCATCACGTACCCCCTGGGTGCCGGACCACCCACGGCCGATCCTCCGGCGGGGGACCCACTCGCCGGGCCGACAGGATGCCCCGGCCACTGCGGGTACGGGTAGGCCTTCGTCGGTGCCGGCGCCGGCTGGCGGACGGTCGACCCGTTGCGGGCGCGCGCCACCGACGGCGGAGCCTGCCGCAGGGTCGGCTCCGAGGCGGCGGCGACCCGTCCGGGACTGAGCCCGGGGGTCGACGGCACCGCGGCGGCCAGCCCGGCGAGCAGCTGTCCCGGAGCGGCCCGGTGCATCGGATCGGCGGCCAGCGCCCCCGCCAGCACCGGACCCAGCCGCGGATCCACCCCGCCCAGGTCGGCGGCCCCGCGACGGACCCGGTCCAGCACCACCTCCATCGGACCGGACCCGAACGGAGGCCGCCCGGACGCGGCGAACGCCAGGGTGGCGGCCCAGCCCCACCAGTCCGTGGCGGGCGACACCGGGTGCCCGTCGATGACCTCCGGCGACAGGTACCCCGGGGTGCCCATCACCAGCCCGGTCACGGTGATCCGGGACTCGTCGGTGAGGTGGGCGATGCCGAAGTCGATCAGCACCGGCTGAGCGTCGACGATCATCACGTTGGCGGGCTTGATGTCCCGGTGGACGACCCCGGCGGCGTGGATCGCCTGCAGCGCGGCGGCCAGCCCCCGGCCCAGGTCGGCGACCTCCCCGGCCGGGAGCGGGCCGCTGTCCCGCACATACTGGTCCAGCGTCCGGCCCGGGACGAACCGGGTGACCAGGTACGGCACCTGGCCGACGACATCGGCGTCCACCACCTCGGCGACCCGGGCATGCCGGACCCGCCGCAGCGTCTCCACCTCCCGGACCAGCCGCAGCCGGGCCTCGGGATCCGCGGCGACATGAGCCCGCAGCAGCTTCAGCGCGACGGCCCGGCCACTGGGATCCAGGGCGAGGTGGACCACCCCCATACCGCCCTCGCCCAACCGCTGCACCAGCCGGTACGGGCCCACGGTCGTCGGATCCTGCACCCCCGGGCCGGTCATGTCACCACCGTAGGGCCCGAGCCCCTGTCCCGTCGCCGGAGCGGACCCGTCAAGATCCCCGGACACTCGCCCACCGCCACCCTCGGCCGCGCCCCTGGCTGCGACACGGATGGCTACGGCATCGGGCGTGGCGGGACACGCCGCACCAGGTGCGCCGCCCGGTCGTCGCGAGCCGGACCGCCCTGGTGCCGATCGCTCTAACTGGTGATGTACGCGGTGAGCTGGTCACGCTCGATCCGCAGTTCGGCGATGCACTGGTTGACCAGGTCGCCGATGCTGACGATGCCGACCAGCCTGCCGTCGACCAGGACCGGCAGGTGCCGGACCCGCCGGTCGGTCATCAGCAGCATGAGTTCGTCGACGGTGTCGGACGGGGCCGCCGTGTGGACGTCGACGGTCATGATCCGGCTGACCGGGCCGTCGAGGATCGACTCCCCCTCCCGTTGCAGCCAGCGCACCACGTCCCGCTCGCTGACGATCCCGTCCACGGCCCCGGGCGACCCGGACACCACCAGGGCGCCCACCCGGTGCTCGGCCAGCAGGTCCAGCAACCGCCGGACGCTGTCGCCCGGCCGGATCGTGACCACCTTGTCGCCCTTGCGCCGCAACACATCCATGATTCGCATCGCCGGCCACCCCTTCCGTTGACACCCACAGCACCCCCGCCGCGGGTGTGACGCGGGTCACTGCCCTTGAGGAGAAGGTAACGGTCCGGCGATCACAGGGGAACCCCTTGTGACCATGGAATTCCATGGACGGGCAGCGTCCCGGCTACCACCGTCGCGGATCAGTCTGCGGCCGCCAGTGGATCGGACCCCCTTGCCGCCCCTACGACCGGATCCACCGCCATGACCACAGTCCCGCGGCCGCCGGAGGGCAGCACGACCGTGCCGACACCGGCTGTCACCGTCGCGACCGGAACCGCGCCGGTCGAGGCCCGGACCACCAGTTCGGGCCGGAACACGTACTCCGCACGCGGGGCCGGCAGCCCGGAGATCTCGTCCAGCAGCGCGCGCACCGCCGCCATCCCCATCGCCGTGACCGACTGCCGGATCGTGGTCAGCGGCGGGTCGGTGAACGCCACCAGCAGCGAGTCGTCGTAGCCGACCACCGAGACATCGGCCGGCACCCGCAGCCCCCGGGCCCGGACCGCTCGGATCGCCCCGAGCGCCATCAGATCCGAACCACAGATCAGCGCGGTCGCCCCGCGCTCGACCAGGCGGACGGCGGCCATCGCCCCGCCCTCCACGCTGAACACCGAGCACTCGACCCAGGGAGCCGCGTCGTCCACCCCGAGGTGGCGGTGCAGTGCCTGCCGGAACCCGATCAGCTTCCGGACCACGGGGACGAACCGGGCCGGACCCACCGCCAGGCCGATCCGCCGGTGCCCGAGCGCCACCAGATGGGACACCGCCAGTTCCATCGAGGCGACGTCGTCATTGCTGATGAAGGGGGCATCGACACCCTCGGCATACCCGTTGACCAGGACGATCGGCAGTCCTCGCTGGCGCAGCACCTGATAGCGGCCGGGATCGGCGGTGGAGTCGGCGTGCAGCCCGGAGACGAAGACGATGCCGCTCACCCCGCGCTCGGCGAGCATCTGGACGTACTCGTCCTCGGCCAGCCCCCCGGGCGTCTGCGTGCACAGCACCGTGGTGTACCCGTGGCGGGCCAGCCCCGCCTCGATCACCTGCACCATCGCCGGGAAGATCGGGTTGTCCAGTTCCGGGACGATCAGGCCGACCAGTCCCGCCGAACGCTGCTTCAACCGCAGCGGACGCTCGTAGCCGAGCACATCCAGCGCGGTGAGCACCGCCTGCCGGGTGGACTCCGCGACACCAGGCTTGCCGTTCAGCACCCGGCTGACCGTGGCCTCACTGACCCCGGCCTGCGCCGCGATGTCGGCCAGCCGCGCCCTCACGCCACTCTCCCTCCGCCGGCGCCCGACACACCCCCGAGACGCCACCTCCCCGCACGACGGGCGGGGAGGAGCGGGTGACGGCGCAGGCGACTTCCACGGTACTGCAAGGCTCGCAAGATCTTGCAGTAGCAGCCTCCCCCAACACCCGGCCGGACCGGCGCAGGTCAACGTGGCGAACAAATGCCTGCAAACGCTTGCAGCAGGGCCCGGGCGCCTGTGAAGATGACCCCACGGTCCGGCGATCTCGGGCGGTGACGTCGAGGTTGCCCGGCCGCGCAGTCAGCAACGCCCCGGACCGGCGACGTGCCGGCCCGGCCCACCCTCCACTCGGATCGTCCGGCACGTTCCTGCCGGTGAAGGGATCGCTTCGCCATGGCTACCGTCACGTTCGACAAGGCCACCCGGGTCTACCCCGGGTCCAGCAAGCCCGCCGTCGACCAGCTCGACCTGCACATCGAGGACGGGGAGTTCCTCGTCCTGGTCGGCCCCTCCGGCTGCGGCAAGTCCACCTCACTGCGGATGCTCGCCGGCCTGGAGGACGTCAACGCCGGCCGGATCATGATCGGCGACCGCGACGTCACGCAGGTCCCGCCGAAGGACCGGGACATCGCGATGGTGTTCCAGAGCTACGCGCTCTACCCGCACATGACGGTCGCCGAGAACATGGGCTTCGCGCTCAAGATCGCCGGCACCCCGAAGGACGAGATCCGCAAGCGCGTCGAGGACGCCGCCAAGATCCTCGACCTCACCGAGTACCTCAGCCGCAAGCCGAAGGCGCTGTCCGGCGGGCAGCGGCAGCGGGTCGCCATGGGCCGGGCGATCGTCCGCAAGCCCCAGGTCTTCCTGATGGACGAGCCGCTGTCGAACCTCGACGCGAAGCTGCGCGTGCAGACCCGCACCCAGATCGCCTCGCTGCAGCGCCGGCTGGGCGTCACCACCGTCTACGTCACCCACGACCAGGTCGAGGCCATGACGATGGGCGACCGGGTGGCCGTGCTCAAGGACGGCCTGCTCATGCAGGTCGGCACCCCGCGCTACCTCTACGACCACCCGGACAACGTGTTCGTGGCCGGCTTCATGGGCTCCCCGGCGATGAACCTGCTGCAGCTCCCGCAGGTCGATGGCGGGGTCCAGCTCGGTGACACCGTCTGGCCGGTTGAGCGGTCGGTGCTGGCGAGCACCAACTCGCGCAAGGTCACCCTCGGCGTCCGTCCCGAAGACCTGGAGATCGCCGAGCACGGCCTGACCGTGACGGTCGAGGTGGTCGAGGAGCTCGGCGCCGACGCCTACATCTACGGCACCCTGCGCACGGACGAGACCGACCTGCCGATCATCGCCCGCGCCGACGGCCGCCGTCCTCCGGAGAAGGGCAGCACGATCCACCTCGCGCCCAAGGCCGACCACGTCCACCTGTTCGACCTGGACAACGGTCAGCGCCTGGGCGCCTGACCCTCCGCGGCCCGCGGGTCGCCTCCGCACGGGACGCCCCTGCCACTGGCCCGAACCTGGCAGGGGCGTCCGACTCTTGCGCCCGGCCCCCCGCGAGACCCGGCCCACGGCCGGCGCGGGCGGATCGGGTACCGGTCGCTCTAGGGGAGGATTACGGCCGTGAGTGGTCTGGAGATCACCTCAGCGACCCCTGACCCGGCGCTGCTGGACCTGCCGTGGAACATCCCCCTGGAGCGGTGGCCGGACGACCGGCTCGCCGCGCTGCCACGGGGCATCTCCCGGCACGTGGTCCGGTTCGCGAGGCTGTCCGGCAGTGTGATCGCGGTCAAGGAGATCGACGCCGAGCTCGCCGAGCGGGAGTACGCGCTGCTGCGGGTCCTGCGCCGGATCGGCCTGCCCGCGGTGGAACCCCTGGGCGTGGTCAAGGGCCGGTGCGGAGCCGACGGCGAGCCGCTGGAGTCCGCCCTGGTCACCCGCCACCTGCAGTTCTCGCTGCCGTACCGGGCGCTGTTCTCCCAGGCCCTGCGGGCCGATACCGCGACCCGGCTGGTGGACGCCCTGGCCGTGCTCCTGGTCCGGCTGCACCTGGCCGGCTTCTACTGGGGCGACGTGTCCCTGTCGAACACCCTGTTCCGCAGGGACGCCGGGGCCTTCGCCGCCTACCTCGTCGACGCCGAGACCGGGGAACTGCGTGCCAGCCTCTCCCGCGGCCAGCGCGAGTACGACCTGGAGCTGGCGCAGCTCAACATCGCCGGAGAGCTGATGGACCTGGAGGCGGGGGGCCTGCTCGACGAGCCGCTGGACCCCGTCGTGATCAGCGAGGTGATCGCCCGCCGCTACCTGACCCTGTGGGCGGAGCTGACCGAACCGGAGTCCTTCGAACAGGGTGAGCGGTGGCGGGTGGACGCCCGGATCCGCCGGCTGAACCAGCTCGGCTTCGACGTCGGTGAGCTGACCATCAGCACCGACGTCACCGGGACCACGGTGAGCCTCCAGCCGAAGGTCGTCGACGCCGGCCACCACTCCCGGCGCCTGCTGCGGCTGACCGGCCTGGACGTGGAGGAGAACCAGGCCCGCCGGCTGCTCAACGACCTGGACACCTACCAGGCGGCCGACGGGCGGCAGGCCGACGACGAGGAGATCGTGGCCCACCAGTGGCTGCAGGAGTGCTACGAGCCGGTGATGTACGCGGTCCCGCGGGAACTGCGTGGCAAGCTCGAGCCCGCCGAGCTGTACCACGAGGTGCTGGTGCACCGGTGGTTCCTGTCCGAGGAGCGCGGGCACGACGTGGGCCTGGCGGAGGCTGTCCGCAGCTACGTCGACCGGGTGCTCGTGCACAAGCCCGACGAGCAGGCCGTCCTCGGCGTGGACACCCAGTCCCTGCCCGTGGTCGCGGACGGGGACTGATCCGGCCAGGGCGGTCGGGCGCCGGGCGGCCCGTCAGCGCCCGGCGCGCCGCCGGGCCACGTCGTACAGCGCGACCCCGGCCGCCACTCCCGCGTTGAGCGACTCGTTCCCGGCGGCCATCGGGATGGAGACCACGACGTCGCAGGTCTGCCGGACCAGCCGGGACAGGCCCCGGCCCTCCGAGCCCACCACCAGGACGAGCGGGTCCGTGGCCATCTCCAGGTCGGGCAGGTCCACTTCTCCGTCGGCGTCCAGACCGGCGACGAAGCAGCCCGCGTCCTTGAGGTCCTCCAGCGTCCGGGTGAGATTGCCGGCGCGGGCCACCGGCACACGGGAGGCCGCCCCGGCGGAGGTCTTCCAGGCGGAAGCGGTCATCCCGGCCGCCCGCCGCTCGGGGACGATCACCCCGTGCCCGCCGAACGCGGCCACCGAACGGACCACCGCGCCCAGGTTCCGCGGATCGGTCACGCCGTCCAGGGCGACCAGCAGCGGGACCTCCCCGCGCTGCAGCACCTCATGCAGCAGATCCTGCGGGTGGGCGTACTCGTAGGCGGGCACCTGCAGCGCCAGGCCCTGGTGGACCGCCCCGCCGGTCATCCGGTCCAGGTCGGTCTTCGACACCTCGAGCAGGGCCAGGTGCAGGTCGGCCGCAGCCTTCAGCGCCTCCCTGACCCGGTCGTCGGACTCGATCCGGGACGCCACATACAGCGCCTTCGCCGGAACCCCGCCGCGCAGAGCCTCGACCACCGCATTGCGCCCCGCGACCAGTTCGGGAGCCCCCGCGGACGGCTTGCGCGTCGCGGGGCGACGCCCACCCTGACCACCGGCCGGTCTCGAACCTGCCCCGGAGCCCTGCCGACGAGCCTCCGCCGCTGCCCGTCGCGCCGCCGGATGGCCGGTGCGCTCGGTGGCCCTGGGCGTGGGGCCCTTGCCGGACAGGCCCTTCTTCTTCTGCCCCCCGGACCCGACGACCGCACCCTTCTTCGAACCGGCCCGACGCACCGCGCCCCGGCGGCTGCTGTTCCCGGCCATCACCGACCGCCCCCGGCGAACGAGGTGACCCGGGCGAACGCGGCGACCCCGCCGAACGGCAGGGGGCTACGCAGAGCGGGCAGGGCAGGAACCGGCAGGCGCGAAGTCACCGGTCAAGGCTACCGGCGCCGGGGACCGTCGACCCCGATCAGCCCGGCTCAGGCAGATTCACTCGGCTCAGACCAGCCCGGCCCGGCGGCCCCGGCGCGGGAAGACGGTCGCCACCCCGGCCTGCGCGTCCACGGCGGCGACCAGCACCGGCTCCCCGGCCGGTACGGTCGCGGGTCCCCCGGGGGCCGGTCGCCCGGACGTTCCGAGCACGCCCACCGGGTGGCCCTCGGTCCTGGGGCCGGCGGACCAGGGAGCACCCGGCACTGCCGGAGACCGCTCCTGGACCCAGGCCGCCGCACTGGCGGGATCCTGGACGGCCTCCACCGGCTGGGCGGGGTACCGGACCTGTGCCGGGTCCGGGTCCTGGACCGCGTACTGAGGCGCAACGGCAGGCTGCACGGCCGACTGGTGGGGAGCGTGCTGCTGGGCGAAGTACTGCTGATCCGGGTACTGCTGATCCGGGTACTGATGCACGACGTGCTGCTGAGCGGTGCCCCCCAACTGGTACTGCAGGTGCAGGTCGGGCTGCCCGATCCCGGCCTCGTCGCGCTGCCGGGCCTGCCTGGCACCGGCCTCCATGTGGGAGATCATCCAGGAGTAGACGCTGATCCACGCCGAGCTCAACCAGGTGGACCAGTCACCCGGCATCACGTCCCGCACGGTGCGGACCAGGGCGTGGGCCACGTACTGGTACTGGTCGTCGGCGATCCCCCGCTGGTAGTGCACACCCCCCAGCGCCTGCAGGCGGATCTCCATCCCGGCCGGGTCGTGCACCAGTGAGTCCACCGAGGCGAGCAGGGCCTTGAGCAGCTGGACCCGTTGCTCGGCCATGTCCTCCGGGAACAGCGCGCGCGCAGCTGGAAGCATCGAGAACAGGTGGCTGTAGAAGCCGGTGGTCAGTTCCATCTCCCGGCCGTGAAACCGCTGGATGGACTGCTGGACCATCCGGACCGAGTCGGCGTCGGGTCGGGGGATCACAGGCAACGAGACGTCACGCATCGTCACGACACCGGGCGCACGGGGGGCGAGTTGGCGGCATCGTGACGACATGTCGTCACGATCTGCGGTGAATCGATGAGGGCCATGCCCTCGTGCTTACGAGACGTGACGGACTGCAACCAGGGGACCTAAGTCCCGTCAGACCGGACACGCCGCCATGCGGATGTGATGTTCGGGGCTCCCACACCCCTGCCCGACCTCCGCGTCGCCGACCGGGGCCCGGGCCTTCGTCACCGGCCGCCGAGCTCCGCCCCGGCACACCTGACGCGCGTCCCGAAGGTCACCCGTCACCGATCGTGTATCCGGACGCCCTCCTCCGGTTCGCCGGGAGCCCTCCGCGGGCCTGCGCCGCACCCGGACCGGGCCGCCCGCACCTCAACCGGACCTCGGCAGCACCACCGCGGTCGCCACTGCGGCCACTCCCTCACCACGACCGGTGAGCCCGAGACCGTCGGTCGTCGTCGCCGACACCGTCACGGGCGCGCCGCAGGCGGCGGACAGAGCCTCCTGAGCCTCCGCCCGCCGGGGCCCCAGCCGCGGCCGGACCCCGATCACCTGCACCGCAACGTTTCCGATCACATAGCCGGCCTCGCGCACCCGGCGCGCGGTCTCGGCGAGCAGTGCCGGTCCGGACGCCCCCGCCCACTGCGGGTCCGCGGTACCGAACTGGGACCCCAGATCGCCCTGCCCGGCCGCGGACAGCAGGGCGTCGCAACAGGCGTGGGCGGCAACATCGGCGTCGGAGTGCCCGGCCAGCCCCTCCTGCCCGGGCCAGTCCAGCCCTGCCAGCCGCATCGGACGCCCCGATCCCGGCGGGGCGAAGGCATGGACGTCCACCCCGATCCCGACCCGGGGCACCGGGAATCCGCCGGTCACCCCGTCTCCGCCGGCCGTCTCGTCCTCACCGGATCCCTGCACGTCTGCCACACCCTGACGCTAGCGCCCGGCTTCCGGCGTCCCACGCACACCCGGCGTCCGGGCGCCCGACCGGTGGGCGTCCGCCGCCGGACCGGCCGCTACTGTCGAGCCATGAGCAGGACGCCTGCCACCGGGATCGGGCCGTTCGTGGGGAGACGGCCTCCGGCGGGCCGGGCGGCGGTGGTCGTGCTGGCCGGCGGCAGCGGGACCCGGGTCGGCGCCAGCCTGAACAAGGTGTACCTGCCGCTCGCCGGGCGGAGGTTGATCTCCTGGTCCTTCACCTGGGCCGACGAGGTGGCGGAGGTCGGCCACCTGATGCTGGTGGTCCGGCCGGAGGACGCGGAGCTGGCCGAGCAGACCCTGCGCCGGGAGGCACCCTCCGGACGGCAGGTCGAACTGGTGATCGGCGGGGACACCCGGCACGGCTCCGAGCAGGCGGCCCTGGACCACCTCCGCGATCGGGTCGATGCCGGAGAGGTCGACGTGATCGCCATCCACGACGGTGCACGGCCGCTGGCAGGCCCGGCCCTGTTCCGCTCAGTGGTCACCACGGCGGCGTCCGTCGGTGGAGCCGTGCCCGCCCTGCCCGCCCTCGGGGTACTGCCCGCCGAGGACGCCCCCACCGCGAAGGCGTACGGCAGCGCGGCGGGACTGGTCCGGGTGCAGACCCCGCAGGCGTTCCGCGCCCCGGACCTGCTGCGCGCCTATGACCAGGCCCGTGCCGACGGGTATCAGGGGACGGACACCGCCTGCAGCATCGAGCGGTACGGCGGCCCTGCGGTCCGGGTGGTGGCCGGCAGCCGGCACAACCTCAAGGTGACCTACCCGCACGACCTGGTCCTTGCCGAGCGGTTGCTGTCCACCCACCACTACCGGATGCCCTGACCCGCCCGCGCGGAGACGGTGCCCGAGCGGGCCGGGCCTGCGAGAGGTGTCACGCCTGCCAGCACGACGATGCTCCCCTGTCACGGACCGCCGACCGTCAGTGCCGGGTCGCGGCCTCCCCGCCGGTTCCCACGTGCAGCATCGCCTCGGCGAGGACCAGGTCTTCCGCCGTCGCGAGCCGGAACGACTCCCCCGGCGCGGGAACGGTGAGCAACCGGCCGCCTGCGCCCCGGACCAGTCCAGGGAGCACCTCGGCCCCGCAGGCCCGCAACTGCTCGTCCGTCGCGGCCTCCAGCCTGGACAGGAGCTGCTGCGGCCAGTAGGCCTGCGGGCTGGACACCATCCGGAAGTGGTCCCGGTCCGCCGTTCCCAGGACGACGTCGTCCTCGGCGACCCACTTGAGCGTGTCGGTGACCGGGCGGACCGGGATCGCCGCGAGGTCCGGCGCCCCCGGCCGGGGACACGGGCCGGCCTCGGTCAGCGCCTGGACGACGGACCGCACCAGCTCCGCCGGGGCGAGGGAGAACAGCGGGTCGTGCACGACGACGGGCGTTCCGGGCGGGAAGAGGTGTTCGCGCAGCGCCACCCTGACCCGGTAGCCGTGCCCGTTCTCCTCCGAGGGAAGGATCACCGCCCGGACCGGACCGGCCGGCCCTGCCGACGCCACGAGATCCTTCACCAGCGGCACCAGGTCGGGCGGGACGACGACGGCGACCTCCCCGACGACCCCGGAGCGCAGCAGCGCGCGCACCGCACGGACAAGCAGGGATCGCCCCCGCAGATCCCGCAGGGCCGCGCAGCCGGCCGGGGCCTCCCGGTCGTCGTGGCAGACCGGAACGACAGCGATGGCCGCCCCCTGGTGGGGGCGGCCATCGTCAGTGTCTACCGCTGTGTTCACAACTGGAATGTAGCCGCGCCAGAGCCCGGCGCCGCAGGCACCGTCACGGTGAACCCCGGCCCGGGAACAGATTCCCGATAGGCCGGTGGCGGCTCAGGAAGCGAGCACCTCGTCGAGGATGGCCTCGGCCTTGTCCTCGTTGGTGTGTTCGGCCAGAGCCAGCTCCGACACCAGGATCTGCCGGGCCTTCGCCAGCATCCGCTTCTCACCGGCGGAGAGCCCGCGGTCCTGGTCACGCCGCCACAGGTCACGCACGACCTCCGCGACCTTGATGACGTCACCGGAAGCCAGCTTCTCCAGATTTGCCTTGTAGCGCCGGGACCAGTTCGTCGGTTCCTCGGCGTAGGGGGCCCGGAGGACCTGGAAGACGCGGTCGAGACCCTCTTGCCCCACGACGTCACGAACGCCGACCAGGTCGACGTTCTGTGCGGGAACCTCGATGGTCAGATCTCCTTGGGCGACCTTGAGGACCAGGTACTGTCGTTCCTCCCCCTTGATGACCCTGGTCTTGATCTCCTCGATGAGTGCGGCCCCGTGATGGGGGTACACAACCGTCTCGCCGACCGTAAAAGCCATGTGGTCTTATCCCCTTTCCCAGGGGGAATCGTATCACGACACGTTGTCGGCGTCACCGACGTGGAACATCGTTTGTGCAGGTCAGAGGCCTAGTTACGGTCTGCGACACCCTTGACAGATGCCTCTGCGCATGCATTTGCCGGGCCGTCACCGCAGCGGCCGCATACCCCGCCACTGCGTGTCGAGGCCGACACCGACGGTGGATCGAACCTCGGATTGCCTGTGCTGTGACGGCATCTCCGGCATCCGGAGGCGACCACAGGCCACGGCGGACAGTGCCCGATCACCACCCCCGGCCGGCCGCCGCTCCGGTGTCCGGACCTGCCAGGGCGGGTCCGGACCGTCACGGACGAGGATCAGCCGCCGCTCCCCCGCCACTGCCCGTCACCGCCCGAGGTCCGCGCGGACGGATCCCGACACGCCGGACCCGGCGCTGTGGACAGGTGCCGTGCCCCTCGTCCTGGCGGCTCCATAGCAGGTGGTGGATAGTGTTGTTCGCAACACTCCCGCCCCTGGCCTGGGCATTCCTGCGCCGGAGCTGGTCTGGGCACTGCTGGCGTCTCCCGGACGATGACCTTGCACGGGTAGGCTGCGCAGCGACTTCGGCCGGGCGGGACCGGCTTCGAGCTTTGCCTGTAGAGGAGGAACGGGACGTGAAGCGCACTGCGCGCCGCCCGGCGAAGATGGTCGCCACCGGAGTCGTCGCCCTCGGCGCGGCCATGACCCTGTCCGGATGTGTGCTCGCCTCGCCCGCCGTGACGACGACGCCGTACCCGGCCAGTGACGGGTTCAACGGGTCGATCACCGACCCCGCCAGCAACTCCACGGTCAAGCTGAACAACTTCTTCGTCGTCACCAAGGGCAAGGGCCAGCCCGGCTCGCTGATCGGCGGGGTGGTCAACACCGGCACCGCCAGCGTGTCCGTCGATATCGCCGTGGCGGACGGCTCCCAGGCAGTGGGCGAGGCCAGCGTCGCCGCGGCCCCCGGCAAGCTGGTCCAGATCGGCCCCAACGGTACCCAGCTCACCGTGTCGTCGGTCCCCAAGGCTCCCGGCTCACTGCTGACCCTGGTGGCCCAGACGAAGGGCGGCGGCAGCATCAAGTTCAGCGTCCCGGTGCTGGCGGCCGGCAGCGAGGCGGAGTACGCGACGCTGCTCCCGACGCCGACCCCGACCGCCACCCCGTCGTCCTCGACCTCCTCGTCGGCGTCGTCCTCCGCGTCGTCCTCAGCCTCTTCGTCGGCGTCGCCGTCGTCCTCGGTCTCCCCGACCAGCTGACACCTCACGGCACCGAAAGGGCCGGTCACCCCTGCGGGGGCGACCGGCCCTTTCGTCACGTCCGGCGTGGCGCTGCGGGCATCAGCTCTCGAACTTGTAGCCCAGGCCCCGGACGGTCACCAGGTAGCGCGGGTTGGCCGGGTCGGGCTCGATCTTGCCGCGCAGGCGCTTGACGTGGACGTCGAGGGTCTTGGTGTCGCCGACGTAGTCCGCGCCCCACACCCGGTCGATCAGCTGCATCCGGGTGAGCACCCGGCCGGCGTTGCGCAGCAGGATCTCCAGCAGCTCGAACTCCTTCAGCGGCATCGCCACCGGGCTGCCGCCGACCGTGACCACATGCCGCTCGACGTCCATCCGGACCGGTCCGGCCTCGACGGTCGAAGCCACCAGGACCTCGGGCTCGGTGCCGCGGCGCAGCACCGCCCGGACCCGGGCGACCAGCTCCCGGGACGAGTACGGCTTGGTCACGTAGTCGTCCGCGCCGAGCTCCAGGCCGACCACCTTGTCGATCTCGCTGTCCTTGGCGGTCAGCATGATCACCGGGACATTGCTGCGGGCCCGCAACTGGCGGCAGACCTCCGTGCCGGGCAGGCCCGGGAGCATGAGGTCGAGCAGCACCAGGTCCGCGCCATTGCGGTCGAACTCCTCCAGGGCGGCGGGTCCGTCGTCGGCGATGGCGACCTCGTACCCCTCCTTCCGCAGGAGGTAGGACAACGGGTCGCTGAACGACTCTTCGTCCTCGACGACGAGGATGCGGGTCACGGTACTGCTCCCCTCGGTTCGGCGGCCGGGCGCCGTGGCGCTGCCGTCCGGTGGTCGGGCTGGGCCCCGGCTGGCGGGGTCGGTTCGGTGCGCCGGAACGGGTCGGCCGCCTGGACCGGGGGCGGATCCGCCTCATCGGGGGCGTCGTCCGGGACTCCCCCGGAGGTGTGCGCGGAGTCGGGAAGGCGCAGGGTGAAGGTGGAGCCCTGGCCGAGCATGCTCCAGACCGTGACCTCGCCGCCGTGGTTGGCGGCCACGTGCTTGACGATGCTCAGGCCGAGTCCGGTCCCCCCGGTGGCCCTGGACCGGGCCGGGTCGACCCGGTAGAAGCGCTCGAAGATCCGGGCCTGATCGGCCGGGGAGATCCCGATCCCCTGATCGCTGACGGCGATCTCGACCAGACCGCCATCCCGGCGGACCCCGACCCCGACCCGGGTGTTCTCCGGGGAGTAGGCGATCGCGTTGTCGACCAGGTTGCGGACCGCGGTCACCAGGAGGTTGTGGTCGCCGTACACGACCGCGCCCTCATGCCCGCCGATCACGACCTCGATGTGCTTGGCCTGGGCGACCAGCCGGCACCGGTCCACCGCCTCGGCGATCACGCCGTCGACGTCCACCGGCTCCGGGGGGTGCAGGGCGTCGGCCACCTGCAGCCGGGACAGGTCGATGATCTCCTGGACCAGGGAGGTCAGCCGCAGGGACTCCCGCTGCATCCGCTCCGCGAAGTGCCGGACCGCCTCCGGGTCTTCGGCCGCGTCGTGCACCGCCTCGGCCAGCAGGTGCAGGGCCCCGATCGGGGTCTTCAGCTCATGGCTGACGTTGGCCACGAAGTCGCGGCGGACCTCCTCGACCCGGCGCGCCTCGGTCCGGTCGTCTACGAGGACGAGCACATGGTCGGCACCCAGCGGCGCTACCCGGGCGTGGACCACGAGCCGGGCCCGTCCGAAGGGTCCGCGCGGCAGTTCCAGCTCCCGCTCCCGGACCAGCCCGAACCGGCGGGCCTCCGCCGCCATCTCACGCAGTTCCGCGTGCACCAGGTCATGTCCGCGCACCAGGCCGAAGGCGTAGGCGGCGGGGCTGGCCTTGGCCACCCCGTCGGCCAGGTCGAGGACCACGGCGGCCGAGCGCAGCACTCCCAGCACCTCGGTCACCCCGGGCGGCAGGTCCGGCTCGGTCGGCTGGGCCAGGCCCAGTCGCTCCCGCTCGCTGACCCGGAAGGCCAGCACCCCGGCGGCACCGACGACGAGACCGACAAGTCCGGCCACGGCAGCGGTCCACGTCGGGTTCACGTTCCTCAATGTAGGGCCGCACCGGGGGCCTTCAGGCACGTCGGAGGCCGTGCGGGTGATGCCTTCTCGCGGAGTTCACCTGGCAGCGGCGATCCGTTCACGCCCGCCTGCCAGCGTGCGACTGGCGGCCGGGCGGGCGTACGGTTCCGCCCGACAGCCGGGTGAGATGGAGCGACAGATGCGGGAACAGTTCCACGGAGAGCTTGCGGGGATCTCCGACCAGATGGTCGAGATGACCCGGCTCGTCGGATCTGCGATCGGCAGGGCCACCACCGCCCTGCTGGACGCCGACCTCACCCTCGCCGAGAGCGTGATCGCCGCCGACGAGACCATCGACGCCCTGCAGGTCCAGCTGGAGGAGCGGGCGCTGACCCTGCTGGCCCGCCAGCAGCCGGTGGCCACCGACCTGCGGGTGATCGTCACCAGCCTGCGGATCAGCGCGGACCTGGAGCGGATGGGCGACCTGGCCCGGCACGTGGCCAAGCTGGCCCGGATGCGCTACCCGAACTCGGCCATCCCGCCGGAGCTGCGCGCGACCATCCTGCAGATGGGCCAGATCGCGGAGCGGATCGTGGCGAAGGCCGGCAGCGTGATCGCCAGCCGGGACATCGCCGTCGCCGAGGAGCTGGAGACCGACGACGACGCGATGGACGCCCTGCACCGGCATGTGTTCGCGGTCCTGATGTCCCCGGACTGGGAGCACGGGATCGAGGCGGCCGTGGACATCACCCTGTGCGGGCGGTACTACGAGCGGTTCGCCGACCATGCGGTCTCCGTCGCCCGCCGGGTGGTCTTCCTGGTCACCGGCGAGCGCCGGCCCCCGGCCGAACTCGGCTAGGCGCCGCGACACCCGTTGCGACCGGGCCGCATCACGATCACGGCGGCCGTCCCAGGGCGACGGACGGGCCCGAGCCCCGGGCCGTTCGGGTGGCCGGATCAGCCCGCGCCGCTCGCCTGAGCGCTCGGCGCGGGCCGATCGGCTGGGGTCAGCGGCCCTGGGCGGCCACGGCGGCAGCGGCCTTGGCGGCGGCCTCCGGGTCGAGGTAGCGCCCGCCGGGCTCGGTCGGGTTGAGCTCCTCGTCGAGGGTGTAGAGCAGCGGGATGCCCGTCGGGATGTTCAGCCCGGCGATGTCGGTGTCGCTGATCCGGTCCAGGTGCTTGACCAGGGCGCGCAGCGAGTTACCGTGCGCGGCTACCAGGACGACCTTCCCGGCCCGCAGGTCGGGCACGATCGCGCTGTCCCAGTAGGGCAGCATCCGGGCCACGACGTCCTTCAGGCATTCGGTGGCCGGCAGCTCGGGACCGAGGTCGGCGTACCGGGGGTCCCCGGCCTGGGAGAACTCGTCATCCGCGGCGATCGGCGGCGGCGGCACATCGTAGGACCGGCGCCAGAGCATGAACTGCTCCTCGCCGAACTCGTCCATGGTCTGCTTCTTGTTCTTGCCCTGCAGCGCGCCGTAGTGCCGCTCGTTGAGCCGCCAGCTGCGCTTGACCGGGATCCAGTGCCGGTCGGCGGCGTCCAGCGCCAGGTTGGCCGTGGTGATCGCGCGGCGCAGCATCGAGGTGTGGACCACGTCCGGCAGGACGGCGGCCTCGGCCAGCAGCCGGCCGCCGGTCTCCGCCTCCACCCGGCCCTTCTCCGACAGGGGGACGTCCACCCAGCCGGTGAAGAGGTTCTTGGCGTTCCAGTCGCTCTCGCCGTGGCGCAGCAGGACAAGCGTGAAGGTCATGCCTGCCAGGTTAGTCGGGACCGGTGAACGCCCTGCGCGGTGTTCGGGTGTCCTTGTCCGGATGTCCTGTTCGGGGTGTCACACTCCGGGGCACCCGCGGCCGCCGGTCCCGGACCGCGCCGGTGCGGTCAGTCGGCGCCGGGACCGTCGTCGAGCAGGTGGCGGAAGGCCTCAAGATTGCGGGTGGACTCGCCACGGTCGGTCCGCCAGGCCCACTCCCGGCGCATCGAGCTCAGGAAACCCAGCGCGAGCAGCTCGTTGAAGGAGGAGTCCGCCGCCGCCAGGACCGCGCCGAGCAGCTCGTCGAGGGTCCGGGCGGTGACCCCTTCCAGCGGCAGCCGGCCCACCAGGAAGACGTCCCCCGACCGGTCCAGGGCGAAGGCGATCCCGGGCAGGCGGGTGTTGCGGCCGAGCAGCCGGCGGTAGACCTGCTCGTGGTTCTCGTCCGGGTTGCGGATGACGAAGGCCGAGACCGACAGCGCCCGGTCCCCGACCAGCACGGACACCGCGGTGCGCAGTTTGGCCTCGCCGGGCAGCTGGACGACGGACTCCCCCGGCCGGGCACCCGGCTCATGTTCCAGCCCGGACTCGGCCAGCCAGGCACGCACGACCTGCTCGGCCGCTGCCCGCAGGTCGGCGGGGACGGTCACGGGGCGACCGCGAGCGCGCTCAGCGGGGTGGCCGCGACCAGGGAGCCGACCGGCGCGCGGCGATGGTCCGCCAGTGCGCCGGCGTAGACGTCGAGGGTGCCGTCGACGGTGGCGTCCCAGCTGAACCGGCGGGCCTGGGCGACCGCGGCGGCACGCATCCGGTGCCGGCGGGGCTCGTCGTCGAGCAGGCCGCCGATGGTGTGCGCCCAGTCGGCCGGGTCGTGACCGTCCACCAGCAGCCCGGACCGGCCGTGGGCGACCGCCGTCCGCAGGCCGCCGACCTTGGCCGCCACCACGGGCGTCCCGCAGGCCTGGGCCTCGACCGCGACCAGCCCGAAGGACTCGTTGTACGACGGGACGGCGACCAGGTCCGCCGCCCGGTACCAGTCGGCGAGCACAGGCCGCGAGACCGGCGGCTGGAAGCGGACCAGGTCGGCGATGCCGAGCCGGGTCGCCAGCTGCTGCAGTTCCTCGGGCCGGTCCAGCCCGGACCCGCTCGGCCCGCCGAGCACCGCGACCCGCAGCCGGGAACGCCAGGACGGCTGCCGCGCGAGCAGCTGCGCCACGGCGGCGAGCAGGACGTCCGGTGCCTTCAGCGGCTGGATCCGGCCCACGAACAGCAGCAGCTGCACGTCCTGCGACAGGCCGAGCCGGCGCCGGGCCAGCCGCCGGGAGCCCAGGCCACCGGGGGAGAAGGTGGACAGGTCGACCCCCGGCGGGACCACGCACACCCGGTGCGGGTCCGCGTCGTACATCCCGACCAGTTGCCGGGCCTCCTCCTCGGTGTTGGCCAGCAGCCGGTCGGAGGCGGCCACCACCTGCTCCTCGCCGAGCACCCGGGTCTGCGGCTCGGCGGCGTCGCCGCCGGCCAGCGAGGCGTTCTTGACCTTGGCCATGGTGTGCATGGTGTGCACCAGCGGCACGTTCCAGCGATCGGCGGCCAACCAGCCGACCTGTCCGGACAGCCAGTAGTGGGAGTGGACCAGGTCGTACCAGCCGACCTCCTGGCTGGCCTCCACCCGCAGCACCCCCGCGGCGAAGGAGCAGAGCAGGCCGGGGAGGTCGTTCTTGGACAGTCCCTCATAGGGGCCGGCGGGCAGGTGACGGACCAGAACGCCGGGGGCCAGCGGCACCGCGGGCGGCAGATCGCTGGAGGTGGCCCGCGTGAAGACCTCCACCTCGGTGCCGCGCTCGGCGAGCCGGCGCGCGGTCTCCACGACGTACACGTTCAGCCCACCGGCGTCCCCGGTGCCGGGCTGTTCCAGCGGGGAGGTGTGCACCGAGATCATCGCCACGCGGCGCGGCACCGCACGCCTGGCCACCCACGCCTCCTGTCTTCTGTCGCCGTCGCGCCCGCCCGGGCCTGCCACCGCAGGCACAGCTGTCACCGGCACCTTCCCGGCACTGCCACGGCCCGAGGCCGACGGCTCCTGGCCGGCATGATCCACCCGAGGTGAGAACCAGATCGTTCCGGACTTTAGTCCCGCGCACCGACAGTGGTGCGATCGGCCCACACCCCCGGCCGGACCCATCCTGCCGGACCCTGCACCATCCTGCCCCCTCGGTGATCGACCGATTACCCCGTGACATGACATCTCCCCCGCTCGGCCGAGTACCGGCCCGTCGGAAGGTGCCGCAGCGGGCGCCCTAGGGTGGCTGACGTGGCGGGCGCGGGACGGACGGAGGGCAGCCCCGGACGGGTCACCACCGGTCGCGGACCCGTCGGCACCATCACCCGCGGGACCACCAACCCGAACCGGCTGCGGCGGGTGGACCGCTGGCTGGCCGGCCCGCAGGCGTGGCGGCTGCGCCGGGCCGAACACCCGGTCGTGGTGGACCTCGGGTTCGGCGCCACCCCGGTCACCGCCGTCGAGCTGCGGGAACGGCTGACCCGGGTCCGGGCGGACGTCGAGGTGGTCGGGATCGAGATCGACCCGGCCCGGGTGGCCGCGGCCACACCATTGACGGGTCCGGGACTGCGGTTCGCCGTCGGCGGCTTCGAGGTCCCGCTGGGGGCGGGCGTCCGGCCGATCGTGGTCCGGGCGTTCAACGTGCTGCGGCAGTACGCCGAGGACGAGGTCGGCCCGGCCTGGCGGACGGTCCGGGACCGGCTGGCCCCTGACGGGCTGCTGGTCGACGGGACCTGTGACGAGATCGGCCGGCGGGCCAGCTGGGTGGCGGTGACCGCCGACGGGCCGGTGTCCCTGACGGTGTCGCTGCGGCTGGCGGGGCTGCACCGGCCGTCCGAGGTCGCGGAACGGCTGCCGAAGGCGCTCATCCACCGCAACGTCCCGGGCGAACCGGTGCACGCCTACCTATCCGCCCTGGACGACGCCTGGACCCGGGCCGCTCCGCTGGCGGTCTTCGGTGCCCGGCAGCGCTGGCTGGCCGCGGCGACCGCTGTCCGCGAGGCCGGGTGGCCGGTACTCGACGGGCCGGCCCGGTGGCGACTCGGCGAGCTGACCGTGGCCTGGGACGCCGTCCGCCCTGCGGCTGACCGGACGGGATGGGCGGGATGACCTGGGACGGCCTCAAGCCGGCGGCTGCCGGACCGCGGTCTCGAAGGCGGCCGTCGCGGCGGGCCCGAACGGGACGAAGCGGACCAGCTCGATGCCGGCGGCGTCCCCCGCGGCGATGGCCCGGCGTACGGCGGTGACGGCGACCCTGGCCACCTCGGCCACATCCCAGCCGTAGGCCCCGGCGCTGACCGCGGGGAAGGCGATCGAGCGCGCTCCGAGCCCGGAGGCCACCCGCAGGCTCTCGGTGAAGCAGGCGGCCAGCAGGGCGGGGTCGCTCTGGCCGCGGTGGCGGTTCGGGCCCACGGTGTGCACCACCCAGCGGGCCGCCAGTTCCCCCGCACCGGTGGCGACCGCATGTCCCACGGGCAGCCCGTCGGGCAGGGTGGTCCGGCGCAGCCTGCGGCACTCCTCCAACAGGGCGGGTCCAGCGCCCGCGTGGATCGCCCCGTCCACCCCACCACCGCCGAGCAGGGTGGAGTTGGCGGCGTTCACCACGACGTCGACCACCTGGCGGGTGATGTTCCCGGGGACGACCTCGATGCGCACGCTCACACCTCCAGGATGAGGGTCACCGGGCCGTCGTTGACCAGTTCCACCGCCATGTCGGCGCCGAACCTCCCCGTGGCGACCTCCAGGCCGAGCTCGCGCAGGGCATCGACCACCGCATCCACCAGGGGGGACGCCACCGGCCCGGGGGCTGCGGCGCTCCAGGACGGGCGGCGTCCCTTCCGGGTGTCGGCGTACAGGGTGAACTGGCTGATCACGAGGACCGGCGCCTTGATGTCCAGCGCACTGCACTCGTCCGGGCCGGCGTCCGGGCCGTCCGGGTGACGCAGGATCCGCAGGTCGGCGATCTTGCGGGCCAGCCGGCGGGCCTGGTCGGCGGTGTCGTCGTGGGTGACGGCCACCAGCGCCACCAGGCCGGGACGGTCGATCGCGCCTACCGTCTCCCCGTCGACCCGGACCGCGGCCCCGGTCACCCGCTGCAGTACGGCTCGCATCCGGTGCCCTCCTCACGTCCGTCCCGCAGGCCCGCCTACACGGGCCGTCCCGCGGGTGAACCCGCACGGGCCGTCCCGCACGGCACCCCCGGGCGGCTGCACCAGGGGGCGGCCGGAAGCACCGGCGGCGACCACCCTGCCACGGGCCGCCGTCAGGTCAGAGCCCGACGGCCTCGACGACGCCGACCGGCATCCCTGCGCCGAGCACCTCGGTGCCGGCCTGCTCGTCCAGCACGGGTGCGGACACCCCGAGCCGGTGCAGCAGTGCGGCGAGCACCACCGGCCGGGCCCGCTGCCCGCCGTCGGCGATCTTCAGGGCTGCGGCCCGGCCGTCCGGCAGCGCCGCGGCGTACACCGCCTCCGCACCGTCCTTGGCGATCAGGCCGGGGACGCCGTTCATCAGGGCGGTCACGTCACGGCCGGTGCCGCCGACCCATTCCGGATGCCGGCGCATCGCCGCCGCGACCCGACCCTCCGGGGTGCCGGGATCGGCGGTCGCGATCCGGGCGAAGGCGGCGGCCAGGCCCAGCACGGACACCGCGAGCACGGGAGCACCGCAACCGTCGACCCCGGTCGCGGTCACCGGTTCCCCGGCCAGATCGGCGATCGTCTCGGCGATCAGCCGCTGCAGCGGATGGCCGGGGTCCAGGTACCCGGTCGTCGGCCAGCCGTTCTCCACGCAGGTGGCCAGCATCGCGGCGTGCTTGCCGGAGCAGTTCTGGGCCAGCCGGGACGCCCCGCGCCCGGTCCGCACCCACTCCTGCCGCTCCTGCTCGTCGTACGGCAGGTCCTCGACGTTGCCCAGCGCCTGCGGATCCAGACCCGCCCCGGCCAGGATCCGGCGGGCACCGTCCAGGTGGTACCGCTCGCCGGAATGGCTGGCGGCGGCCAGCGCGAGCAGCGGACCCTCCAGGGCGAGCCCGGCCCGGACCATGGCGACCGCCTGCAGGGGCTTGTTCGTCGACCGCGGGAAGATCGCGGCGGCCGGGGTGCCGGCCGAGACCACGACATCCCCGTCGGCGTCGACGGCGACGGCCGTCCCGTGGTGGACGCTCTCGACGAAACCCGACCGGACTACTCGGGCGATCACGTTATGGCTCACGGCAGTGCAGCGTAGGCCATCCTCAGAGCCTTTGTATACAAAGCCCGACCGGCTTGTATACAAAGACTCGCTGGTTTGTATACAAGGGCTGGCCGACCGGTAGACAACCGAATCCGGCCTATCGGGCCTGGTCAGGCGGGTCCCCCGGCCGTGGCCGGCGGCGGTCAGCCGCGGTGCTCGCCACCGGAGGGAACGGTCACCTCGCCGGTCATGTAGCGGCGGGCGACCTCCTCGGTGAGGGTGTCCACCACCTTCTGCACCGCGCGCCGGGTCCGGCTGACCCTGCCCTCGATGTCCTGCAACCGGTCCAGCGCCGCCTGCAGGTCGACCTCGTCCATCGCGGTGAGGTCGGAGCCGCCGACGTCGGCGACCGCACGCTCGGCCTCGCGACGGTGCTCCCCGACCCGACTGGGCCGGGCGCCCAGATGACGCCCCATCCCGTGGTCGCTGCGGGGTTCGGCGCCGAGGATCCGACTCAGCGCGGCCGCGATCTCGGCGTCGGAGTGGGGCTGGTGGGCCAGCGGTCCGTCACCGCGCCGGGCGGCCTGTTCGGCGCGCAGCAGGTCGATCCGGCCCTGGAGCAGGCGGCGGGCGTAGGAGAGGTCCGCCTCCTCCTGGTCGGCGTCCGCGCGCCGGGACCGCACCTCGTCCAGGGGCAGCTCCGCGAGACCGTCCAGGAAGTGCGGCGCGAGCACGCGGTCCACCCTGCGGCGGCCTCCCGGCATGTACTCCGTCATCGCCACTCCCCATCCCTGGCCCGGTCGGGTCCGAGCCTACCGCGCATGATGCCCCTGCGTAGCCGATCGGTCACGCTACCGCGTCGGTGGTGGGGCCGGGTCGCGGCGCGGGACCGTCGAGGAAGCCCGCCACCAGATCGCGCAGCCGGTCCCGGCCGGTCCAGAGGACGGCCCCCGCGGGCAGCACCTCCAGGCGGGCGTCGGGCAACGACTCGGCGTACCGGCGGGCGGCTGCGACCGGATGCACCTCGTCCCCCTCCTGTGCCACGACGAGGACGGGGCAGGTGATCCGGGCCAGCTCCTCCGGCGCGACGGGCGGGGCGAGTCCGGCGAACCTGCGCAGGACGGGCGCGAGCGGGGTTCCGGCCAGTTCCGCGGCCCGGCGACGCGCCCACAGGGCCACATCCGGACGGCCGCGGACCGCCGCAGGCTGATGGGCGCGCAACAGGCGGGCCAGGCTCTCGACGTCCGCGGCGGTGACCGCATCGGCCATCGCCAGCAACCGGGCCCGGGTTGCGCCGGACGATGCGCCGACGGCCCCGGCCGCCCGTCGGTCACCGTCGGCACGGTCGTCACCGTCCGGCAGGGCCGCGGGCAGGACGAGGACGACGCGGTCGAGGGCGTCCGGGCGGTCGGCGAGCCACCGGAGCAGGGCAGCGGCGCCGAGGGAGACGCCGAGAGCCCGGGTGGCGCCGGTCGCCGCGGCGACGGCGGCGACCTCCGCCGCCAGGTCGGGACAGCCACCGGGATCCGGTGCACCGTCCGCACCGGCCGGCACCGGGGTGGCACCGTGACCGCGCAGGTGGAGGAAGACCCGGCTGCCGCCCACTCCGGAGCCGAACGGCCGGGTCTGCGCGATAGACCCGGTCATCCCGGGCACGAACATCGTCACCGGCTCCCCGGAACCCGTGACCAGGTACTCGACGGGTCCGGCAGGCCCCTCGGCCCAGCGATGACCGGGCGGCAGGGACGGACGAGTCACCAGGGGCCGTAGGGGCCGGACCGCCCGCCGCCGCGCCCGGTGTAGCCCCGGACCGCGGGCCGGACGTCCGTCAGGTACACCGCGGCGGCCACCACGGCGATGACGGCAAGCAGGCCGAGCGGGCTGAGCGCTCCGAACGACGTGCCGATCGGCGAGGGCAGGGCGATGAACCCGAGGGCGGCCGCGACGGCCAGGATGATCAGCCAGATCTGCTTGGTGAGCTTGCCGGCTGCGGCGAATGCTCCTGCCTTGCGCGTGACGCAGTCGACCAGGGCGAAGACCTCGAGCCCGAAGGCGAACACGCTCAGGGCAAGGACGACCCAGTTCTGCAGGCTGGCGAACATGGCCCCAGCCTACGGAACGGGCGCCCGAGCGTCTCGATCTGTCCGTGGCCGCGCCGGGACGTCGCGCCGGCGGCACCCGATCGGCCCACGGCACCCTTCCGCCCGGGACGCCGCTTCCGCCAGGACACCCCTCCCACCCGGGACCACCGACCGCCCGACCCAGGGCAGCCCCTCGACCCAGGTGCCCCGGTCGCCAGGCAGGCCCGGACATGCCGGAGGGCCCGGTGCCGGACCCCTCGCGGGGCGGGCACCGGGCCGTCCTGGCTCCCAGGTCACCGGTCGGTTCCCCGCCGGACGGGCAGGCCGTTCGGTGGGACCGACGGGCCGGGCAGGGTCAGTCCTGGCCGAGTTCGTCCGCGGCGGCCTCGGCGGCCTTGGCGGCGGCGGAGGCCGTCTTGCGGGCGCCGGTGGCGGCACGCTTGGCGGCGGACTTGGTGGTCGCGGCGGACTTGCGGGCGGTGCCGGCGGCCTCGTGGGCCACGGCCTCGGTCACGGTGGCGGCGGACTCGACGGCCCCCTCCACGGTGGCGACGGTCTCGGCCGCCTCCTGCCGACCGACCAGTACCACGCCGAGCGCGGCGTTGGCGGTCTCGTCGACGGCCTTGCGGGCGGTGGTCACGGCGGCCTTGGTCCGGCTGATCGTGACCTTGCCCTGCTTGATCAGGTCCTGGGTGGCCTTCTGACCGCGAACCCGGTCGACGACCTCCTTGCCGCGGGCGGCCAGTTCCTCATAGCCCGCCTCGGCGCGCCCGGCGACCTCCAGCGCCCGGGCCACGGCCAGCGCCGGAACCTGCTGCGCGGCTGCCTGCAGAGCCTTCGGGTCCAGCTTCTCGGCGACCTTCGCCTGCAACTGCTTGGCGTCGAAGTCCTTGACGGCCTTCTCGACACCCTCCTGGAGCCTGGTGACCCGGGCCTCCACCTCGGCCTGCACGGTGGCGGCGTTGGCGATCAGGTGCCGGGCCTGACGGACGGCCGCATCGGTCGCCCCGACCAGCGCCAGCACGGGCATGGACTCGCTGACGGTCTTGCGGATGTCCTGGACGGTGCTCATGGGAACTGTCCTCCTCGCCACGGCGCAGGATGCGGCGTGGTCAATCGTGGGTCGGCTGCTGCGTGGTCATGGGGTGCTCAGTCGTCGGCCGGCTGTGCGGTCTCGCCGGTGGCTTCACCGGTGCTCCGGCGGGGGCGGCGATGGGGGACCGAACCCGACGCGGTCTTGCGGGTGACGGCCGCGCGCCGGGACGGCTTGCGGGGCGCACCGGTCGGGTCGGCGGAACCGGTTGCCCCGGCGGTGCTTTCCGGTGTGGAACTCTCCGGTGCAGTGCCTTCCGGTGCGGAGCTTTCCTGCACGGGCGGCCCCTCCTCGCCCGCGACCTCGGCCTTCCGCCGGCTCCGCCGTGGCTCGCCGGATCCGGCCGTCGCCTCCTTGGCCGCCCGCTTGGCCGCCCGCCGGCGCGGGGCCGGCACCGGTGTTTCGGTGTCGGCGGTCTCACGGGCGTTCTCGGCCCGGAAGGCGTGGTAGATGTCCAGCAGGACGCGCTTCTGCCGGTCGGTCAGGTCAGGGTCGGCGTGGACGGCCGCCTCGACGTCCGGCCGCTGCTGCTCGGATTCCAGGATGCCCGCCCGCACGTACAGGGCCTCCGCGGAGATCCGCAGGCCCCGGGCGATCTGCTGGAGCACCTCGGCCGACGGCTTGCGCAGGCCTCGCTCCACCTGGCTGAGGTACGGATTGCTCACCCCGGCCAGCTGGGCCAACTGACGCAGGGAGAGGCGGGCGTGTTCGCGCTGCTCGCGGAGATAGCCGCCGAGGTCGCCCACCCGGTCGGAGATGCTTGCCACGAAGCCCAGTCTGCTAGCTCAAGCAAGCATGTGCAACTCGAGCAAGCAGATCGGATGCCCGGGCAAGCGCACCGCCCCTTTCCGGACACCGGGCCACCGTTCACCGGCGGACGGCGGTTCAGCCGAAGACGACGGCGGTCAGCGTCTGGTTGACGTGCCCGAGCCAGGTCTCGCCGTAGGCGTGGAAACCCGCGGTGGGCACCCCGCCGAGGGCCAGCACGAAGTCCGCCTCGGCATGCCGGGCATCCATCTCCAGCCGGCGCAGGATGCAGTTGAAGGCCACGGCCCCGCTGACCTGCCCGCCCAGCGCCGCCCGGGCGCGCTCGATCGCGGAGGCGGTGTCGGCGACCAGGTCACCGGGATCCATCACGTCGGCCTCGGCCCCGGCGGGCAACCGGTTCCGGAAGACCAGCCCCCCTCCGGGGGCGATCGCCACCGGACCGCTGATCCAGCGGTTCCCGTCCACGACCATGCCCAGCGGATGCCGGCTCCACACCTGCGAGTTCAGGTCCGCGGGGGCCACCCCGACGGCGTCGGCGTAGGCGTCCACGGCGGGGCGGCCGTCCAGTTCCAGGACGGTCCCGCCGTCGGCGTCGGTCCGGGTGATCTGCAGGGTCCGCCCGGAGGGGTGGTACGAGCAGGTCCGCAGCACCCGGAACGGGACGGCGACCTCGCAGATCACCAGGGCCAGGCCGAACTCGCTGATCCGGTCGCCGACGGCGACCCAGGTCCGGTCGAACCTCAGGTCGTCCCCCGCACTGCCACCGACGACGTCCAGCCCTGGCGCGGCCGCGATCAGGCGCTCGCTGGCCAGTTGTTCCACGCCGTGCACGCCGTCCATGAGGACCAGGCCCAGGTACCGGCTCTGGTCCAGCTCCCGCAGCGGCCGGCCCAGCGCGGCCTCGATCTCGGCGACGGTGGCGTCGGTCCCCCCGGCGGCATCCTCGGACAGGTCGCCGAGCGCGGCCACGGCCCGGACCACGATGCCCTCCGGCAGCACCACCGCGCTCACCCCTCCGGTGGCGGTCACCGAGTCGGTGAACTCCCCGGCACTGGAGCAGCCCAGCACACAGGCGTCGGGGAAGTGCGCCGCGATCGGCCCGGCGAGCGCGGCGGGATCGTGGACGGCGGAGGCGAAGTACAGCACCACCTCGGCCCTTCGGCCGGCCAGCTGCCGATCGAGCTGCCGGAGCAGGTCACGGACGGCCTGCGCGGCTTCCCCCGTCGCGTACCCCCGGGCGAGGGTCCCGTGGGACGTGGCCGGAAGGGTCACAAGCGCGCTCCTGGATCAGCGGGGCGGCCACAGCGGCGGCCCGGGACGGCACCGGCCCGGCAGAGCGGGCGGCCCGGCCCACCGGTTCGCCGCAGTCATCGGCCGTCCCCAACCCGGCCTTGAGCGCCGTGCGCCCGCCCGCAGCGGTGGGCCGGCGGGCGGGCAGGTGGGCGGCTCAGCGGATCCCGAGCAGCTCCCGGGCACCGGCGGGGTCCAGCGGCGGGCGCTGCAGCAGGGTGGCCAGCTCGGCGGCACGGGAGACCAGTTGCGCGTTCGAGTGCACGGGCTGCCCCTTGGCGAGGAAGAGGGTGTCCTCCATGCCCACGCGCAGATGCCCGCCCAGGGACAGGGCGGCCGCCATCACCGGCAGGTGCCCGCGCCCGATCCCGGTGGCCGACCAGGAGGTCACCTGCGGCGGCAGTGCGGCGACCCCGGCGGCCAGGGCGGTGGTGGTGGCCGGCATCCCCCCGGGCACGCCGAGCACGAAGTCGCAGTGCACCTTGCCGCCGAAGGGCAGCCCGCAGGTGTCCAGCAGCCGGCCGAGGGCGGCCACCTGGCCGAGGTCGAACAGCTCGAACTCCGGCACGACGCCGCAGTCACGGGCCTTCTCGAACAGCTCGACCATGAACGGCCACGGGTTGGCGAAGATCTCGTCGCCGAAGTTCACCGTGCCGCAGGTCAGCGAGCAGGAGTCCGGGGCCGCGTCGAGGACGGCCAGCCGGGCGTCGAACGGGTCGCGCACCGAACCACCGGTGGACAGCTGGACGATCAGCCCGGTCTCGGCACGCAGGGCGGCGACGGTCTCCTTGAGCCGGCCGAGGTCCAGGGTCGGCCGCGCCTGCTCATCGCGGATGTGCACGTGGATCAGCGAGGCACCGGCGGCCTCGCTCACCCTGGCCTCGACCACCAGCTCCTCCAGCGTGGTCGGCAGCTGCGGCCAGTCCGCCTTGGACGCCTCGGCCCCGGTGGAGGCGACAGTGATCAGGGTATGACTCACGCCGAATATCGTGACACAGGATCCCCAGAGCACGAAAGATTCTTCAGCCACATATCGCCCTGACCGGCGATCTTCCGGTGCGGTCCGCTGCGGTGGGTCTTCCGCGGCACGGCGGCGTGGGGTCACGTCGGCGTGGGGTCGGCACCCCGTGGGGTCAGGGGGCGACCACGAGCTCCTGCGCGGCGGGCACCCCGGCGACCACCAGCACGGCGTCGGCGGGCACCGACCGCTTGACCAGGGCCAGGGCGACCGGGCCCAGCTCGTGGTGGCGGACCGGGGTGGTCACGTGGCCGACCGACCGGCCGGCCAACTGGACGGGGTCCCCGGTGGCAGGCAGGACGTTCTCGCTGCCGTCGAGGTGCAGCAGGACCAGCCGGCGCGGCGGCCGGCCGAGGTTGTGCACCCGGGCCACGGTCTCCTGGCCGCGGTAGCAGCCCTTCTGCAGGTGGACCGCCGTGCGCAGCCAGTCCAGCTCATGCGGGATGGTCCGGTGGTCGGTCTCGAAACCGAGCCGGGGGCGCCAGGCGGCCACCCGCAGCGCCTCGGCCGCCCAGGTGCCGGCCAGGTCCTGCCCGGTCAGGGCCGCGACCAGCCCGTCCCGCGGGACCAGCACCTCCCGCCAGGTCCGCCCGGCCCCCGGATGCTCGTCCTCCGCGACGGCGGCGTAGGACGCGGTGGCAGGGCCGAGGGCGGGCCACGGATCGGTCCAGGCCGGCGGGGTGACGGGTCCACCGGCGTCGGGTGTCCAGGCTCCGGTACTGCCCACCACCGCCCAGTCCCCGGTCACGTCGGCGACCTCGACGCGGAGCATGAACCGCATCCGGTCGAGCCAGCCGGCCAGTTCCGCGACGGTTCCCGGCTCGACGGTCACCCAGGCCGCCTCGCCGTCGTCGACCAGGTGCAGGTCGTGCTCGATATGGCCGTGCGGGCTGAGCACCAGCGTCTGCGTGGACACTCCGGGACGCAGTCCGGTCAGCGCCTGGGTGGTCAGCGAGTGCAGCCAGCTCAGCCGGTCCGGCCCGGCGATCCGCAACACTCCGCGGTGGGACAGGTCGACCAGGGCCTGCGCGGACTCCAGGCGCCGCTGCTCCCGGGATGGGTCGCCGTAGTGCCAGGCCACCGGGGCGTCGGCACCTTCTCCCGGGACGGCACCGGGGCGGGCGAGCAGGGGGCTCGGCGGCGGGGCGGGCAGGGCTGGTGCGCCAGGCGTCACGTTCACCCCGTGCTCAGCGCTCGAGAGGGCCGGAGGCTTCCCGGGCCGGGTCCGGGCGTCCGGCACAGCCCCGGCACACCCCGTCCACGGCCAGGTGGGTCAGGTCGGCGGTGAAGCCGTAGCGTCCGCGCAGCTCGGCGGCCAGTTCCGCGGCGGCGGTCGCGGAGGCCTCCTGGATCGCCCCGCAGCGGCGGCAGACCAGATGGAAATGATCAGCGTGCTCGGCGGCGTGATACGTCGGGGCGCCGTGCCCGAGATGGGTGTGCGAGACGACGCCGAGCTCCTCCAGGAGCTCCAGCGTCCGGTAGACCGTGGATGGGCTCAGCGACGGGGCGATCGCCCGCACCCGCTCGCAGACCTGCTCGGGCGTGCCGTGCCCGAGTTCCACCACCGCCCCGTGCACGAGGCGGCGCTGCAGGGTGGCCCGCAGGCCCCTGGCCCGCAGGGCGTCGTCCAGATCGTCGAACCCCGGGACACCCGGCGTCCGCGCCCCTGCCTCACCCACCGCCACCCGGTCAGGATAGGTCGCCGGCCACCGCCCCCCCGGCGGCCGCCGGTCGGGTCGACCGGCCACGGCGCGGAGGGTTCGGGGCCGGTCACGGTCCTCGTCGTTGCGACGGATCACCGACCGACTGCTGTCCGTATCGTGAGATGCCCCACTTGATCTTGCGTTAGTGATCTGCTGAGCCAGTCTTCACAGAACCGGTCAGAGGCTCGGAAAGCGCTTGCCGAACCGGACGCCGTTCGTGCTGCCCGGCGAGCCCCTCGGCTGGGAGGAACTGGCGATGACGACGAGGACCGAGGCACCCGACGACCAGGAGAACCTGGGCCGGGAGCTGCACCGAGCGGGGATCAACCGCCGCCGGTTGCTCGGCTGGGCGGCGGGGGTCACGGCGGCCCTGGCGCTGCCCCCGGCCCTGGCGCCGCAACTCGTCCGCGCCGTGACCACGTCGAAGAAGCCCACCGTGCTGTGGCTGGAGTTCCAGAACTGCACCGGCGACACCGAGTCGTTCCTGCGCTCCCGCAGCCCCGGCGTGGGCGAGATCATCCTCGACCTGGTGTCCCTCGACTACCACGAGACCCTGATGGCTCCGGCCGGCAGCAGGGCGGAGAAGTCACTCACCGACGCGATCAGGGCGGGCGGGCACATCCTGGTCGTCGAGGGGTCGGTGCCGCTGGCCGACGACGGCGTCTACTGCGTGGTCGGCGGGCGCACCGCGGCCCAGCAACTCAAGGACGCCGCCAAGGGCGCCGCAGCCGTCATCTGCGTGGGGACCTGCTCCGCGCACGGTGGCCTGCCGGCGGCCGCACCCAACCCCACCGGCGCAGTGGGCGTGTCCGACGTGGTCAAGGGCGTGCCGATCATCAACCTGCCCGGCTGCCCGGTGAACGTCGACAACATCACCGCGACGATCGTGCACTACCTGACCTTCAAGGAACTCCCCGCCACCGACGCCAAGGGCCGTCCGCTGTTCGCCTACGGGCAGAAGATCCACGACAACTGCCCGCGCCGGGGTCACTACGAGGCCGGGCACTTCGCGCTCAGGTACGGCGACGAGGGGCACCGGGCCGGCTGGTGCCTCTACAAGCTGGGCTGCAAGGGCCCGTGGACGTTCCACAACTGCCCGACGCAGCAGTGGAACGGGCGCACCCAGTGGCCGATCGGCGTCGGGGCCCGCTGCATCGGCTGCTCGGAGAACAAGTTCTGGGACCTGACCTTCCCCGCGGGTGGGCACGCGAGCACACCGACCACCACCACGTCGCCGACCCCCACCACCGCGCCCTCCACACCGGCGACCCCCACCACCGCGCCCTCCGCACCGGCGACCGGCGGCGCGAAGCCGGGCAAGCCCGCCCAGCCGCCCCGGCGCAAGCACGGTGACGACGAGCACAGAGGCGCGATCGAGCGCACGGCGCAGGCCCTCGGGCTTCCCCCCGGCAACGAGGCAGCCATCCTGGTCGCGGCCGCGACCGGTGCCGCGACCGTGGGGGCCGCCGCCCGGCAGGTGGTGCGGCCACGGCGGCGGGCGGCGGCAGGAACGGGTTCCGGCCTCGGCCCCCGGGTCG
>DASTGO010000544.1:0-2527 GCA_035719045.1 Kineosporiaceae bacterium | reverse complement strand
CCCCGCTCGACCTCGCTGAGATAGCCGAGGGAGACCCGGGCCACGGAAGACACCTCACGCAGAGTCCGGCCCTGCTGACGGCGCGCGGACCGGAGGACGTCGCCGATCTCCTGTCGCAAGAGAACCACCGCGCCTCCTCTCCACCGCGTCACGTCCTGCCTTGTCTCGGACGAACAGCCCGGGACCTGAAGCCGAAGGTGTGCCGCGTCCCGGCGACGGTCCGCCGAGAGTGGCTCCACCGTACCCCGCGGCCGGTACCGACGCGCAGCAGCCACGGGGTGAGTCACACTCGGGCAACCCCTCCCGGGTCACACCGGTTCCGCCCGGAAGCCCGCGAAGCGCCCTTCACGTGCGCTGTTCGCCGATCGCGAACACGAGCAGTTCCAGGGCCGCGGCCACGGTCGCGTCCCTGATCCGGGGCCGGTCCCCGGGCAGGTGCAGGGCCCGGACCTGGGCACCGGGTCCGGCGACGGCCACGTAGACGGTTCCCGGCGCCTTGCCGTCCTGCGGGTCGGGTCCGGCGACCCCTGTGGTGGCCAGGCCCCAGTCGGCCCCCAGCCGGGCCAGTACCCCCGTGGCCATCTGGGCGGCCACCTCGGGGTCGACCGCACCCCGGGCGGCCAGCAGGTCCGGGTCGACGCCGAGCAACCGGTGCTTGAGATCCGTCGCATAGGCCACCACACCGCCGCGCAGCACCGCCGACGCACCGGGGACGTCCACCAGCCGGGCGGCGAGCAGCCCGCCGGTGAGGGATTCCGCGACGGCCAGGGTCTGCCCGGCGGCGGTCAACCCCGCGATCACCTTCCGGGCGGTTCCGCTCGCCTCCCCCGCGCCGGCGGCCAGTTCAGGCCCCGGGACGGGAGGCAGGCGGGGTGGCTCGGGGGGCCTGCCGGCCACGTCCGGCCACCGCCCGCGGGCTGTTGCGCACCGCCGCACCGACCGACCAGAGGTAGTCCAGGCCGGTGACCACGGTGAGCACCACGGCCACCACCATCGCCACCACGGCGACCTGGTGCCCGAGGCTGCCCAGCGGCAGCAGGTACAGCGTGATCGCCACCGCCTGGGCGGCCATCTTCGCCTTGCCGCCGCGCCCGGCGGGCAGCACGACGTAGCGGATGACGAGGATCCGCATCAGGGTGATGCCCAGTTCGCGGACCAGCACGACGACGGTCACCCACCAGGGCAGCTGCCCCAGCACGGACAACCCGACCAGGGCAGTGCCCATCAGGGCCTTGTCGGCGATCGGGTCGGCGATCTTGCCGACATCGGTGACCAGGTGCCAGCGGCGGGCAAGCTCGCCGTCGATCCGGTCGGTCAGCGTGGCGACCGCGAACGTGATCGCGGCGGCCACCCGCCAGCCCGGCCGCTCCCCCGTACCGAGCAGCAGCCAGCCGAACACCGGGACCAGAGCCAGCCGCAGGGCGGTCAGCCCGTTGGCGATGTTCCAGGCGCTGACCGGCAACCGGGAGCTGTCCGGCTCCGGGACGGGCCGGGCGGTCGAGGCCGGGTCCTGCACGGTCATTCCCGCCCCGCCGGACGATCCGGGACCCCGGGGGCGACCGGCCGCGCGAGCAGGTCCGGGCCGTCGGTGCCGACCACGACCGCCTCGACCAGCTCCCCGACGGCGGGGACGGGCCCGTCGCCGACCAGCCGGGTCATCCCGTCGACCTCCGGCCCCTGGTGCGCCGCCCGCCCGACGGCCACCGGCCGGTCCGGGTCGAGGTCGGCGTCCAGTTCCTCCACCAGCACCTCCACGGTCTCCCCCAGCCGGTCCTCGGCACGCTGGGCGACCAGCTCCTCCACCAGGGCGGTGACCCTGGCCGCCCGCTGCGCGACCAGCTCCGGGTCGAGAGCGCCGTCCAGCCCGGCCGCCTCGGTGCCGTCCTCCGCCGAGTACCCGAAGACCCCCACCACGTCCAGCCGGGCCTTGCCCAGGAACTCCTCCAGCTCGGCCAGGTCGTCCTCGGTCTCGCCGGGGAACCCGACGATCACGTTGGACCGGATCCCGGCCGCCGGTGCCTCCTCCCGGATCCGCTCGACCAGCGCCAGGAAGTCCTGGCTGCCGCCGAACCGGCGCATCCGGCGGAGCACGGCAGCCGAGGCGTGCTGGAAGGACAGGTCGAAGTACGGGACCACGCGGGGGGTGCCGGCGAGCGCGGTGATCAGTCCCGGGCGCAGTTCGGCGGGCTGCAGGTAGGACACCCGCACCCGCTCGATCCCCGGTACGGCCGCCAGCTGCGGCAGCAGGGACTCCAGCAGCCGCAGGTCGCCGAGATCCTTGCCGTACGACGTGGAGTTCTCGCTGACCAGGACGATCTCGCGGACGCCCTGACCGGCCAGCCAGCGCGCCTCGTCGAGGACCTCCGTGGGCCGGCGCGAGACGTACGCCCCGCGGAAGGCCGGAATCGCGCAGAACGTGCATCGCCGGTCGCAGCCGGACGCGAGTTTGAGCGGGGCCGCCGGACCGCCGCCCAGGCGCCGCCGCAGCACGCGCGGGCCGCTCGCCGGCGCGACGCCCTCGGGCAGG
>DASTGO010000543.1:0-18683 GCA_035719045.1 Kineosporiaceae bacterium | reverse complement strand
GTCGAGGACCCTGGTCCAGGTGTTGCAGGCTTCCTCGACTCCACCAGCGGCGATCTGCGCCGCCCCCAGGTATCCGAGCGTCACGGCGTGGGTGCGGCGGAATGCAGCTCCGCGCTTGCGGACGCTGCGCTGGAACTGCTGGATCGCGGTGTCACGGTCGCCCAGATCGCGCAGAGTGCACGCCGTCTCGTGCGCCAGGGACGCCTCTCCGAAGAAGAATGTCCTGTCCGGCTCTTGGATGCCGTCACTGGCCGAGGCGAGATCATCCTCTGCTCTGAGCAGGGCTTTGGCTGCGCCGCGCTTCATTCCATTGGCCGCGAGTGCCCGCGCGTGAATCACGCCGAGCAGCGCTCGCTCACGAGGGGTTGCGGATAGGTAGCGCTGTCCGTCCATGGAGGCTTGGGCAAGATCCAGCCCATACTGGTGGGCACCGAGGTCAATAGCTTGGTGAGCCATGGCACGCAAGATGTGACCGCTGAGTGGGTAGTTTCCGGCTCGTGCCGCGAACTTCACCGCGAGGGCGAAGTATCGCTGGGCGACCGCATGTTCGCTGTTGTCGAATGCCATCCAACCGCTGAGGTATGCCAGTTCCCCAGCCGCGGAGAACATGTCTTGTCGCACCTTGTCATCAGGGAAGGTTCCCTGGAGAAAGCCAGCGATATCTGAGCGGAGGTACTGGACGAGCGCCTTTCGGCCGTGTCCTCCGCCGCGCCCCTGATCGATACGTGAGAAGGCTGCGGTCAACTCTCGGACAGTGGTGACATCGCCGCGCCCGACGCGCTGCTGCCTGGCCGGGGGTGGCGGCACTTCGGCCATGGCCCGCCACCAGGAATTGTCCGGCACGGCGAGGCACACCGCCGAGTACACGGCCCCGACCAGGAAGGTCCTCCGCTCCGCGTCCAAGTCGGCCCTCCCGAGGTCGACGAGCGTGGTCAGCGGGTCAGCTTGCCAATCCATCGCATCCTGCATCGACGCGCCGGGAACTGCAAATCCAAGCTCGGCAGGAGTGACGATCCGCCTCAGACGACGGGACAATGCCTGACACAAGATCATTGGTGCCTGTCCTGTGGGTTTCGTTCCCCCGACCCACATGCTGATATGAGAGCGGCCTATATTCGCGCAGTTCAGGAAGTCCCTTTCCTTAGCAACACGGTTGAAGGCGGTCGCCGCCTGCGCCCGCGACCATCCTGCTTCTCGAAGGAGTGCATCGAGTCGCTCGTTGCGCATACGTGGAGCCAAGGCACCCCCAGCTTCTCTGGCCACCGGTCGCACTGACCGACTCCGCTGCAACAAAGTAGCTCACGGAGTTCTGCCTCGTAGCTGAAGCCCTGCACGGTCCAGGGAAGGACGGCGGCGAAGCAACGCCGACCTTGACCACTTTGACCACTCCGACCGCGACCATCGTCTTCCAGTTCTGTAGTGCTCACGCTTCCCTGTATTCGAGAGATCGAGACCACAGGGGAGGATTCGGGGCCGTGACAAGGGGTCGGATCTCGATGGGCCCGCGACCTGGGCCTGACTTGTGAGTTCGATGCATGAGGTGGCGCCTGGCGCATCTATGACTGGTGGTACCGGCGGTGTGAGGCCCCTACCCGCCGCCGGTACCACCCTCCAACGGAGGGACACGGGGAATGAGTGAAGGAACGCCGACGACGGCTGGGGAGCCTGGTGCCGGGCGGACCGGTTCGGGTTCGGTGTTGGGTCTGCGGATTCCCGTTGATGCCGGGTTGCCGTTGTCGTTGATGGTGTTGCGTTTGTCGTTGCCGGAGTTGAGCGATGCGATCGGTGGGGGCCTACTGGAGGACGCGTTGACCGGCGAACGGGACGGGTCCGGCTACGTGTTCCATGTGGATGCGCACAGGGTGGCGAAGGGCCTGCCGGGGAATGAGCGGGCAGCCATCTTGTCGGCCCGGCTCGGGCATGTGACCCGTGCGTGGTTGGCGGACCTGCGCGGGGATGTCCCGGTCCTGGGCTGCGACCGTCACCTGGACGATGCGAGCGTCCCACGGTTCGTGGTCGGGGCAGCGGTGCGGTCGGGGCTGTTCGGCACGGGCGCGGGTGTGGAGTCGGCCGGGTGACCGCGACAGGGGTACGACCGATCGTTGCCGGGTATGCGGCGGTGCCCGCACATGCGAAACCGGAGGCGGCTGAGGGGCTGCTGATGGACTGGCGGGAGGCGTTCGCCGGGTGGGCGCGGCGTGAGGGCTACGCGTTGGGGTCTGTGTTCACCGATGTCCGGGGCCGCGACGAGGACGGCCTGTACGGGTTGGCCGAGTACCTGCGCCGGGACGGCGTGGTCGGTGTCGTGGTCCCGGACATTGGTCACCTTACGCATGTGAGGTGTCTTGCGGGGGCGGATCAGCGGACGGCTCAACGGTTTCTGCGGTCGACTGTCCTGACCGTGGAGCCGGCTGCTGTGCAGGGCAAAGCCTGATGGGCAACGGAAGTGGCCCGATCGGCCCGGAGGGACAGGCGTTCGCCGCGCAACTACCGGTCCGGCCGAACATCGCACGCGTGTACGACGCGCTCTTGGGCGGCAAGGACAACTTCGCCGCTGACCGTGACCTCGCCGCCCGCCTCGTGGAGGTACAGCCGCTGATCGTGGCCGGAGTACGGGCCAACCGGGCATTCCTGCGCCTGGCGGTGGGTTGCCTTGCCCGGCAAGGGATTCCCCAGTTCCTCGACCTGGGCAGCGGACTTCCGACCGCCCCCAACGTCCACCAGATCGCGGGCCGCATCAACCCGGACGCCCGGACGGTCTACCTGGACAACGACCCGATCGTGCTCGCCCACGCCCGAGCCCTGCTGGCCGACCACGGCCGCACAGTCATCGTGGACGGCGACCTGCGCGAACCGGGGGCGATCCTCGCGGACCCCGGCGTGCGGGGGCACCTGGACTTCACCCGGCCGATCGCCGTGATCATGGCGGCGGTCCTGCACTTCGTCACCGACCAGGACGACCCCGCCGAGATCGTGGCCACGTTCCGGGACGCGATGGCCCCGGGCAGCGCTCTCGTGGTCACGCACGTGGTCGACGACGGAGACAGCGACGCGGCAACACGCAAGAGCGCGGAGATCTACTCCGAGACCACCGCCCCGCTCGTGCCACGCACCCGCGCACAGGTGGCGTCCTGGTTCGGCGGCATGCGACTGCTGTCGCCCGGCCTGGTCAACGCCGACGCCTGGCGACGCAACGGCACCAGGAAGACCACGGCGCCCATCGTGGCAGGGGTCGGCCTCCTGGACGGCCCGTAAGACAGCAGTCAGTCTGCACCGGGGGTTCCGCGGCCCGCCGACGCCAATCACCGCAAGGCAAACGTGAAGCCGGGCGGCGAGGCAGGGGGTCCTCGCCGCCCGGCTGGTCGACGACGGAGGCAGGGGGTCCTCGTCGTCGGGGCACGGTGGTTCTGGGGTTCCACCGTGCTGCGTGCCCGGAGCCTTGGGGGCGTCGGCCCCGGGCACGCGGCACCCGGTCAGACCGGGGTGCGGGTGTTGGCCGTCCTCCAACCGGTCTGCCCGTAGGAGTTGGTGGCCGCGATCCGGTAGTAGTACCGGGTGTTGCGGGCCAGCCCCGTGTCGGTGAACGTCGTCGCGTTCCCCGGCAGCGTGGCGACCGTGGTCAGCCCCGTGGTGAAGGCGGTGTTCGTCGCCCGCTGGATGACGAACCCTCCGACCGGCGGAGTTGCGGTCTGCACCCAGGTGAGCGAGACCGTCGCCTGGCCCGGACCCGCCGCGGCGGGGGTGAGGGTCAGGCTGGCCGGCCGCTGCGGCAAGGCCGGAGTGACCGTGACGGTCGCCGACCAGGCCCCGTTCACCAGCGGCTGGGTGGCCCGAACCCGGTAGAAGTACCGGGTTCCGGCCTTGGCCGTGGTGTCGGTGTAGGTCGGCAGCCCGGTGACCCAGGTGGTCAGGCCCGTGGTGAAGCGGTTGTTGGTGGCCCGCTGCACCTCATATCCGGCCGCCCAGGGCTGGCCACCCCAGGCGAGGACCACACCGGCCGGTGCGGCGGTCGCGATCGTCCCGGTGAGCCCGGTGACCTGGACCAGCGGGATCGCCGGCGTGACCGCCGTCGCCGATGCGGACCAGTTCGACGGAGCACCGACCCCGGTGGACTGCACCCGGTAGTAGTACGTCGTCGACGGCGTCACCGTGATGTCGACGAACGTCGGCACCGGACCGTTGACGTTGAAGCTGACCGAGGTGCCGAACGCCGGGTCGGTGGACCGCTGGATCACCGCACCCTGCGCCCCCGCCGAGGCCGTCCAGCCGATCGTGACCGTCAGCGGCCAACTGGTGGACACCGTCGTGGTGACCCCGGTCGGTGCCGGCAGCTGCAGACCCAGCGCAACCGTGTTGGACGGCATGCTCGTCGTCCACTGGTTCACGGCCTCGACCCGGTAGTAGTACGCCTTGCCGGTCGCCTGCGTGGTGTCGGTGAAGGACGTCGCACCGGTCACGGTCACCTGGTTGATGCCCACCGTGAAGGCGGTGTCCTCGGCCCGGGTGAGCAGGTAGGACGCCGCGTTCGGCGAGGCGGACCAGGACAGGAACGCCGAGGTGCCGTTCATGTTGCCGGCCAGGGTCGGCGCCGCGAGCACCACCCCCGGAGTGGTCACCGTGGCGGTGTTCGACCACCCAGAGGTGCCGTAGGTGTTCTGTGCCGCGACCCGGTACCACAGCTGCGTCGCCACCGGCGCAGTCGTGTCGCTGTACTGGATCGTGGTCACGCCCGTCGCCACCTGCACCTTGGTCGTGAAGTTGGCGTCGGTGGAGCGCTCGACGACGTACCCGGTGGCCCCCGGCGAACCGGTCCAGGCCAGGGCGACCGACGCCGGCGCGGGACCGGCGGCACCGACCGAGGCGGTCAGGCCGGTCGGCGTGGCCGGCGGGCCCGGCGGCACGGCGTCCCCGGACGCGGCGTCACCGGCGGCGTTCCAGGCGATCACCCGGTACGAGTAGCTGGTGCCGGCCACCGCGGTGGTGTCCGTGTACGTCGTCTGGTTGGCGAGTGCCGTCCCGATCTGGGCGTACGTGCCGACCGTGTTGCCGTTGAGCGGTGCCCGCTCGATCCGGTACCCGACCTCGTTCTTCGGGTTGCCCCAGCTGGTGCCCAGGCTCGGGGTCACCGGGGTTCCGTCCGTCCAGGTCAGCACCGTCGGACTGTTCGGGTCGATGGTGACCACGGGTGCGTCCGGCAACTGGCGGGCGACGTTGAGGATCACCGGCCGCATCATGTCCATCTCCTCGTGTCCGAGGATGTGGCAGTGCCAGACGTACTCCCAGCCGTAGTTGACCACCTTGTTGGTGATCGGCGGGGCGATCGGGTTCCCGTTGGCGTCGATGTTGTTGAACATCGCCGTGGAACCGATCGGGGCCATCGGGTTGAGCGGCCGGACGCTGTCGGTCAGACCGAACGGCGTCTTGGGCACGATCGGTCGCATCGCGATGATCGTGTCCTCCAGCGGGTTGACCCGCAGGGTGTCCTTCCAGCCCAGCTCGTTGGCGTCCGGCTTGCGGATCTGGCCGTCCCAGCCGACCCGGTTGATCACCTGGACGTCGAACAGGTGGAAGTGCACCGGGTGGGTGTCGATCCCGTTGTGGGTGATCTTCCAGATCTGTGTGCCGTCCGAGGCGGTGGTGATCGGTGTGGCGTCCGTGACCCCGTCCATGATCTCGCTGACCGGGTTCACGTACGGGTAGAGGATCATCGCCGCGTTCCGGCCCTGGTTGGCGGGGTTGGGTTTGGTCAACCCCAGCTCCGCCATCATCCGGCCGTAATCGGGGTCGAACGCCTCGCCCTGCTCGTCCTGGATGGCCTTGGGCTGCAAGGGCATCGTCAGCGGTGCACCGGCCAGGGTGTCGAAGGTCAGGCTGGTGTCGCTGATCCGCGCGAACCCGTCGTTCGGGGCTGCGCTACGGAACGTCGTGCCCAGCGCGGTGTTGTAGGCACCCTGGCCGACGATGATCGGGTTCTGCGAGGTCTCGAAGACCCCCGCCTTGGCCCCGGTGGCGTCGGTGTGGTGGGCGAACGCCGCATTGAGCTTGGCCATGTCGAACGGCGTCGCTGCCGCGGTGGCCGAGACCTTGATCTGCATGATCGTCCGGGTGTTCGGGCCGTAGCCCGCGGGGGTCTTCGGGGCCCCACCCGTGGCGGTCATGTCCGGCGCGTCGGTGTAGTAGTCGTACCGCGGGTCACGACCCGGGAACTGTGCCGGCGCGTCGTTGTACAGGATCAGCGTCTTCCCGGCGTACTTCGAGAAGTCGACGATGGTGTCCGCCCGCTCGGCCGGACCCAGCAGCAGGGCGTGCTTGTCGACGTTGCCGAAGTTGAACGCCGTCTTGTCGGTGACCCACGTGATCGGCTGGTTCGGGACCACCGCCGGGGTCGGCAGGAAGCCGCCCTCGGTGCCGATCTGCACCCAGCTCGGGCCCGCCGGGCTGAGCGCGGTGTCCGGGGTCGGGAAGACCTGCGGGTCGGTCTGCGCCGCAGCCAGTTCCGCGGCCTTGAGCGCCACCTCGGTGCCGGTCGCGTCGGCCTGGTACCACTGCAGGTTCCAGTGCCGGTCGTTGGCGGCGTTGAGGATGCGCAGCCGGTAGGTCTTCGGGTCGACGGTCATCGTCGGGTAGACGGTGCCGTTGACCACCGGCGTGTCGTTGAACGCCTCCATGCCGACCGAGTTGTGCGGAGTGCCGGGGATGACGTTCGGCTCGCACCAGGTCACCGCGGCGTCACAGTTCTTGTCGAAGTACGGGTTGGGCCGCGGCCCGCTCTTCGCGGTGATCGGCGGCCAGAACCACGGCCCGTACGCCCAGCGCCCGAACGGGTTCACGCCGGAGGCGTCGCCCGGGTTCTGCTGGGTCATGTACACGTGCGGGGCCCACAGCTGCCCGAAGCCGCCCCACTTGGAGCTGTTCCAGGTCGGGTCCTCCAGCGCCAGCTGCTCCGGGCCGGGCACGAAGGTCTTGTCCTGGATCACCAGCGGGACGGTGTCCGCGGCGCCGGGGATGACGCCGTCGGTGACGAGCTTCTTCTCGGCGTCGTCGGTGATGACGTAGCCGGCGGCCTCACCGGAGTACACGTTGAGCCGGGTGATGCCCCACGAGTGGTCGTGGTAGAACATCAGCCGCGCGGACTGCTGGTTGGTGTAGAAGAAGGTCTGCGCACCCGGGCCCGGGTCCGGCATGTCCGGCACATTCGTGACGCTGACGCCCTTGGGGTAGTCGGTGTTCTCCCCGGCCGGGGTGATCCACTGGTGCGGCGTGCCGTCGCTGATCCACGGGGTGACCCCGCCGTGCAGGTGCAGGGTGGCGCGGTTCTCGGTGTAGCACCCGGCGGGCTTCGGGGACGCCTCGCACATCGGGCTGAGCGGGTCCTTCTCGGTCATCATCTGGCCGTTGGCGTCCACCATGTTCGGGCCCATCCCGGAACCCATCAGGGACGCGTCGACGGGCAGGAACAGGTCGCCCTTGGTGCCGGTCGGCAGCAGGTTGCGGAACAGGATCCGGGTCGGCCGGTCCTTGGTCGCGGTGATCACCGGGCCGAGGTAGTGCGGCACGTCGACCGCCAGCACCTGCTTGCCGTTCAACGTGATCGGGGTCCCGTCGAGGTAGCTCAGCGGGGCCTGCTTGCCGGGGATCACCGACGTGGACAGCTGGACGTAGCCGCGCAGCTTGGTCGGCGGCAGGTCGCGGTGCAGCTTCTCGGTGTACTCGACGACGGCGATCTCGTAGTAGTCCGAGCCGGGGTAGGTCGTGGTGTCCGGCTGGGCGACCGGGATGTACTGGCCCAGGTCGTTCTTGCCGGCCTCGGTCAGCCCGGGGAGGGTGTCGACGAACTTCTTGATCCCCGGGGTCAGGTAGCCGGTGCCACCGTTGACCACGGTGATCGCGCTGACCTTGCCGTTGGCGTCGACGGTGGCCGTGGCGGAGGCGCCGGAACCACCGCCCGCCACGGTGGTGATGACCACGTCCGGGGCGGCCACGTAGCCGGATCCGCCGTTGGTCACGTTGATCGCGGTGATCACGCCGTTCGCGTCGACGGTGGCGGTCGCCGTGGCACCCGTCCCGGGGTCACCGGTGACGGCGTTGATCGCCACCAGGGCATCCGGCAGGTGCAGGGGGCTGTTGGCGTAGTTCGCGAAAGGTCCGAAGTAGTGCGGGGTGGGGTCGCCCATCGCGGCCATCCCCGCGGCGGTGGCGCTCAGTCCCTGCGCCGCCTGGACGCCGACCTTGCCCGCGGCCTTCTTCGTGTTCTTCGCGGTCTGCAGGGCCATCTTGGCGGCCTTGAGGTTCTCCGCGGTCGGGGCGAGCGGCTTGAAGCCCTTGGCCGCCGCGCGCTTGGCCGCGTCCTGCCGCTGCTGCGGCGTGATGAACTTGGAGTTCTTGGCCTGGACCGTGTCCTTCTTGGCCTTCATCGGGTCCGGGGCGGGAGCCGCCGAGCCGGCCGTGCCGCCGGCCGCGGGCTTGCCGGCCGCGGGCTTGCCGGCCGTGGTCTTGCCGGCCGTGCCGCTGACCGCGCCCTTGATGGCAGCACTCGGGGCGTTGGACTTGCCCGTTGCGGTCTTGCCGGTCCCGGACGCCCCGCCGGCCCCGGACGCCCCGCCGGCCCCGGACGAACTCGCCGCGGAGGCCTGGCTGGCGTGCTGGTGCTGGGTCGCGGCGACCACGGCCGCGCGATAGGCACCGTCCTTCGCCGGACTGAATGTGCCGCGGGCCAGCAACCCCGCGAACAGCGCCAGGACGATCAGCCCCGGCACGAATTTCCACTTCATCCGTAGCCCCTCGCGTCTCCCCGAATTGCCCGCCGGGACACGTCACCAGGTCCGGCGGGCGATAGCTCTTCGTCGGGGACCATGTCACGAAGAGTTGCCGTCCTGTGGTCCAGATTACAAAGATCGTTTGTTGTCAAACATGCCAGGGGGATAGTGTTGATGCAGGTCAGAGGCCGTTTCTCGGTCTTGATGAGAGAAGATGAGAAAACCGTCATGCGTAGCCGTAACCCGTAATCTTCGGCTTCTGGTGACCCTTCGCATGCACTCCGTAATGCAGGCAAGCCTTTCTTTGACGATTGCGCAAGGAACGTTTCCGAGGTGAGGCTAACCTGAATTTCCGGCCGAGACACCGACCCTGTCCCGGTCCAGGAAGGACGGTCAGGACATGGCGACGCCCCGGCCGCACGGGGACAGCCGGGGCGCCGCCGGTCCGATCGCGCGAGGCCGGCCGCTGGAGATCAGGCGTGCGCCGCGATGAGCTCCTGCCGCCAGGCCTCGGTCTCCGCGACCTGGTTGAAGGTGAACACGTGTAGCCCGGCGAGGGCGTACCCCGGACCGCCCGCCTCGCGGGACACCTTGCCCAGCAGGTGTTCCGGGGAGTACCCGGGGGCGAAGATCCGGGCGAACCAGGACGCATGGTCGGTGAGGAACTTCGTGGACTGCCCGACCCCGACCTTGGTGGCCATGGACAGCAGCTTGGTCCGCTCGACCGGACCGGCGATCCCGAGCTGGATCGGCAGGGTGACCCCGCGGCGGCGCACCCGCTTCACCCAGGAGGCGATGGCGCCCGGGTCGAAACAGAGGTTGCTGACGATATACGTGGCATGGAACCGCTTGTCCCACATGGCCTGGACGGTGACGTCGTCGTCGATCGAGGGGTGGCTCTCCGGGTACCCGGTGATCCCGACCCGGGAGAACGGGCTGCCGAGCGCGGTCAGGTCCACCAGGGCCGGGAGCGCCGCGTCGTACACCCCCGCCGGCGGATCGGCGTCCCCGGCGGGCATGAACACGTCGTCGATCCCTGCCTCGCGCAGCCGGGACACCACGTCGGCCAGGTGCGCGCCGTCCCGCAGCAGGCGGGCCGACACGTGCGGGACGACACTGAACCCGTGCCCGGCCAGCCGGACGGCGAGGTCGACGGTGGCCTCCAGCCCCTTCGCCGGGGAGGCGGTGACCGTGACCGGAACGTCCCGCGGGACGCCGGCGACCACCTTCTCCTCGATGGTCCTGGCCGGGATCACCTCGTAGCGCGCGGCTCTCAGCAGTCGCAGCACCTCCGTCCGCCGGCCGGCCGGCGGCTGCGCCGCCATCACGTCACCTCCCCGGGAGCCACCACCGGAGCGTCCCGGAGGTCGACGCAAACCGATGCGCCCGAAGCGCCTTCACCCTGGCCGCCGCCGGGGCGCCCCTCCCGCCGGGCGGTGCGGGACGGGTCGGGGGCGGGCATGGTGCCACCGGCGTGACGGTAGAAGGGCTCCGGCTCCGGCGGCAGCGGGGTGCCCAGGATGAGGTCGGCGGCCTTCTCCGCGAGCATCATCACCGGCGCGTAGATGTTCCCGTTGGTGACGTAGGGCATCACCGAGGCGTCCGCGACCCGCAGGCCGTCCACGCCGTGCACCTGCATCGTCAGCGGATCCACGACGGACAGTTCGTCGACGCCCATCCGGCAGGTGCAGGAGGGGTGCAGGGCGGTCTCGGCCTCGTGGCGCACCCACTCGAGGATCTCCGCGTCGGTGCTCACCTGCGGCCCGGGCGACACCTCGCCCGCGTCGAACGGGGCCAGGGCCGGCTGCCCGAGGATCTCCCGGGTGACCCGGATCGCCTCCACCCACTCCCGGCGGTCCTGGTCGGTGGACAGGTAGTTGAACACCATGGAGGGCTTGGCCGCCGGGTCCGCGGAACGGATCCGCAGGCTGCCGCGGGCGTCGGAGTACATCGGCCCGACATGGACCTGGTACCCGTGGTCCCCTGCCGGCCGAGTGCCGTCGTACCGGACCGCGATCGGCAGGAAGTGGTACATCAGGTTCGGATAGGCGACGTCGTCGTTGCTGCGGACGAAGCCACCCCCCTCGAAGTGGTTGGTGGCCCCCGGCCCGCGCCGGGCGAACAGCCACTGCGCCCCGACCCACGGGTACCACCGGTACTTCAGGTACGGCTGCATCGAGACCGGCTGCCGGCTGGTGTGCTGGACGTACACCTCGAGGTGGTCCTGCAGGTTCTCCCCCACACCGGGCAGGTGCTGCACGACGTCGATCCCCAGCGGGCGCAACAGGTCCGCGTCCCCGATCCCGGACAGCTGCAGCAGTTGCGGGCTGTTGATCGCCCCTCCGGACAGGACCACCTCGTCGGCCAGGATCCGCTCCACGGAGCCGGTCCGCCTCGGCGCGCCGCCCCGCAGCGGGGCGCGGGCCACCTCGACGCCGATCGCCCGGTTGCCGTTGAACAGCACCCGAGTGACGTAGGCCCGGGTCCGCAGGTGCAGGTTCGGGCGGGACAGCACCGGGTGCAGGTACGCCCGGGCCGCCGAGAGCCGCCGCCCGTGGTGGACGTTGCGGTCGAACTTGGCGAACCCCTCCTGGCGGAACCCGTTCACGTCGTCGGTCAGCCCGTAGCCGGCCTGCTGCACCGCCTCGAAGAACGCGCCGAACAGGGGGTTGGTGGCCGGTCCGCGCTCCAGGACCAGCGGCCCGCCGTGGCCGCGCAGCCGGTCCTCGGCCGGCGCCGCCAGGCAGTTCTCCATCCGCTTGAAGTACGGCAGGCAGTGCGCGAAGTCCCAGGTCTGCATGCCCGGGTCGGCCCCCCAGCGCTCGTAGTCCAGGGGGTTGCCGCGCTGGAAGATCATCCCGTTGATGCTGCTGGACCCGCCGAGCACCTTGCCGCGCGCGTGGTAGACCCGGCGGCCGTTCAGGTACGGCTCGGGGTCGGACTCGTACTTCCAGTCGTAGAACCGGCTGCCGATCGGGAAGGTCAGCGCCGCGGGCATGTGGATGAAGACGTCCCACAGCGAATCCGGCCGGCCCGCCTCCAGCAGGAGGACCTGCCGCGACCCGTCCGCCGACAGACGGTTCGCCAGGGCGCACCCGGCGGAGCCGCCGCCGATGACGACGACGTCGTAGCGCCGCCCGGGCCGGTCGGCAGCTGTCTGTCGCGAGTCAGCCATGGTCGACGGTCCCTTTCGCCGCACCTGACGGGCCCCGGCCCCACCCGGCCCTGGTCTGGGACTGTAGCGCAGCGGCGCGCCATGCGAAACGGGTTGCGCATGGCGGAACCTGGATCAGCCCGCGAACAGGTCAGGGGTGATCGATTTCCACCGATCCGTGCGCAGACCATCAAGTCCGGGACCCGGACGGTCGAGACCCGGGTGGACGAAGGTCATGCCCACCGCCGCACCGAGGAGTCCCCGACCATGGCAGTGACACAGATGCTCAGGCCGGCCAGCGGGCGCGGCCACGGCAGGGAACTGGCCGAGTGGCTGGCCGACGGGCGCAACCCGCTGCGGGCCACCCTGAACAGCCTCAACGCCAACTGCTTCATCGCCGACCTCCAGCTCAATCTGGTGTTCATGAACGCCAAGGCGGCCCGGACCGCCCAGCAGCTGGCCCCGGCGGTCCGCTCGGCGTTCGGGCTGTCCATCGACCAACTGCTGGGCGGGTCGATCCACCGGTTCCACCACGACCCGGCCCGGGTCGAGCGGATCCTCGCCGACGCGGCCGCCCTCCCCCGGGAGGCGACCTTCAGCTTCGGTGGGATCACCCTGCGCACCCTGATCAACGCGATCACCGATGCCGAGGGCGTCCGGCACGGCTACGTGGTGGTCTGGGACAACGTCTCCGAGCGCAATGCCGCCGCCGACTCCGCGGTCCGCAGGGTCCAGCAGGCCACCGAGGTCCTGTCCGGGATCACCGAGCGGATCGCCGGCACCGCGGGCTCGGCGTCGACCCAGGCCGACCAGGCCGAGACGGCCACCTCGGAGCTGCGGGTGGCGATCTCGGAGATCGCCCGGTCCTCGGCGGAGGCACTGGCCCAGGTCCGGGACACGGTGGAGGCCACCCAGGAGGGCGTGTCCAAGCTGCGCGACCTGCAGCGGTCCAGCACCGAGATCGGCGACTTCCTGCGCCTGATCACCGGGGTCGCCGAGCAGACCAAGATGCTGGCGCTCAACGCCACCATCGAGGCGGCCCGGGCCGGGGAGGCCGGCAAGGGCTTCGCCGTGGTGGCCGACGAGGTCAAGCAGCTCGCCGGGACCACCTCGGCGTCGATCAGCGACATCGAGGCCCGGATCGAGGCCATCCAGCGGGCCGCCAACGAGGGGGTGTCCTCGCTGGCACGGATCGAGTCCCTCATCGAGCACGTCAGCGAGAGCCAGAACACCGTGGCCGCGGCGATCGAGGAGCAGTCGGCGGTCACCTCGCAGATCGCCGAGGCGATCACGGCGATGGCCAACGGCGCCCGCGACACGGCGCAGCAGTCCAGCCAGATCGCCTCGTCGATGAGCGACATGGCCACTCAGGCCGACGAGCTGCACCGGATCATCATCGAGTCCTGACCGGCAGGTCCCCGGCCCCGATGGACGGGACGGTGGTCAGGCCCGCTCGACGGTGGTCAGACCGGCCCGAGGGTGGTCACGCCGGCTCGGCCGGGCCCTCACCCGTTCCGCTGCCGGAGGGCTCCGCGCCGGAGTCCCCGTTCTCCTCGGCCGGTGCCTCACCGGTCCGGGGCGCACCGGGCTCGGGGCTGTAGCGGACCTTGCGCAGGTGGCCGACCATGCTGCGCAACAGCAGCCAGGTGGCCAGCGCCAGGACGAACACCACGGCGAACCCGAGCACACCCGGGGTCACCTTCTCGGCCGGTGGGGTGGCCGCGTGCACGGCTGCAGCCACCCCGGCGATCGTCGCCGTCACCTCATACCTCCACCCGATCACGGACCCCTGCGAACAGATCATCCTCTGCGGGCGGGGCGTCCACCAAAGTACGGGCGAGCTCGTACTCCTCGGTGGGCCACACCCGCCGCTGCAGGTCGCGGGGAATGCTGAAGAACCACCCGTTCGGGTCGATCTGGGTGGCATGGGCGAGCAGGGCCCGGTCGCGTACCTCGAACCAGTCCGCGCACTCCACCCGGGTGGTCACCCGCTGCGCGGCCCAGCGGCCGGCCCGCTGCGCATCCGGCTTGAACCAGTCCGCGAACGGCGACTCCCGGCCCTCGGCGAGCATCGCCTCGTGCAGGGCCCGGGCCCGGCCCGGGGAGAAGGTCCGGTCGTAGTAGAGCTTCAGCGGCTGCCAGGGCTGCCCGAGCCCGGGGTACCGGTCGGCGTCCCCGGCAGCCTCGAAGGCCTCCACCGAGACCTGGTGGCACATGATGTGGTCCGGGTGCGGGTAGCCGCCGTTCTCGTCGTAGGTGACCATGACGTGCGGCTTGAAGTCGCGGACCAGCCGGACCAGCGGCGCGGCCGCCACCCGCAGCGGCTCCAGGGCGAAGCAGCCCTCGGGCAGCGGGGGCAGCGGGTCACCCTCCGGCAGGCCGGAGTCGACGAAACCGAGCCAGGTGTGGCGGACCCCGAGCACCTCCACAGCCCTGGCCATCTCGTGGCGGCGGTACTCCGCGATGTCCCGCAGCAGGTCGGGGTCGGCCTTGAGCGAGGGGTTGAGGATGTCCCCACGCTCCCCACCGGTACAGGTCACCACCATGACCTCGACACCCTCGGCCACGTAGCGGGCCAGGGTCGCGGCGCCCTTGCTGGACTCGTCGTCGGGGTGCGCGTGCACGGACATCAGCCGCAGTCCGTCCGCCACTGGCCCTCCCTCGTCCCCGGTGGTGCCCACCGGCTCGTACCCCACCGGCCCGTCCACCGGTTACTGGTGGACAATCATCCGACAGGGGCCCCGGAGTCGGCGAACCGGGAGCGCCGGGCAGGTCACCGCATGATCACGACTGATGACGGGCGGGACACGACTGATGACGGGTGAGAGGAGTTGGTGTGGGCAGGACCTCCGCCGTCACCCCACCCGCCGGCCGCTACGGTGACGCCCGGCCCGCGGGGCGGTACGGCACCACCGCCGGCTCCTCCCGCCGCACGGTGATCGCCCTGGCGGCGAGCCTGATGACCGTCCTGATCGCCTACCTGATCTGGGTCTCGATCCACCAGGGAACTCCGGACGTCCGCTGGAGCGTGCAGGACACGTCGTTCACCGACGGCACCCGGGCGGAGATCACCGCCGACTTCACGCTCGAACCCGGCCACCGGGCGATCTGCACGATGACGGCCGCCAACCAGAACCTGACCACGGTGGGTCTAAGCGACGTCACTGTCGGTCCATCGACGTCCAGGACCTTCAGGGCGACCATCCGGGTGCCGACCATGGAACCTGCGACCAGCGCGACCATCAGGGCCTGCGTGCTCGCCTGAGCATTGCTAGGCTTCTGGGTTCACCCCGACGGCCGATGGGGTCCCTGGCCGGGACCGGGTGAAGCGCATGTCAGACGCGTCGCAAGCCACACAGGACGCACCGCACCGCCGGCGGCCGGACCGACGCGGCCGGGGCCGGTGGGTGAGAGAACGGAGTGACCGTGACCGAGACGACCAGCGTCACCTGGCTGACCCAGGAGGCCTACGACCGGTTGAGGGCCCAGCTGGAGCACCTCTCGGGCGAAGGTCGCACGGAGATCGCGAAGAAGATCGAGGCGGCCAGACTCGAGGGCGACCTGAAGGAGAACGGCGGGTACCACGCGGCCAAGGAGGAGCAGGGCAAGATGGAGGCCCGGATCCGCCAGTTGCGTCACCTGCTGGAGCACGCGCAGGTCGGCGAGGTCCCCACCAACTCCGACGGCAGCATCGCCCCGGGCACGGTGGTGACCGTGGACCTGGCCGGTGACGAGATGGTGTTCCTGCTCGGCAGCCGCGAGGTGGGCGGGGACACCGACCTCGACGTCTACAGCGAGAAGAGTCCGCTGGGGGCCGCGGTCGTCGGCCACAAGCCCGGTGAGACCACCGAGTACACCGCACCCAACGGCAGGACCATCGCGGTGAAGATCCTCGACGCCAGGCCCTTCGGCGCCTGAGCCCGCCCGGTCCGAACCCACGGGACCACCGAGTCCGCCCGGCGTCCCGGCCCGATCCGCAGCCACGCTGCGGGTCCGGTGCCGGGGCGCCGTTCCGGTTCGGTCAGCCGGTGACGAACGGGTAGCCGGCCTCCCGCAGCACCGACAGCACCTGCGCACAGTGGTCGCGGCCCTGGGTCTCCAGCCGCAGCGCCAGTTCCACCTCGGCGACCGAGAGCTTGGGGCTGGTCCGCACGTGCTCGACCTCCAGCACATTCGCCCGGGTCGTGGCCAGCACCGCGAGCAGGGCCGCCAGCGAACCCGGGCGGTCCGGCACACGCAGCCGCAGCGCGAGGTACCGCCCGGCGGCGGCCATCCCGTGCTGGATCACCCGCAGCATGAGCAGCGGGTCGATGTTCCCGCCGGACAGCACCGCCACCACCGGCGGAGCGAACCCGGCGGCCAGGTCAGGGTCGAGCAGAGCCGCGACCGAGACCACCCCGGCCGGCTCGACCACCAGCTTGGCCCGTTCGAGCATCAGCAGCAGGGCCCGGGAGATCAGCTCCTCGCTGACCGTCACCACCCCGTCAGCGAACTCCTGGACGATGCCGAACGTCACCTCACCGGGCCGGCCCACGGCGATCCCGTCGGCCATCGTCGTCATCGAGGCCAGCGCCACCGGACGACCCGCAGCCAGCGAGGCCGGCCAGGCCGCGGCGCCGTCCGCCTGGACCCCGATCACCGACACCTGCGGACGTACCGGCCGGACCGCGGCGGCGATCCCCGCCAGCAGCCCGCCCCCGCCGGTCCCGACCAGGATCGTGCGCACGTCCGGGCACTGGCGGAGGATCTCCAGCCCCACCGTGCCCTGCCCGGCGACGACGTCCGGGTGGTCGAAGGGGTGGATGAAGACCGCCCCCGACCGCTGCGCCCAGTCCCGGGCGACCTCCAGACTCTCGTCGACCGTCTGCCCGGCGAACTCGACCTCGGCTCCGTAGCCGTGAGTGGCCTGGATCTTCGGCAACGGAGCACCGAACGGCATGTAGACCCGGGACCGGATGCCGAGCAACTGCGCGGCCAGGGCGACTCCCTGGGCGTGGTTGCCCGCGCTGGCGGCCACCACGCCGCAGGCCCGCTCGTCGGGGTCGAGCCGGGCGAGCCGGGTGTAGGCGCCGCGGATCTTGAAGGAGCCGGCCCGCTGCAGGTTCTCGCACTTGAGGAACACCGCACCGCCGATCCGCTCGGACAGCGCGCGGTTGGGTTCGACGGGAGTCAGCCGGACGACGTCGCCGAGCAGTTCGCCCGCCGCCCGGACATCGGCCGCCGAGACCGTCTGGGCCGGGGTCGCGGTGGACATGTCACGCATCCTGGCACGGGCCGCCGGGTCGGACAGCCGGCTCGACAGGGAGCGGCTCGACAGGGAGCGGCTCGGCGGCGGCCGGCTCGGGCGCACCATCCGGACCGCGGTGTGCCCGCAGCAGGTAACCGGTCACGGCATTGGCCACGGCGGTCACGGGAACCGCGAACAGGGCGCCCGGCACGCCGGCCAGCAGGCTGCCCGCGGTGATGACGACGATGACGGCCAGCGGGTGTACGCGCACTGCCCGGCCGAGCAGGAACGGCTGCAGCACATGCCCCTCCAGTTGGGCCACGGCGAGCACTCCGGCCAGCATGGCCAGGGCCAGCACCGGGCCGTTGGCGACGAAGGCGATCAGCACCGCGACCGAACCGCTGACCAGGGACCCGACGATCGGCACGAAGGCCCCGAGGAACACCAGCACGCCCAGCGGGATCGGCAACGGGACCCCGAGCAGCCAGGCCACCAGGGCCACCCCGAGGCCGTCGGCGGCGGCCACCACGACCGTGGCCCGGACGAAGGCGGTGAGCGTACCCCAGGCCAGCCGTCCGGCGCCGTTGGCCCGGTCCCGGGTCCGGGCCGGGACCAGCCCCAGCGCCCACAGCCAGATCCGGTCCCCGCCCGCCAGCAGGAAGAAGGTGCTGAACAGCACCAGCAGGGTCCCGGCCGCCACGTCGATCGCGGTGGCGCCGACCTGCAGGGCGCCGGACACCACCTGCCCGCTGTTGGCGCGCAGCCGATCCGTCGCGGCGTTGATCACCCCGTCGAGCTGGCCGCCGGTCACATGCAGCGGGCCCCGGGCGAGGCTGTGCCGGATGTCCTGGAGACCGTCGGCGGCCTGCACCCGCAGGGAGGGGAACCCCGTCGCCACCTGTTGCCCGATCAGGGTGATCAGTCCGCCGAGGACGGTCAGGGTCAGCAGCACGGTCAGTGCGGCGGCCAGCGTGCGGGGTATCCGGACCGGTCCCACGCGCAGCCCGGCCAGGGCGTCGGTGACCGGCCGGACCAGCGCGACCAGCAGCAGCGAGATGAGCAGCGGCACCACGAGCAGCCGGAACTCCCCCAGCACCCGCAGCACGGCGTACCCGGCCACGCCGATGGCCAGCAACCGCCAGGACCAGCCGGCCGCGGCACGCAACCCCCGCGGAACGACCTCCGCGTCGACGTTGTCGATCCCCATCCGCCCATCGTGCCGTCCCGGACCGCTCCGTGCGGCACGGTCGCAGCGGCACGGTCGCAGCGGCACGGTCATGGCGGCCCGTCGTCGGGCCGGGCGTCCGGGGCGCTGGTGGTCAGCCGGCCGCGGCGTCCGGCGGGACGTCGACCAGCTGGGTCGTGGCCAGCCGGGCGGCTGCGGCGGGGGCGTACGGCGCGAGCAGTCCGGCGGCGAACAGCACGTACCGGGCGTCGACGGCCAGCCGGGCGTGAGCCGGAACCACCCACCCGCCGCCGTGATCGGCCAGCAGCGGGCCGAGGACCGCCGCCCGGGCGGCGGCGTCACCGTGCCGGAGCACCCCAC
>DASTGO010000542.1:0-10385 GCA_035719045.1 Kineosporiaceae bacterium | reverse complement strand
GCAGGCCGACAACCCGACGCCCGACGCCCGACGCCCGGCAGCGCGCAGGACAAGGCGCGGGATCCGCGCACCGCGTCGCCGGGCCCGGCGGACTCCCGGCCCCACCGGGCCGGGAGTCCGCCGTGGCTCAGGTGCCCGCCGGCTGGGCCCGTCGCGGCGGTGCCGTGGACCCGCGTTCCACCAGGCGGCAGGGGACCACGACGGTCTCCGCGGACCGCGGGCCGGGTCCGGCCGAGATCCGCGAGACCAGCATCGAGGCGGCGGCCCGCCCCTGCGCGTCGAGGTCATGGCGGATCGTGGTCAGCCCGAGGGACTCCGCGAAGGCGTGATCCCCCGATCCCACCACCGAGAGGTCCTGCGGGACACGCAGTCCCGCCCGGCGGGCTGCGGTGAGGACGCCGATCGCGATCTCGTCGCAGCCGGCGACGACGGCGGTGGGCGGGTTCGCGGCCGTGAGCATCGGCAGGGCCACCTGGGCCGCGTGACCGGCGGCCGCCCGGCAGCCGAGCAGCCAGGGGCGGGGGGTCCGCAACCCCCGGCCGCGGATCGTGGACAGGAAGGCGGCCAGGGACCGCCGGGTGTCCGGTGCGTCGGCGGGAGCCGTTGCCACATAGGCGATCTCGGTGTGGCCCAGGCGCAGCAGGTGGTCGACCTCAGCCGTCACGACCCGGGCCGGGTCGGTCCGCACGGCCGGCCAGCCGGGGATCCGGTGTCCGGTCGTGACCAGCGGCAGACCGAGCCTGCGGATCAGGGCCACCTCCGGCTCGGTGAGGGCGAGGTTGACCGTGATCAGCCCGTCCACCCGTTTCCACAGCAGGTTCCGGGTCAGCCGCAGCCGGGTCGGGGCCCCGGCCTGGCTGCGGGTGTCCAGCAGGTCCAGGGGGAGAGCGTGGTAGCCGAGTTCGTGGACCGTCCGCTCGATGCAGGCGAGCACCGTGGTGAACTGCCAGCGCGCGAGGACCGGGATGACCACGCCCACGGTCCGGGTGCGTCCCGCCACCGGGGCGGCCGGGCTCGCGGAGGCCACGTACTCCAGGGCGGTCGCGGCGCGACGGACCCGTTCGAGGGTCTGCGGCCGGACACCGGCCACCCCGCGCAGGGCGCGGGAGACCGTGGCGACGGAGACTCCCGCCGCATGCGCAACATCCGTGATGGTGACCCGGGGCTGCATCGCCGGGTCAGATGCCGGTCCTGCGCCGCGCCCCGACGGCCAGGCCGCGTGCGACGGCCAGCCCGAGCAGGACCAGCGCCGGCCACGTCGCCGACCGCCCCCGCAGCGCGTAGGTCACCGCCCGCACCGCCGCCGTCGAGGTGAAGAACGCGAGGATCCCGATCAGCACCTCCAGGCGCTGCGCCCGCGCGCGCGGATGACTCGCGTCGCCCGTCCGGAACGGGGAGAACCGGCCTGCCATTCTGTGATCCCTTCTGCTGGAGGTCGTCACGGCGTCGGCCGCGGCTGCGCGGGGCGCGGTCACGGCCGACGTCCGGGGGTGCGGTCAGGTCAGCCCTTCAGCCCCCCGGCGGTCAGTCCGGAGACGATCGCGCGCTGGAAGAGCAGCACCACGACGATGAGTGGGACGGTGACGGTGTAGACGCTGATCCCCTCGTACTTCGCGAACTGCCCGGCGTAGCAGCCGATCCCGTGCTTCCTCGCGACAGCGCAGTCCGACCACATCTCGTCCGGCGTCGTCGTCGGTGGCGTCGGGACGAGGTCCCTGCGGTAGTAGAGCAGCCCGCCGTCGCTGGCGAACGGTGCCGCGTAGAGCGTGCCGTTGTACGTGGCCGCTGCCACCGGGGGTCGGAGCAGCCGGGAGGTGTCCAGCGCGAACTGTCCCCTGAGCGGGACCAGCCAGCCCTTCGCGGCGAACTCCGCGGTCCAGATCACGTCGACGGTGACGACGTCGTAGCTGGTGTCCCTGGCCTGCATGTGCTGCACGATGTCGTCGTGCTGCTGGTCGGACTGGTCCGACCGCTCCTTCAGCGTCACCTTCTCGTTGGGGTGCGCCTGGTTCCGGCGGGCGATCGTCTGCGGCCAGACATTGCTGTTGTCCTTGCCGGTGACGAAGGTGATCGGGCCCCGGCCGTTGGTGTCGGAGGTGGCGGCCCCGCCGTTGCCGCTCCCGCCGCCGCAGGCCGCCGTCGAGGCCAGGGCTGCGAGCCCCAGACCGGCCAGGAGGGGTCTGCGCAACCACAGGAGGGGCCTGCGCAACCAGATGTGGCGGGGTCATGGGCCTCGTCTCCGTCCGTGCTGGCCGAAGGCACCTGGGCCTTCAGCGTCGAAGGCAGCCAGAGGTGGAGTTGACATGCGCCGACTGCACGCGGCGAAACACTAGGGATAAGCGGACTTTAGGGTCAAGCAGGACAAAAGTTGCAGACCGGTAATGCGCCGTGCGGGTGGTGCGCGCCCGGTGCGGTGATCGGACCCGGTGCCTTGATCGGACCCGGTGCGGTGATCGGACCCGGTGCGGGGGCGCAGCCGGAGTGCCCGGCATCTGGGGTGTGAGCTCGCAGGTGGGTGCGGGAATGCCCGCCGGTGGGCCGGGTATGGGCGTGGGGTCCGCAGGGAAGGGGTGGACCATGCGCGTAGCGGTGGACCTCGGTCAGGGCGTCACCCAGGCGTGGACGACGATCGTGGACTTCGTCCCTCGGCTGGTCGTCTTCCTGGTGATCCTGTTGGTGGGATGGCTGATCGCGAAGGTGCTGCGGAAGGCCGTCGACACGGTGCTGGAGCGGGTCGGGTTCGATCGCGTGGTGGAGCGCGGTGGCGTGGCCGCGGCGATGGACCGGACCCGCTACGACGCCAGTTCCCTGGTCGCGGCCCTGGTCTACTACGCCGTCCTGCTGATCGCCCTGGAGCTCGCGTTCGGGGTGTTCGGGCCGAACCCGGTGAGCGACCTGCTGGCGGGGGTCGTGCGATGGCTGCCCCGGGCGGTGGTGGCGATCATCATCGTCGTGGTGGCCGCGGCCATCGCGCAGACGGTCCGGGAGCTGATCGACGGTGCCCTGGGCGGCCTGACCTACGGCCGGGTGCTGGCGGTGATCGCCCAGGTGTTCATCCTGGGGCTCGGCATCATCGCGGCGCTCAACCAGATCGGGGTGGCCACCACGGTCACCGTCCCGGTGCTCATCACCGTGCTGGCCACGATCGGCGGGATCCTCGTCGTGGGTGTGGGTGGCGGTCTGGTCCGGCCGATGCAGTCCCGCTGGGAGCGCTGGCTCGGGAATGCGGAACTCGAGCGCACCCGGGTGCTGGAGCAGGCGGCGGCGTACCGGCGGGGCCGGGCCGACGCGCCGCATCCCGAGGGCGCCCAGCCGGGGGATCCGGCCGACCGGGGACCGGTCGCGACACCCGGCGCGGCCACCGGTGCCACGACGGCGAGGACGGATGACCCGGCCCCGCCACGGACCGGCGGTGCGCGCAAGCTCTGAGCACCTCCTCGGTCGTCACCGAACCGAGCCCGAGGGCCCCGGCTGGCCGAGCGATGTGCCAGGCGCCGACCACAACGATGCGGTGGGCGGGTCGTCACCACCCGCCGGCAAGGGAGAAGAAAATGATCACTCTGGACGAGGTCCGCGAGATCATCGGCTTCACGGTCTACGACACGGCCGGCAACAAGATCGGATCTGTCGGTCAGGTGTACCTCGACCAGGCCACCGGCCGGCCGGAGTGGCTCACCGTGCGGACAGGCCTGTTCGGCACCAAGGAGAGCTTCGTGCCGCTGACCATGGCGCAGGTCCGTTCCGAGGGCCATGCCGTGGACCTGTCGGTGGACAAGGACGCCGTCACCGGCGCGCCGCGCGTCGACGCCGACCAGGAACTGTCCGAGGACGAGGAAGCCCAGCTGTACCAGCACTACGGCCTGTCCTACGGCGAGGAGACCAGCCCGACGGGACTGCCCGAGGGTGCGGGCATGCACGCCGGTGCCGGCGGTGCGACGGGGACGACCGGCGAGGACGCGATGACCCGTTCCGAGGAGCGGGTGCGCGTGGGCACCACGACGGAGCCGATCGGACGGGCCCGGTTGCGCAAGTACGTGGTCACCGAACCGGTCAACATGACCGTCCAGGTCACCCGGGAGGAGGCCCGGATCGAGCGGGAACCGATCACCGAGGCCAACCGCGATGCCGCGATGTCCGGGCCCGACATCACCGAGGCCGAGCACGAGGTCACCCTGCACGCCGAGACCCCGGTCGTGCAGAAGGAGACCGTCCCGGTGGAGCGGGTCCGCCTGACGACCGACGAGGTCACCGAGGAGGAGACCGTGGCCGAGGAGGTCCGCAAGGAGCGGATCTCCGCCGAGGGTGACATCGCCGAGGGCGACACCACGGACCGGCCCGAGCGCTGATCCCGCCTGCCCCCCAGGGGGTGTGAACTCAGGGGTATGAGCTGCGCCTGCGACCTCGATGAGGCCGCAGGCGCATCGGCGTCCGGTGCGGCCGCCGAAGGCACTGCGGGAACGAGGGCACTGCGGGCCGAAGACGCTGCGGAACGAACGAAGGCACGGCGGGACGGAACGGTCAGGTCAGGGGTCCGACCCCGCGGTCGAGCAGGTCGGCGAACCGGTGCCCGGGCAACGGAGGGCCGAGGTGGAACCCCTGGGCCTGGCGGCAGCCGAGGCGCCGCAGGGCGACCACCTGGGAAGGGTGCTCGACCCCCTCGGCCACAGTGTTCAGGTTGAGGGCGCCCGCCAGCGCGGTGACGGCCTGGACGATGGCGGTGTCGTCGGGGTGCCGGTCCAGCCCGGCGATGAACGAGCGGTCGATCTTGACCGTGTGGACCGGCAGGTGCTTGAGATTGGTCAGCGACGAGTAGCCGGTACCGAAGTCGTCCAGGGCGATCCGGACGCCGAGCTCGACGAGGCGGTCCAGGTCCTGGACGACGGACGGTTCGGCGTCGAAGAGAGCACGTTCGGTCATCTCCACGCTGAGCCCGCCGGGGTCGGTGGACGCCGCCTCGACGGCGGTGACGACCTGCTGGCACAGGCCGGGCCGCCGCAGTTGGCGGGCGGAGACGTTGACGGCGAGGGTGAGCTCGGGGTGCTTCACCCGCCAGGCGGCCAACCGGTCCGCGGCCTGGGTGAGGACCCATCCGCCGATGGGCAGGATCAGGTCGCTGTCCTCGGCGACGTCGATGAACTCCTCGGGCAGGAGCAGGCCGCGGTCGGGGTGGTCGATCCGCAGCAGGGCCTCCGCGGCGACGATTCCGCCGTCGGTCAGGTCGACGATCGGCTGGTAGTGCAGGCGCAGCCAGTCGTGTTCCAGGGCGGCACGCAGGTCGCGCCCCACCCGGTGACGACGCCGGGCGGGGTCGCGCAGGGTCCGGGAGTAGACGGCCGTGTTCCCCGGTCCGTGCTGCTTGGCCTGGTACATGGCCAGGTCGGCCCGGTGCAGCAGTTCCGCGGGGTCGGTGGTGGACGAGCGGGTGGTCACCACGCCGATGCTGGCCCGGGTCCGGATCTGCTGCCCGTCCAGGACGACCGGTTCGGCGAGGGCGGTCTGGAGCCGTTCGGCGATCGGGGTGGCGTCGGCCTCGTCAGTGAGGTGGGCGCTGACCACGACGAACTCGTCCCCCCCGATCCGGGCCGCGGTGTCGGGAGCCCGGACCGTCGCCGTCAGCCGCGCGCCGACCTGCCGGATCGTCTCGTCGCCGGCATCGTGGCCGAGGGTGTCGTTGATCTCCTTGAACCGGTCCAGGTCGAGGTAGAGCACGGCGACCACGCCGTTGCCGCGGGACAGCTCCTTCAGTGCCACGCTCAGCCGGTCCATCAGCAGATGCCGGTTGCCCAGTCCGGTGAGCGGGTCGTAGAGGGCACGGTGGACCAACTCCTGCTCGGCGCGCTTGCGGTCGGTGATGTCCTCGATGTGCTCGATGGCGTACCAGGGGTGCCCGTCCCTGCGGATGGTGGCCGCCGTGACCAGGGCCCACAGCGGGCGGCCGTCGGCGCGTAGCAGCCGCCGCTCCTGCCGGAAACGCCCCTGCGGGCTGTCGGCCAGCTCGGCCAGCTCGGCCAGGGCCCGGCGGTCCGCGGGGCGGTCCTGCGGATGGACCAGCAGGCTCGCCTCGGTGTCCACGAGCTGGTCCTCGGGGTGGCCGGTCAGCTCGCACAGGGCCCGGTTCACCTTGAGGAAGCGGCCGAGCCCGGCTGGTTCCAGGCTCACCAGTGCCGCCGCCATCGGGGACTCGTCGAAGGCCAGCCGCAGCCGTTCCTCGCTGTCGGCCAGCTGGACCTCGGCGTTCACCTGGTCGGAGACGTCGCGCCAGGACACCATCACCTCCGACCCGACCCGCACCAGGCTGACGTCCACGTACCGCGATTCACCTCTGGCGTGGGCCCCCCGCCAGGGGTGGCGGTCCCAGCGCAGCGCCTCACCGCTGGACAGGACCTCCGTCAGCCGGCGGACCAGGTGCGGGAGGTCCGAGCCGATGCCGAGCTGGTCGTGCCGGGTGCCGGGGGACGGGCCGCCGGCCGCCAGATGGGCGGCGTTGACGTAGCTGACCTGGAATCCGGTCTCCGCGCCGGTGCGGTCGCGGACCGGGGCCATCGTCATCACCGGATCGACCATGCCGTCGAGGGCGCAGTGGTACCGCTCCTCGCTGCCGGCCAGGTCGGCGCGCGCCTGGCGTTCGGCCTGCTGCAGGCGGTCGTTGTCCAGGGCCAGGGCCAGCCGTTCGGCCAGATCGCGCAGGAAGGCGTACTCGTCCGGCCGGAACGCCGGGGACCGCTGGGCGTAGACGACCCCGAGCACCTTGCCGCGGGCGGACAGCGGCAGGTAGGCGGCCGCCGACCCGCCCACCCGCTCCAGATACGAGGCCCAGTCCGGGGCCGCCCACCCGGGAATGTCCTGCGCGGACCCGAGCGTCGTCAGCATCGGCTCGCCGGTGGCGAGCACCCGGCCCATCGCCCCCTGGGAGCTGTCCGGTGGCGCCTGGGCGAGCAGTCGGCTGTGCAGGGCCTCGACCGCCGGGTCGTGGTGGGCCACCCCGGCGACCTCGACCTGCCCTTCCCGGTCGAGCAGGATGGCCAGGCCGCCGCCCAAGCGGGTCGCCACCTCCCGGGCGATGTGCCGCAGGGCCGCGGGGCAGAGGGTGCCGGTGTCCTGGGCCTGGCGGGAGCACTCGGCGAGGATCTCCGCGTGGACCGCCCGGCGGGCCGTCGCCTGCTGGGCGGCCCAGGCCTGGCTGCGGTCGAGCGCCAGCCCGATCCAGCACGGCGGGCGCTCGCCGAGCCGGGCACCGGCGAGCAGCAGCGGGACCACCGAACCGTCCTGGCGGCGCAACGTCACCTCATGCGGCAGGACCCGGCCCTGACTGTTCAGCCGGGCCCGTTGCCCGCCGCGTGCCCAGTCCGGCGCCACCTGCGGCCAGCGGAGCTGCTTCGCCTCCAGCGCCGTCCGGTCCCAGCCCGCCAGGGACAGGAAGGCGTCGTTGGCCTCGACGACGTGGTCGCCCTCGACGACGAAGATCCCGGCGACGGCGGCGTCCATCAGCCCCTGCAGCCGGCCGGCCAGGGCCTCGGCCCGGGCATGCAGGCGCGCGGTGGTCACGGCGAGCGTGGCCCGTGCGGCGACCTCCTCCAGGAACTCCAGTTCGGCCGGTCCATAACCCCCGGGCGTGCCGTGCCGGTGCAGCGACAGGGTGACCGGCGCCAGGCCCGTCCTCCCCTGCCCGGGATCGCCCTCCCCGCGGTCCTGCAGGGGCACCACGGCCAGTGCATGCAGACCGGTCCGGCGAACGAAGTCGCGCAGTTGCGGGGGCGCTGCCCTGGCGAGTTCGGCCGGTGTGCCCTCGTGGCGGATCGGGACCCCGGCGCTGATGGCCCGGGCCACCGGGCCGGGTCCGCCGGGAGAGCCGTCCGGCGGACCCGGCCCGTCCGGGGCGATCGGCTTGATCAGCGGGGTTCCGAAGGCCTCGGCCGTCATCCGGACCAGCTGGGGATCGCGGCCGCCGACCGCCAGCGCCGTCAGGGTCCCGGCGGTGGGGTCCCGGTGGCAGACCAGACACACGTCGCCGATCCGGCGGCCGACCTCGGTCGCGACGGTCTCCCAGACGGCCTGCTCGGCCGGGGGAGCCTGCGCCAGGGCCCGGCCCAGTTCCGCCAGCGTCGCGCTCAGCCGGCTCTGCAGGACCAGATCACGGGTGCGCTCGGCGACCGCCGCCTCCAGGGAGTCCCTCGCGGTCCGCAACTGGTCCAGGGCTCCTCGTCGCTCGGACTCCAGCGCGCCGATGAGGAGTGCGGCCGTCACCACGGTCAGCCCGTACGCCTGGGCGGCCAGGGGTCTGGCGTAGGGCAGCGGGGCGTGCCCCCACGGTCCGTGCCCGGCCACGGTCAGCCAGGTCGTGACGGGGATCACCAGGGCCGGCAGGAGGGCGACCGCCTCCAGCCCGGCATGGCCGACCGCCAGCAGGACCAGGCTCAGCGGCAGGTACAGATAGCTGATGCCCGTGTCGACTTCCGCCCACAGGGACAGCGTGATCACCGCGATCGCCGCCAGGATGGGGCCCCGGCGCAGCGACACCACCAGGCTGCGGGCGCCCCGGAACACTGCCGGGGCCAGCGTCAGCAGTCCCAACAGGCCCGCACCTGCCCGCACGACCCCCAACATCACCGTGTCATGGACGGTCAGTGGCCCGACGGGCGTGATGACCGGTCCGACCAGCAGTTCGACGACGAGCCCGAGGGTGAAGACGGCACCGCCTGCCGCCGAGGCCACGGCCGACAGTCCGAGCAGTTGCCCGGCCCGGCTCAGCCGGTCCAGCTGGACCATGTCCGGGCAGAGCCGGGACGTCAGCCAGGTGAACACCAGTGCCTGGCAGGCGTTCGCCACGCCGTGGGCCACGGCCAGATCGGCCGGCTGGCCCCAGACCAGTCGCAGCCTCACCGTGATGAGCAGCAGCACCACCGCGTACACCGGCCGCAGGCCCCGGCGGACCCGCACGAGCATCGCGGTGGCCCAGCCGGCCGGTGCCGCCCAGGCCACCGTCTGTTCCGGACCGAAGCCCGTCACAGTGGTGGCGAGCGCCCACGCCACCACCGCGGCGGCGAATCCCAGCAGCCGCAGTGCCTCCGGCTTCAACCCCGCCGACTTCGACCCCGCCGCCGTTCGGCCCTGGGGACCCCGAGACGTCATGGCACCCACCTGGTCCCGCCCCCGACCCACTGGTGGGCCCTTTTTCGACCACACCAGGAGAAACAGGCTCAAATCGTCGAGTGTAATGACCCCGCTGCGGAGGGTCACTGGACGTAAGTCCACGCCGGACATCGGGGAGAACGGCATCGCGACGATCGCCGTCCCGCGGACCCACCACATCAGCGGACCCACCACATCAGCGGACCCACCACATCAAGCTGGGCACAGTGACGATCAAGCCCGAGCTCGCCCGCCTCCGGAGCCCGGCTGCAGCCCGACCCGGCCGACCGTCGAGATCCGTTGCGGGATCAGGGCTGCCGCCTACGAGGGCTCCCGAGCGGCCGGGGGGAGCAGTGTCGCGAGCCCGGTCCGCAGGCTGGGGAGGTCGACCGACGGAGTCGGCGGCAGGGACCGCAGCCGCTCCCGTTCGGCCGACACCACGGTGTCGACGGCGCGCTTGGCCGCACGGACCGCCCGCGCCGGATGTGCCGTGATGGCCTGGACCAGCGACCGGGTCTCGCCCTCCAGCCGGCTCTCCGCGACACAGGCGCTCGCCAGCCCCAGCCGCAGCGCTTCCTCCCCGCCGAGGAGCCGTCCCGTCAGCAGGAGGTCACGTGCCACGCCCGGTCCGGTGAGCAGGGCGATCCGGGCCGCGAAGGTGGGCGGGGCGAGGATTCCCCAGCGGGCGATGGGCATCCCGATCCGGGCGTGCCGGCCGATCACCCGCAGATCGCAGGCGCAGGCCAGTTGGCAGCCCGCTCCGAGAGCGGCACCGCGGACCTGGGCGATGGCGGGCACCGGCAGGTCCTCGACGGCGGTGAGCGCCTCCTCCATCGCGGCGAAGCTGCGCTCGACGTCCGCCTCCTCGGCACCGATCCACTCGCTGACCTGGGATCCGGCGCTGAACGAGGACCCGTCGCGGCCGGTCACCACGACCGCACGCAGTTCGTCGTCGGTGGCGAGTTCGCGCATCACCGCGGCCAGCCGGAGCCAGTCCTCGGTGCCCAGCGCATTGGTCCGGTCCCCCGGCCCGACCGAGACGACCGCGAGCGCATCCTGCCTGTTGACGGTGACGGCGGCGCTGTCCGGCATGACCGCACTCCTTCCGCGATGGTGTCCGGCGCGGGGCCGGTGCTCCAGGGGGCACCATCCTCGCCCGTGGTCCGCCCGGACGGAGGGGAGGGTCAGCGCCAGGGACCGTGCAGGTCGATGACGATGTCGACGAGCTCGATCGTGCCGTCGGGGGTGAGCCGGCC
>DASTGO010000541.1:0-2038 GCA_035719045.1 Kineosporiaceae bacterium | reverse complement strand
TGCCTGAGCTTCCCGAGGTCGAGGTCGTCCGGCGCGGCCTGGCCCGCTGGCTGATCGGTGCCCGGATCGGTGCCGTCGACGTCCTCCATCCCCGCCCGGTACGTCGGCATGAGCCCGGACCGGCGGACTTCGCTGCCCGGTTGTGCGGTGCGACCGTCCTGGACGCCGTCCGCCGCGGCAAGTTCCTCTGGCTCCCGCTGGACTCCGGCGAGGCGCTGCTGGCCCATCTGGGCATGAGCGGGCAACTGCTGCTGACCGGCGACGAAACACCCGACGAGCGGCATCTGCGGGTCCGGATCGAGGTCGTCGGCGCCGGGCCGGCCGTGGGCGGTCCGAAGACGGCGATCAGCCAGCTCCGGTTCGTCGACCAGCGCATGTTCGGCGGACTGGCGGTCGCGCCGCTGGTGTCCACGCCGGACGGCCTGCCCGCCGGGATCGGTGGCAGCTGGCAGCCCTCCGCTCCCGAGCTGCCACCCGCAGTGGCGCACATCGCCCGGGATCCGCTCGACCCCCACCTCGACGAGGCCGCGCTGGTCCACCGGCTGCGGGGCCGCCGGACCGGGATCAAGCGTGCGCTGCTGGACCAGACCCTGCTGTCGGGCGTCGGCAACATCTACGCCGACGAGGCACTGTGGCGGGCTCGGCTGCACTACGCCAGGACCACCTCCGGACTGACCCGGCCGGCGGCCACCCGGTTGCTCGCCGCGGTCCGGGAGGTGATGGGGGAGGCCCTCGTCGCTGGTGGCACGAGCTTCGACAGCCTGTACGTCAACGTCAACGGCGAGAGCGGCTACTTCGACCGCTCGCTGGCCGTGTACGGGCAGGGGGGCCGGCCCTGCCCGCGCTGCGGGACCCCGATCCGCCGGGACGCCTTCATGAACCGTTCCTCGTTCAGTTGCCCCCGCTGCCAGCCCCGTCCCCGGGACGCCCACTCCTGACCCGGGTCCTGGGTGTCCCCGGTGTTGGTGCCGGGTCGGTGCCGGGTCGGTGCCGGGTCGGTGCCGGTGCCGGGGTCGGGGGTGCCGGGTGCCCTGGTGCCGGTGCCGGGGGAGGGGCGTCTGGCTGCCGAACGGCCTCGACAGGGGCGGTGTGACGCTCTCCCGTTGCGGATTGGGGCTTGCGGAGGGTGGTCGAACGGGGGCAAACGGCGCGCGAGGGATTACTCCGGGTGGCGTGATGGGGTTGATCGGTGCTGAGCATGGGTAGCCTTGCGCCGTGGACAGGTCCGATGTGGTCAGGGTGCTGGTCGTGGATGACCATGAGGTCGTCCGTCGTGGGGTGGTCGACGTGGTGGACGCCGACCCGATGCTCTCGGTCGTCGCCGAGGCGGGTTCGGTGCTGGACGCCGTCCGCCGGGCCGCAGCCGTTCGTCCGGACGTCGCGGTCGTCGACCTGAAACTGCCGGACGGGACGGGCATCGACCTGGTCCGACGGCTGCGTGACGAGCACCCCGGGATCCGCTGCGTGGTCCTGACCTCCTTCGACGACGACGAGGCGGTGGCCGCCGCACTGTCCGCCGGTGCGGCCGCCTTCGTGCTCAAGACCGTCCGCGGGACCGAGATCGCCGACATCGTGCGGGCGGTGGCCTCCGGCCGGAACCTGCTCGACGAGCGGGTGATGGCCCGGCGCAAGGCCGCGCACTCCGATCCCACCGAGTCCCTGACGCCCACCGAGCGCAAGGTGCTCGAGCTGATCGGTGACGGCCTGTCGAACCGCGAGATCGGTGACGAGCTCGGGCTGGCCGAGAAGACGGTCAAGAACCACGTCACCGGCCTGCTGGCCAAGATGGGTTTCCGCCGCCGGACCCAGGCCGCCGCCTGGGTGGCCGCGCATCGGCAGGGCACCGGCTGGAACGCCGGCTGACCGTCTTCCTGACGACGTCCCGCTGACCCGGGACCCCTCGCCCCGGCGCCCGGCCCCGCAGCACGAGCTGCCGGCCGGGCGCTCGACCGTTACGCCGCTGCGCTCGCAGGTGCGCCCGTCCGCCCCGCCCCCAGGCCGGACCTCACCGAGCCGGCGGGCCGCACCCCTCAGCCCT